>NZ_JAHGAD010000046.1:0-81821 GCF_030248375.1 Vibrio sp. B181a | reverse complement strand
CATAAAGTAATGTTTGAATTGACTGTGCTGAATCTTTCGATTCAATGGTCACTTCGTTTCATTGAAACCTAATTTGATACCGAAGTATCTAATTGGATTATCATCAACGAGTGCCCACACAGATTGATAGGTCTATATTGTTAAAGAGCTTTCCTATTGAGCTTTGCTCAAATCGGACGGCCATTTTAGCGAGTTAAAGTTTAGTGTCAATCACTTTTTTCAAACTTTTTTCAAGCGTTTCCGCTTGGCTAATTGGCTTGCTAACTCAACCTCGTTTCTTTCGAAGCGCTGCCGTGTCAGCGAGGTGGCATTATAGAGATTGCGATCACATTGGCAAGCCCTTTTTCTCGTTTTTTTTGATTTTTTTGCCGTTTGAGTGTTTTTTATTCTAAAAGGCGCGTTTTTACTATTCTTCTTATCAAATATCACCGTTATTAGCGCTTTATAAGGAATAAAGATGAGTTCAATTAGAAGTTATAAAGGTATCCGTCCTCAGTTGGGAAAGCGTGTCTACGTCGACTCAACCTCTGTTTTAGTCGGTGATATCCGAATTGGTGATGATTCTAGTATCTGGCCATTGGTTGCAGCTCGTGGCGATGTAAACCACATTCATATCGGTGACCGTACCAACGTTCAAGATGGCAGCGTGCTTCATGTGACACATAAGAATGCGGATAACCCACTCGGCTATCCTCTCATCATAGGTAATGATGTCACCATTGGTCACAAAGTAATGTTGCATGGCTGCGAGATACACGACCGCGTATTAGTAGGTATGGGTGCGATAGTTTTGGATAATGTGGTTGTAGAATCTGACGTAATGATAGGTGCAGGCAGTTTAGTCCCACCAGGGAAGAGGTTAGAAAGCGGCTATCTATATGTGGGAAGCCCAGTAAAACAAGCTCGCCCTTTATCAGAACAAGAGCAAGCTTTCCTACAAAAGTCTGCCAACAATTATGTACAAAACAAAAACGACTACATTAATGAGGTTGAAGACATCAATAAGTAGTCTGGCAGAGTCAGCTAGTCGATGATGATGTGGCCTTCTTCATTGAAGGCTTCATCTTCTATTAACTCTTCTGCTATTTCTTCTAGATCAAAGCGATTATCAACGAAAGCCTCAATGGCAGCTTGCTCATTAGCTATGATTAAGCCACTCAACTTTTCTAACTTTTGTTTGGTTACGTAGCATTCAATCAATGCGCCAGCCTGTTGGGCTGCAAAATTGATTGATTGTGATGCTTCATCCCATGATTGCATGTCTGGGAATAGAATGGATTGATTCATCTCTTATTGACCTTCGAGGTTCTTTCTTAATTCTCTGAGTATTTGCTTCGCGCCAGGACGCAAACCACGCCATAACATAAAGCTTTCAGCCGCCTGTCCGACCAACATTCCAAGGCCATCATAAGCATGAGCCGCTCCGTGTTCTTTCGCCCACTGGTTAAAGCTTGTTAACCCCTTGCCATACATCATGTCGTAGCTAGTGCTATTGGTGGAAAAGATAGCAGAAGAGACCGCGGGCAACTCGCCGTTTAATGAAGCAGAGGTTGAGTTAATAATCACGTCGTACGCTTCTTCTATTGTAGTCATCTCCTTCGCTACAATAGGACCATGTGAGACGAATAAGTCTGCAAGCTGTTGTGCTTTACTAAAAGTACGGTTAGTAATCGTTAAAGAAGCAGGTTTCTGATCAAGGAGTGGTTTAATCACACCACGAGCAGCACCACCAGCGCCAATGACCAGAATTCTCGCGCCTTCCAATACGACTTGATGCTGTAGTAGGTCTTGTACCAAGCCCTCTCCATCGGTGTTGTCACCAATGATTTCTCCGTCATCTAGCTTCTTCAGTGTGTTCACAGCACCGGCTAGCTCTGCTCGCTCAGTAAGACGATTGGCAAATCGATAAGCATCTTCTTTAAAAGGCACTGTCACGTTACACCCTTTCCCATCGTCAGCGAAAAAAGCTTTTGCTGCTTCAACAAAGCCATCAACAGGGGCAGTTTCTGCGGTATACACCAATGACTGATTGGTTTGACGAGCAAACAAGGTGTGAATGAATGGCGACTTGCTGTGTCCGATAGGATTACCAAACACGGCATAACGATCAATTTGCAGAGTCATTTCCTTACCTTTATTCCTTACCCATATATAAAAACAGGGCCATCTGATTACCGATGACCCTATCACTATCTATCTATACAGAAAAGGAGATTCAACGCTTACCACTCTCGTGGCGTTAGGTATCGCTCGTAAAGTTCAGCTTCTGGAGAGCCAGCCTGTGGTTCGTAGCTGTATTCCCAACGTGCAAGTGGTGGCATCGACATAAGAATTGACTCTGTACGACCGCCACTTTGCAGACCAAATAGCGTGCCGCGATCGTACACTAGGTTGAACTCAACGTAGCGACCACGACGATAAAGTTGGAATTCACGCTCGCGCTCACCGAACTCGATGTCTTTACGACGAGAAACAATCGGTAGATACGCTTGGCAGTATCCCTCACCAACCGCTTTGATGTAGTCAAAACACTTGTCGAATTCCCAATGGTTTAAGTCATCAAAGAACAGACCACCAACACCACGGGTTTCATTTCGGTGTGGAAGGAAGAAGTATTTGTCACACCACGCTTTGTGCTCTGGGTAAACTTCGTCACCAAATGGCGCACAAAGCTGTTTTGCTGTGTCGTGCCATGATTGGCAATCTTCTTCAAATGGGTAGAAAGGCGTAAGGTCAAAACCACCACCAAACCACCAGATTGGGTCTTCGCCATCTTTCTCTGCAATAAAGAAGCGGACATTGGCGTGCGAAGTCGGTACATAAGGGTTTTTAGGGTGAATAACCAAGGAAACACCCATTGCTTCAAAACGGCGACCCGCTAACTCTGGGCGATGTGCCGTCGCTGATGCTGGCATTTCATTACCTTCTACATGAGAGAAGTTCACTCCTCCTTGCTCGAAGATATGACCATCACGCAATACGCGAGTACGGCCACCGCCACCAAGACGCTCTCCTTTTTCACGTTGCCAGGCATCTTCGACAAAGACGGCCTTTCCATCTTCTTGTTCTAACTGCTGACAAATGGAATCTTGAAGGGACATCAAGAACTGCTTTACGGCGTGCTTATCGATTGCTGACATACGTGTAGTACCTATTAATTGCTGACTAGCAGGGTTAGCCCTGTCTTAATATTTGCGAGGTTTTAGCATCACGAATTTCACTCGGCTTGTCACGACCGCTGGTTTCACCACGTAAGATCGCCACAAGTCTATCGCCTAACTGCTCTTCAACTTCTTCCGTCGTCATACAAGGAGGCTGACCAGTAAGATTCGCGCTGGTAGAGGTTAGCGGCTTTCCGAACGCATTACACATCTTTTGTACTAAAGGATGATCCGTCACACGTACTGCGATTGAATCAAATTGTCCCGATACCCAGTGAGAAACTTTGTCACTTGCAGGCATGATCCACGTGTATGGCCCAGGCCAAGTTGCATGGACTTTATCTAATTGCTCTTGAGTCAGCTGAGATTCATCAATATAAGGCAGAAGCTGCTCATAGCTCGCAGCAATAAGGATTAAACCTTTCTCTACTGGACGCTGTTTTAGCTCTAGCAGTTTTTGAATCGCTTCCGGGTTATCTGGGTCACATCCAACACCAAACACCCCCTCTGTTGGGTAGGCAATCACTTCACCTGTTTGTAGTGCTTTTAGCACCTGTTCAAAGTTCTCCACCGATACTTCCTGATAATCTTTTCTGTTGTGTTTGTACTAAGTGTACAAATATTCATTCTCAGAGACTAAAGCAATTTGTTTATAAAATGTATCAATAGCATTTACAAACACACGCAAACGTTTGCTTGAGGTAAAAATCCCCGTATAATGCGCACAAATTTATCAGCTCACCTAATTTTGCAGCTTGAAGGAGTTTGAGATGAAAGTCGGTATCATCATGGGTTCTAAATCAGATTGGCCAACCATGAAACTATCAGCGGACATGCTGGATCAATTTGGCGTGTCTTACGAAACAAAGGTGGTGTCAGCTCACCGTACTCCTCAATTGTTGGCTGATTACGCAAGCAGCGCGAAAGAACGTGGCATTAAAGTCATCATCGCAGGTGCGGGCGGTGCTGCTCACCTACCAGGTATGGCGGCGGCGTTTACTAGCGTTCCGGTACTTGGCGTCCCTGTGCAGTCTCGTGCGCTGAAAGGCATGGACTCACTGCTTTCTATCGTACAGATGCCAAAAGGTATTGCGGTTGGTACATTGGCGATTGGCGAAGCAGGCGCAGCAAACGCTGGCATCCTAGCAGCTCAAATCCTTGGTACACATGATGAAACGATCATGGCAAAAGTCGAAGCGTTCCGTAACGAACAAACGGAAACCGTATTGGCGAACCCAAACCCTGCTGAGGATTAATCAGATGCATGTACTGGTTCTTGGTGCGGGTCAGTTGGCTCGTATGATGTCTCTGGCTGGTGCGCCACTGAATATTCAAATCTCAGCTTACGACGTGGGCAGCGGTAATATCGTTCATCCACTGACTCAGCACGTACTAGGCAGCGGCTTAGAGAATGCAATTGAACAAGTCGACGTCATTACTGCTGAGTTCGAGCATATCCCACATGATGTGCTCGATGTTTGCGAAGCGAGCGGCAAGTTCCTACCAAGTACACAAGCCATCAAAGCAGGTGGTGATCGCCGTATTGAAAAGGCATTACTTGATGATGCTGGCGTGCGTAACGCGAAATACTACGTCATCGAAACTCGTGAAGACTTTGACCGCGCCATTGAGCACGTTGGTATGCCAATGGTTCTGAAAAGTGCATTGGGTGGTTACGATGGTAAAGGCCAGTGGCGCTTAAAAGAAGCTTCTCAAGTCGAAGACATTTGGACAGAGATGGCAGAGTGCATCGCGGCAACACCAACTCAAGCGATTGTTGCTGAGGAATTTGTCCCTTTTAACCGCGAAGTTTCACTGGTTGGTGCTCGCGGTAAAGATGGCAGCGTTGAAGTGTACCCTCTGGCAGAGAACGTCCATACCAATGGTGTATTGAGCCTTTCTACTGCGATTGATGCGCCAGAGTTGCAAGAGCAAGCAAAACAGATGTTCACAGCTGTTGCCAACAACTTGAATTACGTTGGCGTGTTAGCTTTGGAGTTCTTTGACGTTGACGGCACTTTGCTGGTTAACGAAATCGCACCACGCGTACACAACTCTGGCCACTGGACTCAACAGGGTGCGGAAACTTGTCAGTTTGAGAACCACCTACGCGCCGTGTGTGGCCTGCCTTTGGGTAGCACGAAACTGGTTCGTGAAACCTCGATGATTAATATTCTTGGTGAAGACACACTACCAGAAGCATTGCTAGCGATGAATGGTTGCCACATTCATTGGTACGGCAAAGAAAAACGTGCGGGTCGCAAGATGGGCCACATCAACGTATGTGGTGACTACACTGGCGAACTTAATCGCAAACTTTGTGCATTAGCAGAAGTTCTGGATGAACAGGCTTTCCCTGCTGTGCATGAATTTGCCAAGCAGTGGCAAGCCTAGAAAAGCATCGGAATAAATAGCAAAAGGGTCGCATGATGCGACCCTTTTTAATTCGTACTGAAAGTTATTGTGATTGAGTATGCTGGCACTTACGGCTCGCGCATTGCAGTTTAACCCCACTGGCAAGTTTCTTTTCTACCAACAAGGTAAATCCACATTTCTCGCAGCGGCCTCTTACAGGTGGCAAGTTCACCGCAAATTTGCACTTCGGATAGTTATCACACGCGTAGAATGTTTTACCAAATCGGGTCTTACGCTCAACCAAATGCCCTTTACCACATTCAGGGCAAGCATGTTGCTCTTTTGCCTGCTGCTGTGGTTCAGGTTGGTTAATCGACTCAATATGATGACAGGCAGGGTAATGGCTACAACCAACGAACATGCCGTAGCGCCCTTGGCGGAGTACCAACTCGTTGCCACACTCAGGACAAGGCACACCCAACTCTTTCACGATGTGACCATCATTGCTGTGTAGCGGCTTAATGTAATCGCAACTTGGGTATTGGCTACAACCCAGAAAGGGGCCGTGCTTACCGTGCTTAAGCGAAACTTCCCCACCGCATTTAGGGCAAGGTTCGCGCTCAAGCGCATGCTCGTGTGCCGAGAAAAGGTTGTGATCGATTTTACTACTCATACTCACCGCTCAAGCAGAAGATATTAATGAAGAATACCTTGTTCCTTGGTGTACAACAGCTCTTCCATCAGCGTGTAGGCGTTTTCGTTACCTGGAACATTAAACAGCACCATAAGGATGATCCATTTAAGGTCCTCAAGCTCAAACTCATTGGTTTCAAGCCCCATCACACGGTCGATGACCATCTCACGCGTTTCTGTGGTCAGAACATTGATTTGTTCTAAGAACAACAAGAAACCACGACATTCGAGGTCTAGTCGCTGCATTTCAGATGCGGTATAGATACGTGTTGATGCCGATGCAATGCAGGTTGAAATGGCTGAATGTTCATCGCTTTGTTGCAATGCCGCCAGCTCTTCTAACCAGACAAGGGCTTTGTAGATGTCTTTTTGCTGGAAGCCTGCACGAAGCAATTCATCTTCCAACTCGTCTTGTTCGACCTGTAACTCTGCATCGCTATGGATGTAGGTTTCGAATAGATACATAAGTATATCCATCATCATAGCTAGCCCCTCCCCTTTCGAATATAGCCACCGGATACTGCAACAACATGCCCTGAAAGCTCAAGCTCTAAGAGCTGCATCATGACTTCTTGGACAGGTATATTGGTCCTGCTTGCAAGAATATCAACTGGTGTAGCCTCATTTCCTACGTTAGCTAACAGCTGAGGAAATGGCAATTCTTCTTCATCAATTGGCGCAGAAAATAAATCTAAGCTCTGATTAATAGACCAGTCGAGCAAAGACTGTATTTCATTCAGCACCTCTTGAGTATTTTGTACGAGACAAGCCCCGTTCTGAATCAATTGATTACCGCCACTGGCGTTGGGTGCATTAATCGAAGCTGGCAGAGCGAAAACTTCTCGACCTTGTTCTAAAGCATAACGCGCCGTAATCAAGGAGCCACTTTTTTCAGCCGCTTCCACCACCAAAACACCCAGTGACAAACCACTGATGATTCGATTACGACGTGGAAAGTTTTCTGCGCGAGGCTTAGCACCTGGACGAAACTCTGAAACAAGCGCGCCATTTTCAGCCACTCGCTGTGCCAAGCCGCGGTGTCTTGCTGGGTACACTTGTTCTAATCCCGAGCCAAGCACTGCGATGGTTTTACCTCCAGCTAACAGCGCACCATCATGAGCATGGCCATCAATACCCAATGCTAAGCCACTGGTAACGATCAGATCGTGTTGCACCAAGTCAGATGCAAAAGTTCTTGCGTGTTGTAGCCCATCCACACTGGCATTACGGCTGCCAACCATAGCTATTTGAGGTTGAGACAAACAGCTCGCCTCTCCTTTTACAAAGAGTAAAGGAGGCGGTGCGACGGTTTGTTTGAGAAGTGGCGGATACAAAGCATCCGCCAACGTAAGAATATGATGATGAGAAGAAGCTGCAACCCAAGTCAGACAAGCATCGACTTCTTTATCGACCTGCGACCATGCTTGCAACTGTTTTGCCGTTAAGCCCAAAAGCTGAAGCTGCTCTGTCGAGTATTGGACAATATTGCTCGGCGTATCTTTGCTGAGCAGCTTATTCATCTTGACCCCACCGATGCCCGGTAAACAACTAAGCTTTAACCAGGCAGCGAGATCAATATCATTTTGTGGTGTCATTGGTGGTTGATTCCTCAGCCAGAGGAGAAACCACAGACACCTCTTTATTAATTGGCTTGGTGCTATTAGTAATCAGCGCGAGGCTAAAGTATTCATAAGGACGAATGACAAGCAACTCACCTACTTTGCTTTGTGGCAAAGTAATCTCAGTATCGAGTACACCGTTATCTTTAGCAAAGTCGTCTCCATTCTTGAATACTGGATGCGCGTCCTCTTTTAAATCAAACACGCTGCCTTGGCGAAGTTCATCCGATGTACCTTTATCAATCACCACCACTTGGTTGGTCGAGCTATAACGAATACCTTCAATGTTACCCAATAGTTTGGCAGAGGTGCCTTGTGGGGATGGAAGAGGATAGAACGTCGCCGTGAAGTCGCCGTTATCTAACGCTTGTACCGGCAAAGCAATATCATTACGGATAATCTCTTGCAGTTGCGTGGTGATCTTCAAACCAGAAAACTCACTGGATGCTTCAACAAGCCCCCCTTTCGCAATCAAACGCAGAGCCGTAATTTTTTGTGATACATCATCGCGTGAAAAGGTCTCCACCGGTCGATAGATGGCCCACCCAGTCGAAGTTTGCTCACCACTGATGTACAGCGTGTCTTCTGCAGTAAGGAACTTATTGCCTTTGCTGCTACCCATCACTTTCGCTGCATTATCTAGTGTCTCATCATCAACTAAACGATCAGACTTCAGATATGGCATAACCAACCCTTCCGCCACAGTCGGTACCGCTTTCTTTTCCGTGATACGGGCTTTTGGGCTGAGCTTTTTGACCGGTTTTAAGCTTAAAACTGGCCGGCCATTAATCCACACTAACGACAACTTATCGCCAGGGTAAATCAGATGTGGGTTATCAATTTCTGGGTTTACCTGCCATAGACGAGGCCACAACCAAGGGCTATCCAGATACATCGCCGAAATATCCCACAACGTGTCACCTTTAACCACAACGTAAGTTTTGGGTGCATCATCTTTAACGGTAAGTGGTTGGGAATCCGTGTTTGCTACGGCACTGAAAGAGAAAAGTAACGGCAACGTAATACGAGAAACGTTGCGGAAAATTCGATTCATGACCCTCGTCCTTGGTCTGTTAGGCAGTTACCAGAATGGAAATTGGTATCAGGATGCTGTCATTTAGGTCATAAAATGTCTAGAATTGAGCCAACAAGGTTTGTGCTGTTACGGCACAGTTCAATATTTCGAGTGAATATGTCTGTATTACAAGTATTAACATTCCCAGATGATCGCCTGCGTACCGTTGCAAAACCTGTAGAAGAGGTGACACCTGAGATTCAAAAAATCGTCGATGACATGATTGAAACCATGTACGACGAAGAAGGTATTGGCTTGGCTGCAACGCAGGTTGATATCCACAAACGTATCGTAGTGATTGATATTTCTGAAACTCGTGATGAGCCTATGGTGCTTATCAACCCTGAGATTCTAGAAAAGCGTGGCGAAGATGGCATCGAAGAAGGCTGTCTGTCGGTACCAGGTGCGCGTGCACTTGTGCCTCGCGCTGCTGAAGTTACGGTTAAAGCGCTAGATCGCGATGGCAAAGAATACACCTTTGAAGCCGACGATCTGCTAGCAATCTGTGTTCAACACGAACTAGACCACCTAATGGGCAAACTGTTCGTGGATTACCTATCGCCACTGAAGCGTAAGCGTATTCAAGACAAGCTAGCAAAAATCAAACGCTTTAACGAGAAACAGCAAAACGCTTAATCTCGATACAATTTAATTAGAAGGAAGCCTACCTTGAGTCAGTCTTTACGTATTGTCTTTGCAGGTACTCCGGATTTCGCCGCCCGTCACTTGGCGGCGTTGTTGTCTTCGGAGCACGAAGTAATTGCGGTTTACACTCAACCAGACCGCCCAGCAGGTCGTGGTAAGAAGCTTACTGCAAGCCCAGTAAAAACCATCGCGCTTGAGCACGACATTCCGGTATACCAACCAGAAAACTTCAAATCAGACGAAGCAAAGCAAGAGCTTGCCGATCTGAACGCCGACATCATGGTAGTTGTTGCGTACGGCTTATTACTTCCACAAGTTGTACTAGACACACCTAAACTAGGTTGTATCAACGTACACGGTTCGATTCTTCCTCGCTGGCGTGGTGCAGCTCCTATCCAACGCTCAATTTGGGCTGGTGATGCAGAAACTGGCGTGACCATCATGCAGATGGACATTGGCTTGGATACGGGTGACATGCTGAAAATCGCAACATTGCCGATTGAAGCAAGTGACACCAGCACATCTATGTACGAAAAACTTGCAGGCTTAGGCCCTGATGCACTGATTGACTGCCTAGCAGACATCGCAACAGGTAAAGCTGAGCCAGTGAAGCAAGATGACGAGCTTGCAAACTACGCGAAGAAGCTGAGCAAAGAAGAAGCGCGCATTAATTGGAATGACGACGCGGCACACATCGAGCGTTGCGTTCGCGCATTCAACCCATGGCCAATGAGCCACTTTGAAGCCGCTGAAAACAGCATCAAGGTATGGCAAAGCCGTGTTGAAGAGCAAACCAGCGACAAACCTGCGGGCACCATCTTGCAAGCAGATAAGACCGGTATCTATGTTGTGACAGGCAACGGCGTATTGGTACTGGAACAACTGCAAGTTCCGGGTAAAAAAGCCATGTCAGTTCAAGATATTCTGAACTCACGTGCATCTTGGTTTGAAGTTGGCACTCAACTGGTTTAAAAAACCAACCATAGTGTCAAACACCAATAATACGAACTTTTAGAGGGCAGAGATGCCCTCCTTTACTTTAAGGTACTCATCATGAATGTTCGCGCTGCGGCTGCCAACGTCTTGTATCTTGTCGTCGACAAGGGCCACTCACTTTCAAGCGCTCTTCCAGCGGCTCAACAAAACGTACGACCACGTGACCACGCTCTTCTGCAAGAGATCTGTTACGGCGCTCTACGTTACCTCCCTCGCCTAGAAATGATTGCAAATCAGTTGATGGATAAGCCGCTAAAAGGCAAACAACGTGTTTTCCATCACCTGATTTTGGTCGGCATTTATCAGCTAAGCTTCATGCGTATTCCTGCGCACGCTGCGGTCGGTGAAACAGTTGAAGGCACTAAAGAGCTGAAAGGTCCTCGTCTGCGCGGTCTTATCAACGCGGTATTGCGTAACTACCAGCGCAACCAAGAAGAACTAGACCAAATGGCGGTCAGCAACAATGCGGGCAAGTACGGCCACCCAAGCTGGTTACTTAAACTTCTGCAAGAAGCTTACCCAGAGCAGTGGGAAAGCATTGTTGAGGCCAACAACCAAAAAGCGCCAATGTGGCTGCGTGTAAACCACCAGCACCACACTCGTGATGAATACCTTGCGCTACTCAAAAATGAAAACATTGATAGCACGCCACACACACAAGCAATGGACGCCCTAAAATTGGCCGCGCCATGCGATGTGATGAAACTGCCGGGCTTTGAAAAAGGTTGGGTATCGGTGCAAGATGCGGCAGCACAGCTGTCGATTAACTATCTTGAACCAAAAGATGGCGAGCTGATCCTAGACTGCTGCGCAGCACCAGGCGGTAAGACGGCGCACATTCTTGAGCGTACATCTGGCAGCGAAGTGGTAGCCATTGATTGCGATGACACGCGCCTTAAACGTGTGCACGAAAACCTGAAGCGCCTCAACCTTCAGGCAAAAGTGGTTTGCGGCGATGCGCGTCATCCTCAAGAATGGTGGCAAGGCGAACAATTTGATCGCATTTTGCTGGACGCACCATGTTCTGCAACGGGCGTAATTCGTCGTCACCCAGACATCAAATGGCTACGTCGTGCTGATGATATTGCCGCACTTGCGGAACTACAGAGCGAAATTTTTGATGCAATGTGGACGCAACTGAAACCTGGCGGCACCATGGTTTACGCAACTTGTTCAATCACACCACAAGAAAACGTGGAACAAGTAAAAGCGTTCTTAGCGCGCACTGCAAACGCGCAATTAGTGGACTCCGATCCAAAGCAACCTGGTCGTCAGATTCTACCAGGCGAAGAAGATATGGATGGTTTCTACTACGCAGTGCTAACAAAAAAACACGCGTAACAGCATGCTAAATAGGGCGATTGAAGTGAATTCAATCGCCTTTTTCAGATAACGAGTAAAGAGTATGAAAATCATTATTCTTGGTGCTGGTCAGGTTGGCGGCACACTGGCGGAAAACCTAGTTGGTGAGAATAACGACATCACCATCGTCGACAAAAATGGCGATCGACTGCGTGAGTTGCAAGACAAGTACGACCTACGAGTGGTCAACGGTCACGCAAGCCACCCAGACGTTCTGCATGAAGCAGGAGCGCAAGACGCTGATATGCTTGTCGCAGTAACCAACACCGACGAGACCAACATGGCAGCCTGTCAGGTTGCGTTCACTCTGTTCAATACCCCCAACCGTGTTGCACGTATTCGTTCTCCAGAATATCTGGCAGAAAAAGAAGCCCTATTTAAGTCTGGTGCTATTCCTGTCGATCACCTTATCGCACCAGAAGAGTTGGTAACCAGCTACATCGAGCGCCTCATTCAATACCCAGGTGCGCTGCAAGTAGTAAGCTTTGCCGAGCAAAAAGTAAGCCTAGTAGCCGTTAAAGCCTATTACGGTGGTCCGCTTGTGGGCAACGCTCTGTCTGCTCTGCGTGAGCACATGCCACACATCGATACTCGTGTTGCTGCTATTTTCCGTCAGGGTCGTCCTATTCGCCCGCAAGGCACTACCATCATTGAAGCTGATGATGAGGTGTTCTTCGTTGCAGCGAGTAACCACATTCGCTCGGTAATGAGTGAGCTTCAGCGCCTCGAGAAACCTTACCGCCGCATCATGATTGTTGGCGGTGGTAACATCGGTGCGAGTTTAGCCAAACGCCTTGAGCAAACTTACAGTGTTAAGCTGATTGAGCGTAACTACCAACGTGCAGAAAAGCTCTCTGAGCAACTAGAAAACACCATCGTCTTCTGTGGTGATGCGGCAGACCAAGAGCTGCTTACTGAAGAAAACATCGACCAAGTAGATGTGTTCATTGCGCTGACTAACGAAGATGAAACCAACATCATGTCAGCGATGTTGGCAAAACGCATGGGTGCAAAGAAGGTGATGGTGCTGATCCAACGCGGCGCTTATGTCGACCTTGTACAAGGCGGCGTGATTGATGTGGCGATCTCCCCACAGCAAGCGACGATTTCTGCCCTACTCACGCACGTTCGTCGTGCTGACATCGTTAACGTTTCTTCTCTGCGTCGTGGCGCAGCAGAAGCCATCGAAGCCGTTGCGCACGGTGACGAAACCACATCGAAAGTGGTCGGTCGCGCGATTGGCGATATCAAACTCCCACCAGGAACCACCATTGGTGCCATCGTTCGTGGCGAAGAAGTACTTATCGCACACGATCGTACCGTCATCGAGCAAGATGACCACGTCGTGATGTTCCTGGTCGACAAAAAGTACGTACCAGACGTCGAAGCGCTGTTCCAGCCGAGCCCATTCTTCCTCTAGGATTTTCCTATGGTCAACTTACGTCCCGTACTGTTTGTTATCGGGCTGGTTCTATCCAAACTGGCCCTTTTTATGTACGTGCCGACTTTGGTCGCGTTTTTCACCGGTACGGGCGGATTCCTCGATTTCGCCCAAGCCGTAGTGATCACTCACCTTGCCGCATTCATCTGTTTGACGATTGGTCGAACCGCCAAATTCAAACTCAGCGTGCGTGATATGTTCCTCATCACCAGTTTGGTGTGGACCATCGCCAGTGCGTTTGCTGCACTGCCATTTGTGTTTATCAACCATATCAGCTTTACCGACGCCTACTTCGAAACCATGTCAGGTATCACGACTACGGGTTCGACCGTACTTAGTGGCTTAGACAACATGGCGCCAAGCATCTTACTGTGGCGTTCTATCTTGCAATGGTTGGGTGGTATTGGCTTTATCGTGATGGCAGTAGCTATCCTACCGATGCTTAACGTTGGTGGTATGAAGCTATTCCAAACCGAATCCTCCGATTGGTCAGACAAAAGCAGCCCAAGAGCTAAGACTGTCGCGAAGAACATCGTATTGGTGTATTTGATGCTGACAGGCTTGTGTATCGTGGGATACTTGTTAACTGGCATGAACCTGTTTGAAGCGATCAACCACGCATTCACGACTCTATCCACCGGCGGTTACTCGACATCAGATGGTTCGATGAACCATTTCTCCAACGGTGCTCATTGGGTTGCGACCACCTTTATGTTCCTCGGTGGTTTGCCATTCCTACTGTTCGTAGCGGCATTACGTAAGCGCAGTATCGATGTCTTGATGAAAGACGCCCAAGTTCGTGGCTTTGCTTACCTATTTTTGTTCTCAAGCTTAGTGGTCGCCGCTTGGTTGGTACTTCGTGATGGCTACACCATTTTGGATGCACTGCGAGTTTCAATGTTCAATATTGTTTCAGTGGTCACCACGACGGGTTTTGGCCTGGAAGATTTCACAGCTTGGGGCGCATTGCCATCGACATTGTTTGCTTTCTTGATGATGGCAGGCGCATGTTCAGGCTCCACCTCAGGCGGGATTAAAATCTTCCGTTTTCAGATCGCGATGACACTACTCAACAAGCAAATCATGAAGCTTATTCACCCTTCAGGTGTTTTTGTTCAGCGCTACAATCAACGCCCAGTGAATGACGATATTGTTCGCTCAGTAGTGGCATTTGGTTTGATGTTCTTTATCACCATCATCTTTATTGCAGGCTGCTTAAGTGCACTTGGCCTAGACCCTGTGACCAGTATTTCTGGTTCGATTACCGCGGTAGCGAACGTAGGTCCGGGCATGGGCAGCGTGATTGGCCCAACAGGTAACTTTGCGCCTTTACCAGACGCTGCTAAGTGGCTGCTAAGCTTTGGTATGTTAATGGGCCGTTTGGAAATTCTGACTATTCTTGTTCTGTTCTTCCCTGCGTTTTGGCGCCGTTAAACAGACTCAAATAAAAGGTATAACAATGAAAACATGGATCACTCTGGCGACCCTACTCGCCTCTTCATCGGTTTACGCAGCCGAAGTTGTGAAACTGGCGGATGGACGCGAAGTAAAACTGAACGACGACTTCACGTGGGAATATGTCGTGAAAAAGGCCACGCCAAAAGCCACAGAGACCACGCTAGAGAAAGTTGAAGCAGTAGAAGCGGCGGCTGTCGTAGCCTCAACTACCGCCGTTGAAGCCGTGGCAACACCAACCCCTACAACAGAGATTGCGACGATCCCGGTTGTGAACAAGAAAGTCGGTACCACCGTTGTTGTAAACGCGAAGAAGCCAACCATGCAGCTGTCTGATTCAGGTGTGGATGTATTGATTGGCTCGGCAAGCTACGAAAATGGTGAACTGATTTTCCCTACTTCTATCACTAACCAAAGCTCACAATCAGTGATTCAGGTAGAAGTGGAAGTACAGGTATTCGATATGACTGGCAAACCATTGGCGAAACAAAGCGTCACGGTTTGGCAATCTATCAAACGTATGGCAGATACCTACCTTCGCCCACAACAAGCCGAGCAAGGTAAAGCGATCAAACTGGCAGTGCCACAATCGCAGCAATACCAGTTCTCAGCAGAAGTATTAGAAGTCAAAACACGCTAATACGATAAGACATGCTTTGTCGGGTTTATCTCTATCAGCTAGATAGGCTCGACAAAGTAATAAATCGCGAAGAAGTGACACACACAACCCGCCAACACAAAGCCGTGCCAAATTGCGTGATTAAATGGGATTCGCTTGGCAACGTAGAAAATCACCCCAATCGAATACACCAACCCACCTGCGGCTAAAAGCGTCAAACCACCAATATCTAGATTTATCGCCAGTTGGTAAATCACAATCAACGATAACCAGCCCATCACCAAATACGTCATCAAAGACAATTTTTTGAATCGATAGACAAACGCGACTTTCATGATGATGCCGATCAGCGCGATGGTCCAAATCACAATCATCAACCCAATCGCCAACGGTGTGCGCAGACTTACTAACAAGAATGGTGTGTAGCTACCCGCAATCAAAAGATAGATGGCGCAGTGGTCGAAGGTTTTCAGCCAACGCTTGGCTTTAGGGTATGGGATAGCATGGTAGAGCGTAGAAGCGAGAAACAGCACAATCATGCTAGAACCATAGATCGCCATACTGGTAATGGTCAGTGTGTCTGCTTGGTGATCGACGGCTTTGATAAGAAGCAGAACCAAACCAACAATACCGAAGATCATTCCAATACCATGAGTAATGGAGTTGGCTAGCTCTTCGCCCTGACTGTATTGTGCTTTCTGTGGTGAGGACATGAACGCGCCTATACTAGAGTTTTGAATATTCACTCTAGTATGGCACATTAAGCGTACACGTGTAAGCTTAAATTAAGACTCGTGGGCAGCGGTGGTATGTTCGAGGTAATTGAGGATCAGCGAGCCAACTTCGTCCAGTTTGGTGTTCACCGGAATGCTCAGCTCACGTTTGAGTTTTCCGCTTCCCAATAAACTTGCCAGCATGCCACTTGCACCAGTGCGAGTACGGTCAACTTCAAACCACAGTTTGAGATTTTGCTCGTCGCGATGAGCAACAAATTCCAACTCTCGCCATACGCCATGATATGGGCCATCGGTTGGCACCATTTCAAACTCTTGTACAAATGGTAGATCGAAGCCTTTGACTTCTTCGCACTCTACTTGGCGAATGCGTAAACCTTGTGATTCAAAAGCAGACAAAACGGCATCCATGAGTGGATCGGGTCTAACGGTAAGAATGTCTTTGTCGGTTGGGTCGAGCGCCATCGCAACGTCTAAGCCGGTCTCTAACCAAACTTTGGCATCACCAATGGTGACAGGGGTGTTCCACGGAACATCGAGTTTGACCTCAAAGGTGCGATCTTCGCCAGGATGGATGGTAAATGCGTACGGGAGGTTCCACTTGGCCAGCACATGCGTTTGCGGTACACGACGCATACTGTGTCCTTCTCGCGCCCCACGATCATCTGGTGCTTCTGCGATGTAACGACAGCAAAGCTTAAGATCGATGTTATCGATCGCTTGTTCCGTTGCGCCGCCATAAACATGGATTGAAACATCCACGCTCTGACCGGGATACAGCACGTCTTGGTTCAGGATCGAGTCAACCTTCGCACTGCCAATCCCAAAGCTCGCAAGTGTCTTCTTCAAAAATGACATATGCACCTCCTTTGTAGAAATCTCATACTACTACTGCTGATCACCGGATCAAAACAAAATTCGTCTCGATTTCGCACTAAAAACCATAAAATCCATACAATTCAACTGCTCAACTATCGACCAATTATGGCAGGAATGCTAACCTATACATGATATGCATGCATATCGTTATTCCTGATTCATTATTTGGATTGGCGAAAGCCAGAAGAGCCACCCTTCAAGCAGTTGAAGCTCAACTCATAGTGACTCAGGCCATTACATCGGCAATGGATATGCCTGGCAGTTAGGTATCTAAATGCGCCCAACAACAGTCAGGTTCGCACATACAAATCGTAGTGCAATGCGCCGTCGCAGTGGTTTCACTGCTGCGCCAAAGGCAAAACAAGTTGCGCCAGCAATGACTCTGGTTGAGAAAACAGCGATTATGCCAAGTGTTCCAAACAAAGTTATCAAAGCAGCTTAATTAAAAAGCGCGGCAACCGCCGCGCTTTTTTCTTTTCTCTCTACCCTTTTCCTATTTGGTGTTCGCCGAGCAATTTGATACCTTTAGTAGCAAATAACACCTATAAATTATGTGGAGAAAGAAATGAAGTGTCATCGTATTGAAGAGCTGCTTGAGCTACTAGAGCCTGAGTGGCACAAAGACCAAGAAATGAACTTGCTACAATTCATCATGAAGCTGGCGAACGAAGCAGGTTATGAAGGTAAATTGGAAGATCTGACCGATGACGTGCTGATCTACCACCTAAAAATGCGCAACAGCGGTAAAGACGAAATGATCCCGGGTCTAAAGAAAGACCAAGAAGACGACTTTAAGACCGCGATTCTACGCGCGCGCGGTATCATCAAGTAAACCGCTCAACACCTAGCATTGATAAGCGACTCATTTGAGTCGCTTTTTTTATAACTAAATCAAACAGTTCAAATGGTAGTTATAACTGTTCAGTCATTTATCTGGTTAACTGTACTGACTTTTGTTGTTAAACATTGACTGCGTTAAAGAAACGGAATTGTTATTGATTGTATAATCGCCGTTCATCAGTATTTACTAAAATAATTATGTTCAACCATGTGTCATGGTTTGGACCAAACAGCAATGTCATCGAGCGACATCATTAGAAGTGCCGCCGTACATTATAAGAAAGCCTAAAGAAGGATGAGTGCATGAGTCAGGATAAGATTGATATCAAAGATGTGACTCCAAAGACCTTTAACCCCAGGACCCACAAAGGCAACGGGGACCGTTTCAACCCAAGCAATCGAATCTATGTTCGCGAAAGCAAAGGTACGTTCCAAAAACTGCGTCGCTACGGCGGTTGGTTTTTGTTGCTGTTTTTTGCCCTGATTCCTTGGATTCCTTACGGCGAGCGCCAAGCCATCTTGCTGGACATCGGTAACCAGCAGTTCAACTTTTTCGGCACCACGCTGTACCCACAAGACCTTACCCTACTCGCTCTGCTATTTGTGATAGCCGCGTTTGGACTGTTCTTCATCACTACCTTCTTAGGCCGGGTTTGGTGTGGCTATCTGTGTCCGCAAACCGTGTGGACCTTTATGTATATATGGTTTGAAGAAAAACTAGAAGGCAGTGCCAATAAACGTCGTAAACAGGATTCCAACAAGCTAACCGCTAACTTAGCGATGCGTAAAGCCCTCAAACACATAGCGTGGTTTTCGATAGCCCTCGCCACTGGCTTTACCTTTGTCGGTTACTTTGTGCCAATGAAGCAACTGGTTATCGACTTCTTTACCTTTAATGCTAACTTCTGGCCAGTATTTTGGGTGATGTTCTTTGCCATTTGTACTTACGGCAACGCAGGGTGGATGCGCTCTATTATGTGTATTCACATGTGTCCTTACGCGCGCTTCCAATCGGCGATGTTCGATAAAGACACTTTTATCGTGGGCTACGATTCCAAACGTGGTGAAAAACGCGGCCCTCGCTCACGCAAAGCCGATCCAAAACAACTTGGCTTGGGCGACTGTATCGACTGTGATTTGTGTGTTCAGGTATGCCCAACTGGCATCGATATCCGTGATGGTTTGCAGTATGAGTGTATCAACTGTGGTGCATGTATTGATGCGTGTGACAACACCATGGAACGCATGGGTTACGAGAAAGGCCTAATCAACTACACCACAGAGCATCGTCTCTCAGGTAAGAGTACCAAGGTCATGCGTCCAAAACTGCTTGGCTATGGTGCGGTACTACTAGTGATGATTGGTTTGTTCTTCCTCCAAGTCGCATCGGTTGATCCTGCAGGCATGAGCGTACTGCGTGACCGTAACCAATTATTCCGAGTGAACAGCTCTGGCGAAGTGGAAAACACCTACACACTGAAAGTCATCAACAAAACTCAACAAGTTCAAGAATACGATTTAAATGTAGAAGGACTAAGTGATGTCAGCTGGTATGGCAAACAAACCATTCAAGTTGAACCGGGTGAAGTACTGAACTTACCAATGAGCCTTGGCGCAGATCCTGACAAGCTAGACTCTGCGATCACGACAATTCAGTTTATACTCACCGATAAGAGCAACGAATTCACTATCGAAGTAGAAAGCCGATTTATCAAGAAGCTATAACTTCGATGACTAATGGAAAAAGGCTCAGCAATGAGCCTTTTTATTTATATGTCCCAAGGTACTTTCAACTTTGATGCCCTCACGCCCGACTTTATGTGGTATGCGCTAGAGAGCATCGGCATTCGAGCAGAGTCGGGCTTTCTTGCTCTCAACAGCTATGAAAACCGCGTTTACCAGTTTACTGACGAAGAACGCCAGCGCTACGTGGTGAAGTTCTACCGTCCAGAACGCTGGAGCAATGAGCAGATTCAAGAAGAACACGACTTCACCCTTGAACTGATCGAAAACGAAATCCCTGTCGCACCACCTGTACTTATCAACGGTGAAACACTGCATCATTATCAAGGTTATGGCTTTGCTTTGTTTGAAAGTGTCGGCGGTCGTCAATACGAAGTCGATAACTTAGATCAGCTCGAAGGTGTAGGTCGTTTCCTCGGCCGTATCCATAAAGTAGGTAGCCGACAAGCCTTCCAACATAGACCAACTATTGGCTTACAAGAATACCTCTACCAACCAAGAGAGATTCTGCAAAACGCCAACATGATTCCGATGCATTTGGAGAACAGCTTCTTCAATGATTTGGATATGCTAATCAAATCCATTGAAAGTCACTGGCAAGAAGGCTTCAACACGATTCGTCTGCATGGCGATTGCCATCCAGGTAACATCTTATGGCGTGATGGCCCAATGTTTGTCGATTTGGATGACTCACGTAATGGCCCTGCGGTCCAAGATTTATGGATGCTGCTCAACGGCGAACGCCAAGACAAACTGATGCAATTAGATATTGTTTTAGAAGGTTATCAAGAGTTTTGCGATTTTAACTCGGCAGAATTGAAACTAATCGAGCCTCTTCGCGGTCTACGAATGGTGCACTATATGGCATGGCTAGCAAAACGTTGGCATGACCCGGCATTTCCGCTCGCTTTTCCATGGTTCAATGAGCCAAAATACTGGGAAGGTCAGGTCCTTGCATTTAAAGAGCAGATTGCCAGCTTAGAAGAAGCACCACTGTCTTTAATGCCTCAATGGTAAGTCAGGCCGAACAATTCAAAATGGAGATTATTAAATGAAAAAACTGTTCGCACTGTTTTCTATGCTGATGCTAAGCCTGTCGGCACATGCAGCGCAATTCAAAGAAGGTGAGCACTACAAAGTACTGGATCTAGAGGCGTCGAAAAAGCCTGTCGTGACTGAGTTCTTCTCTTTCTACTGTCCACACTGTAATACGTTTGAGCCAATCATCCAGCAACTTAAGAAGCAACTACCTGAAGGCGCGAAGCTACAAAAGAACCACGTTTCTTTCATGGGCGGCAACATGGGTCCTTCAATGAGCAAAGCCTACGCGACTATGGTTGCACTTAAAGTTGAAGACAAGATGGTGCCAGTGATGTTTAACCGCATTCACAACATGCGTAAAGCACCTCGTGATGATGCAGAGCTTCGTCAAATCTTCCTAGATGAAGGCGTAGACGCGAAGAAATTCGATGCAGCATTCAAAGGCTTCGCGGTTGATTCAATGGTTCGTCGTATGGACAAGCAATTTGAAAATAGCGGCCTAACTGGCGTTCCTGCTGTTATCGTCAACAACAAGTACCTAGTTCAAGCACAAGGTATTAAATCCACTGAGGAATACTTTGCCTTGGTTGATTACCTACTGACGCTTAAGTAACTCGAGTCGAACATCAAACGAAAGGGGAGCATCTTGCTCCCCTTTTTAATTTTAACCTTTAGGTCTGGTTACTTATGAATATCTTGCAGTAACTGATCTTTCTCTTGCCACACATCACCCAGCCATTGCTGGAATTGGCGCTTGTATGGCTTGTCATTGAAGTAATCACCCAACACGCGTTCATCGACTGGTAAAACATTTACGCGCACGACAATCTTCGTCATACGTCCCATCATCATGTCTTTAAATGGCTTATTGGTGTTTTCTGGGTACGCTAAGGTCACATCAATGATGTTTTCAAACTGATCGCCCATGGCCGCTAATGTGTAAGCAATGCCACCTGATTTTGGCTGCAGCAAATGTTGATAACCCGCACAACTCTTGCGTTGCTTTTCCTCGGTGAAACGAGTGCCTTCAACGTAATTTACTACCGTAGTTGGCGTGTGTTTGAACTTTGCACAAGAACGGCGCGTAGTTTGCAAATCCTGACCGCGCTTGTGTGGGTTGCGAATCAAATACTCTCGAGAATAGCGACGCATAAATGGCATATCCAGCGCCCAGCAAGCCATACCAATAAAAGGCACATACAATAATTGCTGTTTTAAGAAAAATTTTGGCATTGGAATGCGATCTTTAAATACACAACACAGTACAACAATATCAGTCCAACTAAGATGGTTACTGATCAGCAGATACCAACCGTCCTTCTTGAGATTTTCGCCACCTTGAATATCCCACTCAACGCGGTTGAACAAGGCAAGAATACCAGCGTTGACCGTGGCCCAAACCCACATCATTTTGTTGGCAGCCTCGGTACCTTTCGCTTTGAGCTTAGCTGTTGGAAGCAACAACTTAAAAATTGCGATGATACAAATTGCGATGGAACAAACCGCAGAGTTTATAATCACAAAGGAAGCGTTAAAAATGAGTAACAAATAGGTCAGCATGGGAATCAATCAGTAACTATATCGCGTGAATAATAAAACAGCGTGTAATTATACGAATCCGTTGTCACATTGGAATATTTGTAAGAATGGTCAGATTTGTTTCACTGTAAAACTAGACCAACGCTCAACTCGAATTACCACTTTCATTCGACAAACAAGGAGAAAGCGAATGAATCCAAGGCTAACCTTACTGCCTTTGGCTTTTATCGTCAGTTCAGCACAAGCTCAACTTGAAGAAACCGCAGGCTTTAGCGGTGAAATTTCGTTAAACGCAGGCTTCGTCTCATCAGAGTCCAACTTTAACACAGATGGCGACAGTACCATTCCATCACTAAATCAACGTGCCGAAAGTGATGAATCTTTTATCGTTGCGCCCCTTGGCAGCGCAGCATATACCTTTGGCAACAAGCTCAATCACCAAGTGTATGCCGGTACCACGCGCTCCGATATCGCGATCGGTACCCTCGCCTTCCAGATCGGTTATAAGTACCAACTCGCTTCGGGCACTGTACTCGATTTTTCCTATCTACCGACCATCCTGAAAGGAGAAACATGGCAAGACCCATACCTAACTGGGCAATCGAGAAAAACCACCGATGAAGGCGGCAATGCGTTTCGTCTCCAAATCAACCGCTTCTTAGACAACAACTTTAATCTTGATTTGGCTTACGCAGACAAAGACGTAGAGAAAGATACCGTGACAGATCCATCACTACTGCGTGATGCAAAGATCTACCACATCAAAGGTGACTACCGTATTCCACTGAGTCGCACGTCAATGCTGCAGCCAGCATTTACCTACATCCACCATGATGCGGATGGCGATGCTGAATCCTATAACTCGTATGGGCTCGACCTTAGCTGGTTCAAGTTTATCCAGCGACACCGCATCGTACTCACAGCAGGCTATGCCGCTAAAGACTTTGACGCAGCCAGCGCGACATTTGGCAAAACTCGCAATGATGGCACTCTGAGTTTTTTCACCGCATACGAGTACAAGAATGTCTTTGACTGGCAAAACTGGTCATTCATTTCACTCGCTGGTTACAGCAGTACCAGTTCAAACATCACCTTCTACGATGAAAAAGAATTTCTGCTATCAACGGGTTTAAACTACAGTTTCTAAGCACTTAAGCACGGGGGAGACTCTCCCCCTTGATTATAAAATGCCCTGATCGTCACAATAAAAACAATTCATAGCTCAAACAATAGCCAAACTTATTTTCATATGGATAATGTGCGACCCGTTTACTATTTAAGAGAGTGATTTGTGCACATTGATCCTAACTACGCTTCAGAGCAAAGCTTAATGAGTGTTCTTTCTCAGAACTTCCCTGGGTTTATCGCTGTACGCAAGGAAAATGGCAAGCATGTCGCTCTCAACCAACGCTATCGCGCTTTCTTCGAAGAAGACATTCTCGGCGTCAGCATAGATACTATGATCGCAAACTGCGAAGATGATGATTTGTGTGACTTGCTGATGCAATGTAAGCGCAACGATCAGGCATTGCTCGACGGTAACGCACCTATGCGTGTCGATATCGAAACCTTTCAGAATCACCATTTTGAGTCCATGCGCTATCTTACTGATGTGAATGGTGTGCGCCACATTGTACTAATGGCATGGGATATTACGGCCCGCATTGAGGAGCAAAACCGCCTCAAACAAAGCCTTCATTTTGATCACCTCACTGGTGCCATGAACAAAAAAGCCTTGATGTCTGCGGTACAAAAAGGCTGTGATTGTTGCCTCGTGGCGTACCTTGATCTGGATAAATTCAAACAGGTCAATGATACCTATGGGCACGCGATTGGTGACAAAGTCCTAGTAGACTTCGCCACACTGACCATGCAACAGCTGGGAGAAAATGGCACGCTCTATCGCGTTGGTGGCGATGAATTTGTGATTGTGTTCGATTGCATGCAGATATCTGATGCTAGAGAAACCTTATTGCAAATCCGCCAAGCGGTGGAAAGCGACATTCACCTCCATGGCATTTCGTTTAGCTTTGGTCTGATGGCCTGCAATGACAATCTAGAGCAATGTCTAGAAGACGCCGATAAAGCACTGTATCAAGACAAGCACGCTCGCAAGCAAGGCTAAACATTCGGGTTTAAACGGCTTGTGCGGTTAACTGTTTAAGTAACCTATCCATTGCTCGATAGCCCAAAGCTTCTGCTAGGTGCGTTCGCTCAATTTGCGGTGACCCCTCCAGATCGGCAATAGTACGCGCAACTTTAATGATGCGGTGATAAGCACGAATCGACAATCCAAGGCGATGCAGCGCATTTTCCAAAAACTCCGCATCACTTTTTTGCAACGGGCAGAAGGCTTCAATTTCACGACTGCCCAATAATGCATTCACCTTACCACTACGAGCCAGCATACAGTCACGTGCTTGATTCACCCGCTCTTTGACGATAGCCGTGGGTTCCCCTCTATCGCCACCTTCAGAGAGAGTTCCTTTCGGCAATGCAGGAATTTCTAATGACATATCAAAGCGGTCAAGAAGTGGGCCTGATAAGCGGCCAAGGTAACGCAGGATGGCTTGCGGATTCGTTCTGGCTTGGTTGCCTTCGTAATACCCTGTCGGACTCGGGTTAAGCGCCCCTACAATTTGGAACCGAGCAGGAAAACGCGTCTTACCTTGCGCCCGAGAGATAATAATTTCACCGGACTCCAATGGCTCACGTAAAGAGTCGAGCACCTTACGATCAAACTCCGGCATCTCGTCCAAAAACAATAACCCGTTGTGAGCTAGAGATATTTCGCCCGGTCTCGGCACAGATCCACCACCAACTAAAGCCGCCATGGAGCTGGAATGATGCGGGGCACGAAACGGCCGCGTCTTCCAATTGTGTTCATTGATTTCACTTTGAGTCAGTGACGCCACAGAAGCCGTTTCCATCGCCTCTTCATCACTCATCTCAGGTAACAAATCGCATAATCGAGAGGCCAACATGGTTTTGCCAGTGCCTGGAGGGCCAAGGAAAAGCAGGTTGTGATTGCCAGCTGCCGCAATTTCTAAAGCGCGCTTTCCCTGCTGCTGACCTATGATATCCTGCAAGTCACGACCGTGTGCTTTGAGTTCTTTCTTCTTGGGCGTTTGGTACAAATTCAATTGGTGTTGACCACAAAGCTCTGCACAAACTTCCAATAGTGATTGGGCAGATTTGTGCTGCTCCTTGCCGACAAGTGCCGCCTGATCGCCATTAGTATGAGGCACCACTAAACGGCGCTGTTTTTTGTTCGCAGCCAATGCAGCGGGCAATACGCCTTTTACCGTTCTCAATCCACCAGAAAGGGCTAATTCACCGACAAATTCGTAGTTTTTGAGCTTATCTGTCGCGATTTGCTCTGAAGCCGCTAAAATTCCCAATGCAATCGGCAGATCGAAGCGCCCGCCTTCTTTGGGCAAATCCGCAGGTGCCAAATTGACCGTGATTCGTTTTGCAGGAAACTGAAAGTTAGAATTGACGATCGCACTTCGTACGCGATCTTTGGATTCTTTTACTGTGGTCTCAGGTAACCCCACCAAGGTAAAGCCCGGCATCCCATTACTGATGTGGACTTCCACGCTTACCGATGGCGCTTGCACACCCACACTTGCTCGACTATGAATGATTGCCAGCCCCATAATTCCCTCAAATTATTGTACGTTATCTAACCAAATGTTTTTTATATGGATATGTTATATAGCCTGTACAGATGGGTACTTAATGTGAAAAAAGAATGACTTTTTGCTTGTCATGCAGCAGATTTGTGTGTTACCACTAGTGACGCAAACATTTTCGTAGAACATTACACAAGACTTATTAACGAAAACAGAACGACAGACAGATGAACTTATTCGCTCACATCAACTCACTGCTAGCCCTGATTATCGTGGTCATTATTGGCACCGCGCGGGGTATTGTGGGCGAAAGGTAACCACAAATTACAAAAAACCCCCGCACTGAGAAGTCCGGGGGTTTTTTTACAACTACAAGTTGTCATCTGTCTAACCCTTAGACAGCTTAACGGGAAGAATGGGAGTGCACATGAAGTGCAAAACACATGGCGATAGCTACGAGCCACAACGTAGCAAAGGAGGTTTACGATGACCGGTGCAGAACTAGTCGTAGCCGCTTTAAGACAACAAGGCATCGAAACGGTGTTTGGGTATCCGGGTGGAGCCATAATGCCAATCTACGATGCGTTGTATGATGGAGGTGTAGAACACATCTTATGCCGTCATGAACAAGGGGCTGCAATGGCCGCCATCGGGATGGCCCGCGCAACGCAAGATGTTGCAGTTTGTATGGCCACTTCCGGCCCAGGCGCCACCAACCTTGTTACTGGCCTTGCCGACGCCTTCCTCGATTCCGTTCCTCTAGTGGCCATCACAGGTCAGGTTGCTAGCTCTCATATCGGTACCGACGCGTTCCAAGAAATGGATGTGATCGGAATGTCTCTAGCCTGTACCAAACACAGTTATCTAGTGACTGAGATCGAAGACCTTGCCCCAACGCTAGCCGAAGCGTTCGAAGTAGCAAAAGCAGGTCGACCTGGCCCGGTGATTGTTGATATCGCCAAAGACGTTCAGCTTGCTCAAACACCCACAGAACTTCTGCCTCCTTTTGTTCCACCAACCGCTCCACAAGTCAGTGATGCCGATATCCAGCGCGCTCAAGAAGTACTAGCCGCTTCAACTCGCCCAGTTTTATACGTCGGCGGTGGCGTGCAAATTGCCAAAGCGACAGACTCAGTACGCGAGTTCCTACGTTTAAACCCAATGCCTGCAGTAAGCACGCTAAAAGGTTTGGGCACCATTGAACGTCATGACCCACACTATTTGGGGATGTTGGGCATGCATGGCACCAAAGCCGCAAACCTAGTGGTTCAAGAATGTGACCTTTTGATTGTAGTTGGGGCACGTTTTGATGATCGCGTTACAGGTAAGCTCGACACGTTTGCACCGCATGCGAAAGTGATTCATATCGATATCGATGCAGCTGAAATCCATAAGCTTCGCCACGCCAATGCACCACTTCGTGGTGAGATCAGTAAGATTCTTCCTCAATTAGAGCTGACTCAAGACATCACCCCTTGGGTACATCACAGTGAAAGCCTGCGTAGCGGATTCAAATGGCGTTACGACCATCCAGGCGAATTGATCTACGCACCGCTATTGCTTAAACAGCTGTCTGACATGATGCCTGATAGCTCAATTGTGTCGACTGACGTCGGCCAGCATCAGATGTGGGCAGCGCAACACATCCAGCCGCGTGATCCACAAAACTTCATCACCTCTGCTGGTCTTGGCACCATGGGCTTCGGCTTGCCAGCAGCAATGGGTGCCGCTGTCGCACGTCCTGACGATCAGTCTATCCTTATTACAGGTGACGGTTCATTTATGATGAACGTGCAGGAATTGGGCACGCTGAAGCGTCGTCAGATTCCAGTAAAGATTGTCCTTCTTAACAACCAACGTCTTGGCATGGTTCGCCAATGGCAGTCATTGTTCTTTGACGGCCGCCACAGCGAAACCATTCTTGATGACAACCCAGACTTCGTGATGCTGGCAAAAGCGTTCGATATCCCGGGTAAAACCATCACCAAGAAAGAAGAAGTCGAACCGGCTCTCAAAGAGATGCTAGAAAGTAAGACTTCTTACATGCTTCACGTTTTAATCGATGAAGAAGAGAACGTGTGGCCACTTGTACCACCTGGTGCATCAAACAGTGATATGTTGGAAAACACTTAGGAGACAATCGCATGGACAGATATTTACTCGACATCAAAGCCGACGATAAACCGGTATTGTTGGAGCGCGTTCTTCGTGTGATTCGTCACCGAGGCTTTGTGATCAAACAAGTCGCTGCTACCCAAAACCACGAAAGCAAAGTAGCCAGCGTAGAGATCATCGTCGACAGCGATCGACCTATCTCGTTTTTGGTCAATCAAATTGAGAAGTTGTGGGATATTCGCACCGTTGAGGTACTCAAAATCCGCAGCGATGAGCTCCCAAATCACAACTTACAACAACACGTGAGTGCATAAGGAAGGCAATAAATGGCAACGAAAACTGCAGATTTCATTTGGTTTAATGGTGAGATGGTTCCATGGGCAGAGGCGAACGTTCACGTTTTGACTCACGCGATGCACTACGGTACCTCTGTATTTGAAGGCGTACGCTGCTACAACACGCCGAAAGGACCAATTGTCTTCCGTCACCGCGAACATGCACAGCGTTTAAAAGACTCTGCGAAGATTTACCGCTTCCCAATCCCGTTTTCTGTAGAAGAAATCATGGAAGCGACGCGTGAAACCCTGCGCCAGAACAAACTTGATAGTGCTTATATTCGCCCATTGGGTTTTGTCGGTAATGTTGGCTTGGGCGTGTGCCCACCTGTTGGCACAGAGATGGACCTAATCATTGCCGCTTTCCCTTGGGGCTCTTACTTGGGTGAAGAAGCGCTAGAAGCTGGCGTTGATGCAATGATTTCAAGCTGGAACCGTGCAGCGCCAAACACCATCCCAACTGCGGCTAAAGCAGGCGGTAACTACCTATCTTCGCTACTAGTCGGTGGTGAAGCGCGTCGTCACGGTTACGACGAAGGTATCGCACTGAGCGTAGACGGTTATCTATCGGAAGGTGCTGGTGAAAACATCTTTGTTATCAAAGACGGCGTGATCACCACACCACCAGCAACCAGTGCAATTTTGCCGGGCATCACTCGTGATTCAATTATGACCATCGCACGCGATAAAGGTTATGAAGTGCGCGAAGCGAACATTGCGCGTGAAGCACTTTACCTAGCCGATGAAGTCTTTATGACAGGTACGGCAGCCGAAGTTGTGCCGGTAGCAACCATCGACAAAATTGAAGTGGGCACCGGTAAACGCGGCCCAATCACTAAAGAACTACAAGCGGCCTACTTTGGCCTATTTAACGGCACCACGGAAGATAAGTGGGGCTGGTTAGACTATGTGTACCCAGAACAGAAGTAAGAAGGATTAGGAAATGCCAAAATATAGATCAGCTACCACCACACATGGTCGTAACATGGCGGGTGCTCGCGCACTGTGGCGTGCAACAGGCGTAAAAGATGAAGACTTCGGTAAGCCAATCATCGCTGTCGTAAACTCGTTTACTCAATTTGTTCCGGGTCACGTACACCTAAAAGACATGGGTCAGCTTGTAGCACGTGAAATCGAAAAAGCCGGCGGCATCGCAAAAGAATTCAACACCATCGCGGTTGATGATGGTATCGCAATGGGTCACGGCGGCATGCTGTACTCACTGCCTTCACGCGAACTGATCGCAGACTCAGTAGAATACATGGTCAACGCGCACTGTGCCGATGCGATGGTGTGTATCTCTAACTGTGACAAAATCACTCCGGGAATGTTGATGGCATCTATGCGTCTTAACATCCCTGTTATCTTTGTTTCTGGTGGTCCAATGGAAGCGGGTAAAACCAAGCTTTCAGATCAGATCATCAAGCTAGACCTTGTTGATGCGATGATCCAAGGTGCGGATCCAAAAGTCTCTGATGAGCAAAGTGAGCAGATCGAACGCAGCGCATGTCCAACGTGTGGATCGTGTTCAGGCATGTTCACTGCAAACTCAATGAACTGTCTAACGGAAGCACTGGGGCTTTCTCAACCAGGTAACGGTTCTATGCTGGCAACGCACGCAGACCGTGAACAACTGTTCCTTAATGCAGGTCGTCGCATCGTTGAACTGACTCGTCGTTACTACGAGCAAGATGACGAATCAGCCCTACCTCGCAACATCGCTACGTTTGATGCCTTCGAAAACGCGATGGCATTGGACATCGCAATGGGCGGCTCAACCAATACCATTCTGCATCTACTGGCCGCGGCGCAAGAAGGCGAAGTCGATTTCGATATGGAAGATATCGATCGCTTATCTCGCCAAGTACCACACCTATGTAAAGTGGCACCATCTACTCAGAAGTATCACATGGAAGACGTGCACCGCGCTGGTGGCGTAATGGCGATTCTTGGTGAGTTAGACCGTGCAGGCCTACTGCATAACCAAGCTCGTACCGTACTTGGCCTCTCGATGAAAGAGCAGTTGGCGAAATACGACATCATTCAAACAGAAGATGAAGACGTACTTAAGTTCTTCCGAGCGGGCCCTGCAGGCATTCGTACCACACAAGCTTTCTCACAAGATTGCCGCTGGGATCGCCTTGACGACGACCGTGCAGAAGGTTGTATTCGAACCAAAGAAAATGCCTTTAGCCAAGAAGGTGGCTTAGCGGTTCTATCAGGCAACATCGCATTAGATGGCTGTATCGTTAAGACAGCAGGCGTTGATGAGAGCATCCATAAGTTCACAGGCCCGGCAGTAGTATTTGAAAGCCAAGAAGACGCCGTAGAAGGTATTTTAGGCGGCAAAGTCAAAGCCGGCGATGTGGTTGTTATCCGCTACGAAGGTCCTAAAGGTGGTCCGGGCATGCAAGAAATGCTTTACCCAACCACTTACCTAAAATCAATGGGTCTTGGTAAAGAGTGTGCACTTCTGACTGACGGCCGTTTCTCTGGCGGTACATCTGGTCTGTCTATCGGTCACGCTTCTCCTGAAGCTGCAAACGGTGGTGCCATTGGTTTGGTTAAACAAGGTGATATGATCGCGATTGATATTCCAAACCGTTCAATCTCACTTCAAGTTTCTGAACAAGAGCTTGCTGAGCGCCGTGCAAAACAAGACGAGCTAGGCTGGAAACCTGTTGACCGCCAACGTGAAGTTTCATTTGCACTCAAAGCGTACGCAAGTATGGCGACCAGTGCTGACAAAGGTGCAGTACGAGACAAATCTAAGCTCGAGGGCTAGCTTTATGAGTCAACCCTTTCCCTTAAAGCAGGAAAACCAATCTGGTGCAGATTATCTGCGCCAGATCTTGCGTGCTCCTGTGTATGAAGTCGCGACAGTGACACCACTGCAAGAGATGCCTCGCCTTGCTGCTCGTATTGGCAACAATGTGCAAATCAAGCGCGAAGATCGCCAGCCCGTGCACTCGTTCAAATTACGCGGTGCATACAACATGGTGGCAAGCCTGTCTGAAGAGCAAAAAGCTGCAGGTGTCATCGCAGCATCTGCAGGTAACCACGCTCAAGGCATGGCGCTTTCTGGTACTAAGCTAGGCATCAAGACCACTATCGTGATGCCAAAAACCACGCCAGACATCAAAGTTGATGCAGTACGTGGTTTCGGTGGCAACGTGGTGCTGCACGGCAGTAACTTTGATGAGGCAAAAGCCGAGGCAGAGCGTCTATCCGAGTTAAACGGGTACACCTTTGTCCCTCCCTTCGATCACCCACTGGTGATTGCAGGTCAAGGCACAATTGGCATGGAAATGCTGCAGCAAAATGGTCACCTTGATTACATCTTCGTTCCTGTCGGCGGCGGCGGTTTGGCTGCCGGTGTTGCGGTGCTTGTGAAGCAGTTAATGCCAGAAATCAAAGTAATCGCAGTTGAGCCAGAAGATTCGTCATGCCTCAAAGCCGCTTTGGATGCTGGTGAGCCAGTGGTACTAGACCAAGTCAGCATGTTTGCCGATGGCGTCGCTGTAAAACGCATTGGCGAAGAGACGTTTCGTCTATGCCAAAAGTACATTGATGGCCATATTGCAGTCTCTAGCGATGAAATCTGCGCAGCAGTAAAAGACATCTTTGAAGACACTCGCGCTATTGCTGAGCCTTCGGGCGCACTTGCTCTGGCGGGTTTGAAGAAATTTGCTGAGCAAAACAAACTGCAAGGTAAGAATCTAGGTACTGTACTGTCTGGGGCTAATACCAACTTCCATGGTCTGCGTTATGTTTCTGAGCGCTGTGAGCTTGGTGAGAAACGTGAAGGTCTGCTTGCGGTCACCATCCCTGAGCGTCAAGGTGCCTTCTTTGAGTTCTGTAACTTGATTGGCGGCCGCGCGGTAACGGAGTTTAACTACCGCTACAACGATGATGCACTGGCAAATATCTTTGTCGGTGTGCGCTTGCAAGGCGGTCAGGAAGAGCTAGAAAACATCATTCATGATTTACGTGATGGTGGCTACCCTGTAGTTGACCTGTCTGATGATGAAATGGCGAAGCTACACGTGCGCTACATGATTGGTGGTAAGCCGTCTAAGCCGCTTAAAGAACGCCTCTACAGCTTTGAGTTTCCAGAGTATCCAGGAGCACTACTTAAGTTCCTAAGCACACTCGGTACTCATTGGAATATCAGCTTGTTCAATTACCGTAACCACGGTGCGGACTACGGACGCGTTTTATGTGGTTTCGAGTTAGATGAAAGCGACTTAGCTCAGTTTTCTGCGCATTTGCGCGAACTTGGCTATCAATGCAAAGACGAAACAGATAACCCGTCTTACAAGTTCTTCTTATCGTAACTAGTATCACGCAATAAAAAATCCCTCGCTTGGCGAGGGATTTTTTTATCAACTTTGAATCAACGCAATCTCTGCCGTTTCCGGCTCTGGCGCCTTGAACTCGCTGTATTGCTGATAGTTGACGACACGGTCTCGACCTTGGTCTTTCGCAAGGTACAGCGCCTTATCCGCCATCTTCACCAGTCCCTCAATATCCGAAGCCGGTTCTGGATACGTTGCAACACCAATCGACACACTTAACTGCCCTAACGACAAGCCTTTGTGCTCAAGATGCAGCGCTCGAATCTGGTCAACAATGTTTTGCGCATAATCGGTCGCAGAAGCCATATCGCAATGCGGTAGAATCACGGCTAGCTCTTCACCACCGAGACGACACGCCGTTTCATCTTCTGACACAGTTCGCTTCAGCAATGCACTGATCTCTTTTAGCACGTAATCACCTGCATCATGGCCGAAGTTGTCATTAAATCGCTTGAAATGGTCGAGATCGAGCATCAATAGAGACATATCTTCGGTACTGGTTGCCGAGTTGTTCACGTGTTCAGTCAGCTTCTGCTCGAAGAAGCGACGATTGTACAAACCCGTCAGCGGATCGCTCAGTGCTTGCGAGCGCAGTTTTTCTTGCAGGCTCAGGTTAGCCAATGCCAAACCAAGGTGCTCCGCCACACTGTAAGCAAGCTGCATGGTCATCTCGTCAACCTTGATATCACCTTGGCCAAAGTACAAATGCATAATGCCAATGGTGTTACCATGTGCTGTCAGAGGAATGCATAATGTCTGGTTATTCTCAACCGATGCCATGTGCTCACACGTGAGATTATGGAAAGATTCAATCGATAAGTGACTGCGACCTTTGCGCAATGACCAGCATTCATCCGGAGCGAAAGAACGACTACCCGGCCAACTCTCTCCCCAATCAAGTTGAGTAACCAACTGGTTGCGCGAAGAGCGCATTAGGGAAATACTGCCATTTACCTTGCCAAGAATACGCGGCACGATGTCTTCCACCACCATTTGCGCTTCGACCAGGTTGTTACAAGCTGCCAGCATATTCGCTAGGCGATGCATTAGCTCGATTTCTAGAGTACGTTGACGAATGCGCTCGTCCTGCTTTTTCTGCTCTTCAGAAACTTTATGGATAATTTGGCGATGACTGAAGATCGAGGTCGCGATAAGAAAACCAATACTCAACACAACCATCACACCTAAGATTGCCATTAACTCTGAAGTCATGGTTTTAAGGTGATGCATCGGTACGGACAACACGACCACAAATTCCTGAGCATCAAATTCAATCTTGCGTGAAACATAGAATAGGTCAACCGACAGCACTTCACTAAAGCGCACATCGTAGCCAGAACCGCTTTCCCAAGCTTGGATAAACTCAGGGCGATCACTGTGACTCTCCAAGCCAATCAGAGCACGATCAGAAAGTGCGGTATCGCCTACCACCGTCCCTTGCTGATCTATCACTTGAATACGAGCGTCCGCATCCGCTTGCGTGAGATCGCCAATGTAGTCGTCGATATCCGACTCACTAGCAAAGTGAGGGTTGTCTTCCTTAATTTCATAAATAACGTCAGTGAGCAATGACTCGGTAGTGCGCTGAACTGAATCATGCACAGAACGCTCAAGCGTCATATAAAAACCGTAAAGCCCCACCAACATAAACACAGACAATGCAATGATCGGTAAGATTTGCCATTTTCGATCCACTAGCTTTGACATAATCCTTCATCCTAAATTTACCGAACTTTGTTTTGATTGTTAATAAATTGACCATGTTGTCAACAGGTGTTTAAAGCAATTTCCATTTTTATGAATGTTGTAGCCAATCTCGATGTAGTTGACTTGACGAACCAAGATAATCCACCATCCATTGAATCAACTTGTGATTATCGTCTTTACGCCATACCAAGCAGCATTGGCTCAATGGCTTATCATTCTGCAGAACTTTTTCCACCAGCACTCCTTCATGGATAAGCGGCATCGCAATATGGCGTGGCATGTAGCCCACTCCGACTCCATTTTTCAGACATTCAATCGCGCTATACCAATTTGGTAGGAGCAAACGACGCTGCTTTGCATAATGTCCTGTATGGCGTTTTGGTAGCACGTTCGAGGTATCATCGAGGCAGATCGCCGGAAATTGACTGACAAACTCTTCGGTCAATACTTGCTGGCGTACGCATGGATGAGCCGGCGACATCACGAATGCCCAATCGAGCACGCCCATGTCTTTGACCTCAAAATCCCCACCAACAGGAATCGCTGACGTTGCTCCAACGACAATATCAGCACGCCCCTGTGCGATGGCTTCCCATGAGCCGTTAAACACTTCCATGTTGATTTGCAGCTCTGCGAATTCAAACTCACGGTAGAAGTCTTCAACCAAAGGTTTGAGCTTATCCAGCTTAACCACATTATCCAGCGTGAGCTTCAATGTTGATTGCCAACCATGTGCGGCACGACGAGTTTGCGCTTTCACTTCTGCCATTTGTCTGAGCAGTAAGCGCGCCTCTTCGATAAACAACTCACCGGCCGGCGTTAGCTCCACTTTTCTCGGTAAGCGACGAAACAGAACCACATCTAACTCCTGCTCCACTTGACGCACTCCGTAGCTGATCGCTGAAGGGACTTTATGCAGTACTTCTGCAGCCGCTGTAAAACTGCCTAATCGAGCAACGGTATCGAGCATTTCCAGAGAAGATTTGGAGAACATGACTTCTACCTTTCAAAAAATTTGATTGATAACCAACAATTTTAGCGTTTTATTTTCTCAAAATCGAAAAATAGAATGGCGAGGTAAATAAATCAGGGTTGGCGCCAACTGATACTGAACAAAAAATGATTAAATAATTTGATTGGTTGAATCATGAAAATCTCAAAACTACAACTCGTTTACCTTGCAGCCCTGTCTATGCTCGGCTTCATTGCCACCGATATGTACTTACCTGCCTTCAAAGCGATGGAAGTCGACTTTGCTACTGGCCCTGAACAGATCGCACTTTCATTGACCGTCTTTCTTGTTGGTATGGCTTTTGGTCAATTGATGTGGGGCCTAGCTTCAGACAAATTCGGTCATCGCAACACGTTAGCAGCTGGTTTGGCGCTGTTCACTGTCGCCTCATTTGGTCTCGCATTCAGTGAGCAAGTTTGGCAACTACTCGCGCTACGCTTCGTTCAAGCGATTGGTGTTTGTGCTCCTGCGGTAATCTGGCAAGCGATGGTGATCAAGCGTCACTCAGGCCAGAGCCAGCAGATCTTTGCCACTATCATGCCGCTTGTAGCACTGTCTCCTGCACTAGCACCTCAATTAGGTGTACTGCTGGCTGACAGCTTTGGCTGGCACAGTATTTTTGTTGCATTGACACTGATGGGTGTACTGCTTGTTGTTGCGACAATGGCGCAAAAAAATGAAAAAGTAGAAGTAAAACAAACCAGCATGTCTTCAGACATCAAATCACTACTAGGTTCTAAAACTTACCTAGGTAATGTGTTTATGTTTGCTACAGCGTCTGCGGCTTTCTTTGCTTACCTAACGGGTATGCCAGAAATCATGTCTCAACTTGGCTATGAAGCAAAGGACATTGGTTTGAGCTTTATTCCACAAACTATCGCCTTCATGGTGGGTGGTTACTTAGGTAAGGTTGGCGTTCGCAAATACGGTGACGAGAAGATTCTGCGTCAGTTGATTGGTTTGTTTAGTGTTGCTGCGCTACTTATCTTCGCTGCATCACAGTGGCAACTGACCTCTATCTGGCCAATCCTGGCGCCATTCTGTTTGATTGCGGTGGCAAATGGTGCTCTTTACCCAATCGTAGTAAACCGTGCATTAGCGAGTGCAAAGCAAAGTCCAGCAACCGCAGCCGGTCTACAGAACAGCCTACAAATTACCGTAAGCAGCCTATCAAGCGCACTGGTTGCGGCGATGGCAAGCCAAGCTCAAATGGTAACGGGTGTAGCGATTGTGATTTGTATGGGCGGTCTGTGGATAGGTTATATCCTATCCAACCGTGAATTGTCTCAGCACTTCACGACTCCGGACAACGCTCGCGTAGTGAGTGAAGACGAGCTCTAATTCTTCGTCAAACTCAATCCCACTACATAATAAAGAAGAGCCGCTTAATGCGGCTCTTTGTCTTTTATAGCCGAAAGAATAAGGCAAAGCCTTACATACTCTTTAAACCCCATTTCTCGGCGGTTTGCTTAAAGAAGCCTTGAGTTTTCTTCAACTCAACCCAGTGGTTAATATAGTTAATCCAGACTTGGTCGTCTTGAGGCAACAGCATCGCAATAGGCGTTGGCTTGCGAGGCTCTTTGACTGGGACAATCGCTAACTGTTTAAATTTCTCCACCAGCGTTGCCGCTTCAACGTTGGACGTCACGGAGACATCGGCACGACGAGCCAGAAGCTCTTGGAAATCACGCGCCGGCGCTTCAATCACAATGTGCTGTGCAGATGGGAAGAAGTCTTTGACCATCTTTTCTTGCACAGTGCCCAGCGTAGCCGCCACTTTTACATCAGGCTTGTCAAAGTCTGCCCAATCTGAGAATTTCGCTAAGTCTTTCTTTTGCACCACAGGCACAAACGCAAGGTAGAAATACGGTTGGCTATAACCTGCTACTTTTGCGCGTGACATATTCAATGACGCACTACCGGTAATATCGTATTTGTTGGCAGTAATGCCATTGACTAGTGTTTTCCAATCGGTCGCAACATATTCCACCTTAACGCCAAGATCTTTGGCGAGCTCAGTGGTGACATCGATATCAAAACCACGATAACTATTGGTAGCGGGATCTTTCATTGTCATCGGATTCCAATCCCCTGTCGTTCCGACACGCAAAACGCCCTTATCCAACACCTCTTGTAAACGGCTGTTAGCATGAGCGACTTGGGTCATCGCAAGTAAACACATTCCTAGCGCAAGCAACGTTTTTTTCATTTCAATTCCCTTAAAAGAATGATGATGGGAGATATTCCCTTTAATTATTAACTATTAATGCAACTTCATTGATAACATAGCAGTAACAAAGGAAGTTTTTTAGTCAGTTCAGGGAGTAAATGTGAACTATAGACATCTATGGCTGATTTCGTTGCTGCTTCTCACTGGTTGCTCCGATTATCAATGGGGTTGGTATGTTCTTGACCCATCAACCGAGCAAGGCCTGACAAACATAAAGTTTCTGGTCGCAGGCTTTAATGACACGATCCAAGTGTCGCTACTCAGTATGCTGTTTGCGATGACCATCGGATTGATCGTCGCCCTTCCCGCCCTGTCAGACTCTCCAGCACTTAAGTGGATCAACCGTGTTTATGTGGAAGTGATCCGCTCTATTCCAGTTTTGGTATTGTTGCTGTGGGTGTATTACGGAATGCCGACACTGCTTGATGTTTCCCTGAATCATTTTTGGGCAGGTGTGATTGCATTAACCATTGCAGAAAGTGCCTTTATGGCGGAAGTGTTTAGAGGAGGAATCCAAGCCATCAGCCGCGGACAACATGAAGCTGCAGAGTCGCTTGGGCTAAACTACTGGCAAAAAATGCGATTGGTAATTCTGCCCCAAGCATTTCGCCAAATCTTACCGCCACTGGGGAATCAATTCGTTTATATCCTTAAGATGAGTTCTTTAGTCAGCGTAATCGGTCTAAGCGACTTAACAAGGCGTGCTAATGAATTGGTGGTGAATGAGTACTTACCACTAGAAATCTATACGTTTCTCGTCTTAGAGTATTTGGTGCTGATTCTTTTGGTTTCCCAAGCGGTGCGTTGGCTAGAGAAGCGCATCGCGATACCAAGTCACTAAACTGTCCTTTCACACCACTAGATACAACAAAGCCGCTCATGATGAGCGGCTTTGGTTTATTTCGGTTAAAGAAAGCAGCTGAGGCTTACTTTTGTTTCACAGGGCGTTGCCAACCAGTGATTTTGCGCTCTTTCACGCGAGTGATCACAAGCTCACCTTCCGCAACATCTTTGGTCAATGTAGTGCCGGCACCAATCGTTGCACCATCAGCAATCGTCACTGGTGCAACAAGCTGGCTATCTGAACCAACAAAAACGTCGTTACCGATAACGGTCTTGAACTTGTTCGCACCGTCGTAGTTACAAGTGATAGTACCTGCACCAATGTTAGTACGTTGACCGATCTCTGCATCACCTAGGTAAGTCAGGTGGTTTGCTTTAGAGCCTTCACCGATACGCGCGTTTTTCACTTCAACGAAGTTACCCACGTGAGAGTCGTTACGCATCTCTGCGCCAGGACGCAGGCGTGTGAATGGACCAACTGTACATTCTTCACCAACAGTTGCACCTTCAATTACACTGTATGGACGCACAACTGTGTTATCGTCGATTTCACAGTCTTTCAGTACACAGCCAGCGCCGATGACAACGTTATCGCCCAGTGATACGTTGCCTTCGATGATTACGTTCGCATCGATTTCACAATCCATACCGCATTGCAGTTCACCACGTAGGTCGAAACGCGCTGGATCACGCAGCATCACACCTTGCTCTAATAGCTTTTGCGCCTGCATTGATTGGAATGCACGCTCAAGACGAGCCAATTGAGCACGATCGTTAACGCCTTCCACTTCAATCGCGTTTACTGGATGCACTGCCTCAACCGCACGACCTTCATCGTGCGCTGCCGCGATAACGTCTGTTAGGTAGTATTCGCCTTGTGCGTTTTCGTTGTTTAGACCAGCAAGCCAGCGTTTCAGGTCACCACCTGTCGCCACCAGCACACCAGTATTACATTCTTTGATGAGCTTCTGCTCTTCTGTCGCGTCTTTTTGCTCAACGATCGCCACTACAGGACCGTTTTTACGAATGATACGACCGTAGCCCATTGGGTTATCCAGCATTACTGTGAGTAATGCAATACCGCCTGTTGGCTGTGCATCTAATAGGTTTTCAATTGTTTCAGCTGAAATCAGTGGAACATCACCGTAAAGCACCAGTACTTTTTCATCGTCTTCAAACTTTGGAGACGCTTGATCAACCGCGTGGCCAGTACCTAATTGTTCCGCTTGCAGTACCCAGTTAACTGGCTCTTCAGCAAGCGTTTGCTGCATTTGATCACCACCGTGACCATATACTAGGTGGATGTTTTGGGCGCCAAGACCTGTACATGTATCGATAACATGTTTTGCCATTGGCTTCCCTGCCAAAGTGTGTAGCACTTTAGGCATGTTCGAATACATACGGGTACCTTTACCCGCAGCAAGAATCACAGCACTGAATTTCATTGATAACCTATTGACGTTTTATATTAAATGGCCGTTATTTTAAACAGCTTGGAAGGAATAGTTAATGGCAGGATGTAAATTTACAACTAAAATTAATCAAAAAGGCGACCAAATGGCCGCCTTTTTTCATGCAACGTTGCTAATTGAGCTTAGCGACGCTTTTTGGTCAGCTCGATAACTCGTAGCTGAGCAATGGCTTTAGCCAGTTCACTGGCCGCTTGTGCGAAGTCCATGTCACCATGCTGATTCTGGATTTGCTCCTCAGCGCGGCGCTTGGCTTCTTCTGCCTTCGCTGCGTCTAGATCTTCACCACGAATCGCTGTATCAGCCAGTACTGTAGCAGTACCAGGCTGAACCTCGACCATACCACCAGAGACATAAATGAACTCTTCGTGGCCGTGCTGTTTCACAATACGCACCATACCAGGCTTAATAGCGGACAGCAGCGGAGTATGGCCGTGGAAAATACCCAGCTCACCTTCGCTACCGGTCACCTGAAACGTTTCTACGCGACCAGAGAAAATGCGTTTCTCAGCGCTTACTACGTCTAGGTGAAAGGTTATTGGTGCCATATCGCCTCCTAGTTAGCCTTATAGCTTCTTCGCATTCTCGATAGCATCGTCAATCGTACCGCAGTACATGAACGCTTGCTCTGGAATGTCATCGTATTCACCAGCTAGTAGACCTTTGAAGCCACGTAGTGTCTCTTTAAGAGGTACGTAAACGCCTGGGTCACCTGTAAATACTTCCGCTACGTGGTAAGGCTGAGTTAGGAAACGCTCAATCTTACGTGCACGAGATACAACTTGCTTATCTTCTTCAGATAGCTCGTCCATACCTAGAATCGCGATGATATCTTTCAGCTCTTTGTAGCGCTGAAGTGTCTGCTGAACGCCACGAGCTGTGTCGTAGTGATCTTGACCAACTACTAGTGGGTCTAGCTGACGAGAAGTCGAATCTAGTGGGTCGATCGCTGGGTATAGACCCATTGCTGCGATGTTACGGTTAAGTACAACCGTTGCATCCAAGTGCGCGAACGTTGTTGCTGGAGACGGGTCAGTCAAGTCATCCGCAGGTACGTATACCGCCTGTACAGACGTGATAGAACCTTGCTTGGTTGACGTGATACGCTCCTGTAGTACACCCATCTCTTCTGCAAGAGTTGGCTGGTAACCTACCGCAGAAGGCATACGACCTAGAAGTGCTGATACCTCAGTACCTGCAAGCGTGTAACGGTAGATGTTATCAACGAACAGAAGTACGTCACGACCTTCGTCACGGAAACGTTCTGCCATTGTTAGACCAGTCAGTGCAACACGTAGACGGTTGCCTGGTGGCTCGTTCATCTGACCGTAAACCATCGCTACTTTAGATTCTTCAGGATTCTCAACGTTTACAACGCCTGCTTCCTGCATCTCGTAGTAGAAATCGTTACCTTCACGAGTACGTTCACCAACACCAGCAAATACTGATAGACCTGAGTGTTGAAGTGCGATGTTGTTGATAAGCTCCATCATGTTAACGGTCTTACCTACACCTGCACCACCGAATAGACCGATTTTACCACCCTTAGCGAATGGACAAACCAAGTCGATTACTTTAACACCAGTTTCTAGAAGTGCTGTTTCGTTTGATTGCTCTTCGTAGCTTGGTGCTTCACGGTGGATAGAGTAAACCTCTTCTGCACCGATCTCACCACGCTCATCAATCGCGTCACCTAGGACGTTCATGATACGACCTAGAGTTTTAGTACCTACTGGTACTGAAATTGGAGCGCCAGTGTTAACCACTTCAACGCCACGACGTAAACCATCAGAGCTACCCATTACGATACAACGAACTACGCCACCGCCTAGCTGTTGTTGAACTTCAAGAACAAGACGCTCTTTTGAGTCCGTAACGTTTAGAGCGTCATATACACTTGGTACTTCGCTCTGTGGGAACTCTACGTCGACTACCGCACCGATGATCTGTACGATCTTACCTGTAGCCATCGTTAATCCTCTAAACTATTTCGTTTTACCTAAGCTTAAACCGCAGATGCACCACCAACGATTTCTGATAGTTCTTGTGTGATCGCAGCCTGACGGGCTTTGTTGTACACAAGTTCTAAATCTTCAATCAAGTTGGTTGCGTTATCCGTTGCAGCCTTCATCGCAATCATTCGAGCCGCTTGCTCACAAGCAAGGTTCTCAACCACACCTTGGTATACCTGAGACTCTACGTAACGCACTAGAAGTGTGTCTAATAGAGGTTTTGGCTCAGGCTCATAGATGTAGTCCCATGAGTGCTCACGCTGCATCTCTTCGCTGTCCGATTTAGGCAAAGGTAGCAATTGATCGATCGTTGGTTGCTGAATCATAGTGTTCACAAACTTGTTGAACACCACATATAGACGATCCAGTTCACCTTCATCGTATTTCTTAAGCATTACGCCAACAGAACCGATTAGGTCTTCTAGGCTTGGGTTATCACCCAGACCAGAAACCTGTGCCGCAACTTTTGCGCCACCATTTCTAAAGAAAGCTGTTGCTTTTGAGCCAATTACAGCTAGCTCAACTTCAGCACCTTTCTCTTTCCATGATTGCATGTCTGTAACGGCTTTCTTGAACACGTTAATGTTCAAGCCACCACACAGACCACGGTCTGTCGAAACGATGATGTAACCAACACGTTTAGCTTCACGCTCTTCTAGGTACGGATGACGGTACTCTAGGTTTGCGTTAGCCACATGACCGATCACTTTACGCATTGTTTCAGCGTATGGACGAGAAGCTTCCATTGCGTCTTGAGAACGACGCATTTTTGAAGCTGCTACCATTTCCATCGCTTTCGTAATTTTCTGCGTGCTTTTAACACTACCGATTTTATTACGTATCTCTTTTGCGCCGGCCATCGTTACTCTCCGTTAGTTGGTGGCAGAAACTGCCACCGACCTAATTACCAAGTTTGGGTTGCTACGAAGTCGTCAGTCAGTTTCTTCAACTGAGCTTCAACTTCATCGTTGTATGCACCCGTCTTGTCGATCTCAGCTGCAAATTCAGCGTATTGACCGCGAGCGTACGATAGTAGAGCCGCTTCGAAATCTAGCAGTTTGTTTAGTTCAACATCTGCTAAATAGCCGCGCTCTGCCGCGAAGATTACTAGTGCTTGGTCAAATACAGACATTGGAGCGTACTGCTTCTGCTTCATTAGTTCTGTAACTTTTTGACCGTGGTCTAGCTGTTTCTTCGTCGCTTCATCAAGGTCAGACGAGAACTGTGCAAATGCCGCTAGTTCACGGTACTGAGCTAGTGCAGTACGGATACCGCCAGATAGCTTCTTGATGATTTTCGTCTGAGCTGAACCACCTACACGAGATACTGAGATACCTGGGTCAACGGCTGGGCGTACACCCGCGTTGAATAGCTCAGTTTGTAGGAAGATCTGACCATCGGTAATCGAGATTACGTTAGTCGGTACGAATGCTGAAACGTCACCTGCTTGAGTTTCGATGATAGGAAGAGCAGTCAAAGAACCAGTCTTACCTTTCACTTCACCGTTAGTGAAACGCTCTACGTACTCTTCGTTTACACGAGCTGCACGCTCTAGTAGACGAGAGTGTAAGTAGAATACGTCACCTGGGAATGCCTCACGGCCTGGTGGACGTTTTAGTAGTAGAGAGATCTGACGGTAAGCTACCGCTTGCTTAGATAGATCATCGTAAACAATCAGTGCGTCTTCACCGCGATCGCGGAAGTATTCACCCATCGCACAACCTGCGTATGGCGCTAGGTATTGTAGCGCTGCAGATTCAGAAGCAGATGCAACAACAACGATAGTGTTAGCTAGCGCGCCGTGCTCTTCTAGTTTGCGAACTACGTTAGCGATAGTCGATGCTTTCTGACCGATTGCTACGTAGATTGAGAAAATACCAGAGTCTTTCTGGTTGATAATCGCATCGATCGCCATTGCTGTTTTACCAGTTTGACGGTCACCGATTACAAGCTCACGCTGACCACGACCGATTGGGATCATTGAGTCAACTGATTTGTAACCAGTTTGTACAGGTTGGTCTACCGATTTACGGTCGATTACACCTGGTGCGATTACTTCTACAGGCGAAGTCAATTTAGCTTCGATTGGACCTTTACCATCGATAGGCTCACCTAGTGTGTTCACTACGCGACCTAGAAGTTCTGGACCAACTGGCACTTCAAGAATGCGGCCAGTACCTGTAACTTTCATGCCTTCCTTAAGGTCAGCATATGGGCCCATTACTACCGCACCAACCGAGTCACGCTCAAGGTTAAGTGCTAGTGCATAACGGCCACCCGGTAATTCAATCATTTCACCTTGCATCACGTCCGCTAGGCCGTGGATGCGGATGATACCATCGCTTACCGATACGATAGTACCCTCGTTGCGAGCTTCACTAACAACTTCGAAAGATTCGATACGTTGTTTGATCAGATCGCTAATTTCCGTGGAATTAAGTTGCATGCTCCAATCCCCATTAAGACTGCAATGCATCGCTCAGGCGGTTCAAACGACCACGCGCTGAGTCATCGATGACTAGGTCTCCGGCTCGAATAATAACCCCACCAAGTAGGGTCTCATCTACACTGCAATTCAGCTTCACTTTGCGTTCTAGACGCACTTCAAGTTTGCTGCCAATGTTTGCAAGTTGTTCATCAGAAAGTTCGCTTGCTGAAATCACTTCAACATCGATTTCTTTCTCATGCTCTTTCTTCAATAGGAAGAATTGTTCACAAACATCAGGAAGGGTCGTTAGACGACCATTCTCAGCCATTACCTTAATCAGGTTTTGGCCGTGCGTATCAACTTGTTCGCCGCAAACTGCAACAAAAATCTCTGCCATTTTGTCAGCAGAAACCGAACCCGTTAGAAGTTCGTTCATTTGCTCGTTTTTAGCGACTTCAGCAGCAAAAGACAACATTTGGCCCCATTGGTCCAACTGGTCTTTGTCTACAGCAAAGTCGAAGGCTGCTTTAGCATAGGGGCGTGCGATTGTAGTCAAATCAGACATATGCGCCCCCAGACTTAAAGTTTTGCAGTAATGTTGTCGAGAATATCTTTCTGAGCGTCTTTATCGATAGAACGCTCAAGGATTTTCTCAGCACCAGCTACAGCCAGAGTAGCAACTTGTTTGCGCAGCTCATCGCGTGCACGATTGCGTTCAGCTTCAAGTTCTGCTTCTGCTTGCGCTAGGATTTTCTGGCGTTCTGCCTGAGCTTCCTCGCGAGCTTCGTCAATAATTTGAGACTTACGCTTGTTCGCTTGATCGATGATCTCAGTTGCTGTGCGCTTCGCTTCTTTCAACTGATCAGAAGCGTTGGCTTGTGCTAGATCCAAGTCTTTTGCAGCACGTTCCGCTGCTTGAAGACCATCAGCAATTTTCTTCTGACGCTCTTCGATCGCTTGCATCAACGGTGGCCATACATACTTCATGCAGAACCACACAAATAGTGCGAACGAGATTGCTTGACCTAGCAGAGTTGCGTTTATGTTCACAACAGCTACCCCTCTATTTGGACTTAGTGTTAATCAGTGACAAGCCTGAGCTCGTCCCGAGTTAAAGGTGATTAACCTAGTTGACCAACGAATGGGTTTGCGAATGTGAATAGTAGCGCGATTACGATACCGATCATTGGAACCGCATCAAGTAGACCTGCGATGATGAACATCTTAACTTGTAGCATAGGAGCCATTTCTGGTTGACGTGCTGCACCTTCTAGGAATTTACCACCTAGTAGTGCGAAACCAATCGCTGTACCAAGAGAAGCAAGACCGACGATAATACCTACGGCGATTGCAGAAAAGCTCAGTAAAGTTTCCATTACTATCTCCAATTTATAGTTGTTGGCTTATGTGCCCAAATAAAAAGCTTAAAAAATTAATGATCAGAATCTTCGTGTGCCATTGACAGGTAAACAATTGTCAACATCATAAATACGAAGGCTTGAATCGTAATAACCAAGATATGGAAGATTGCCCACGGTAGTGAACCCATCCATTGCAAGTACCATGGTAGCATTGCCGCACAAAGAATGAATACAACCTCACCCGCGAACATGTTACCGAATAGACGCATACCAAGTGATAGAGGCTTCGCTAGTAGCGATACCACTTCAATCAGTAGGTTAAACGGAATCATCAGTGGGTGATTGAATGGATGTAGTGCAAGTTCTTTTGCGAATCCACCTAGACCTTTCACTTTGATGCTGTAGTAGATCATCAATGCGAAAACGCCTAGAGCCATAGCCATGGTGATATTCACATCAGCAGACGGTACAACCTTAAGATAAGGGATACCTAGCCAATGCTCTGCTGGGTACGGTAAGAAGTCGATCGGAACTAAGTCCATCACGTTCATCAAAAATACCCAACAAAAGATAGTCAGTGCTAAAGGCGCGATCAGTGGGTTGCGTCCATGGAACGTGTCTTTGACGTTTTCCGCGACAAATTCAACGATCATTTCTACAGCACACTGAAGCTTACCCGGTACACCCGCTGTTGTTCTCTTTGCTACTTTGTAAAAAATTCCGAGGAAGATTAAACCAGTAAACCAAGAAAAAAACAGGCTATCGATATGTACGTTCCAGAAACTTGCTTCATCCGCTACCAAGCCTAACTTAGCTAAAGATAGGTTTGATAAGTGGTGGGCAATGTAACCGGACGATGTTAGCGCTTCACCTGGCGCAGCCATAACTCATCCTATTTTTTGTTGTTAATGAATAGCACTGGTGCACAGATATTAATACCTAGTACCAGCAAATAGGTTAGTTTGAGGGGAACAAGTTCCACCTGCATATACATGTAGGCTACGTAGAACAACACAACCGTGATGAGGATTTTCAGAACTTCACCTGTGTAGAAGGACGCCGCGATGCGCTTGGCAGCACGAGCCCCACTAAACATAAAAGCACATAGCGCAAAGACAGCATTGGCAACAACAAAAATGCCCCCACCAACCAGCGCTGAAATTCCCCATTCAGGATTCACGGCCATCGCCATTCCTGCAGCCACAAAAATAACCGCGCCAGACTGGATCATTAACAATTGCTTTGCGAGCTCTCGTCCTGGTCTAGCTAACGCAGCTACCATGTATTCGTACCTCTAGTAATATCCACTTTGCACTAAACTCTCTGTGCAGGGAAATTGGCGAAAATTATACGGTGAGAACAATTGAATGCAATTATATTGCATCAAAAACTTACAGTTTTGTTTACAATCCGACAACTTTCACACAAAATTCGATTATTTTGATTAATTGACCTAAATCAATTATCTCATCTAGGCCTCTAGCTTGGCAATCAGTTGATTCAATTTGTGAGGCTCATCAAGACTTATCGTCACTTTCGCTTTGCCGTTTGCAGAACGGACCAAAGAAACCTTGGCATCAAGCAGTTGACTCAATTTATGCGACATTTGCTCCGCTTCGGTATCTTCTTGTTGAGCTTTTTGCTCATTTTGTGGGGCTAAGCACTTTTTTACTAACTGTTCGGTTTGTCGAACCGTCATTTGCTTCTTAGCCACCTGTTGAGCCACTTCGATTTGCTGTTCGCCTTCTAGCGCTAACAGAGCTCGAGCATGACCCATTTCTAATTTTTTATCTGCAACCAGACCCTTTACATCAATTTCCAACTGATTTAGACGTAATAGGTTACTTACTGTGGTTCTTGATTTGCCAATCACATCGGCCACTTGCTGATGCGTCAGCGTGAATTCATCCTGCAGGCGCTCAAGCGCTTGCGCTTCTTCAATCACATTCAAATCTTCACGTTGAATGTTTTCGATCAGTGCCATCGCTATCGCTGCGCGGTCTTCGACCTTTTTCACTAAACAAGGCACACGTTTAAGACCAGCCTGTTTTGCAGCGCGCCAACGGCGTTCACCAGCGATGATTTCAAACTGACCACCCGCAACTTGGCGAACCACGATCGGCTGAATGATGCCTTGTGATTGAATCGAAGCTGCCAGCTCTTCTAGCGCTTCTGGCGCCATATCTTTACGCGGTTGGTAAACACCCGGCTGCAATTGACCAATCGCCAAATCCGTCAGTTCACCGTCAGCCGACAATGCTTGGCTGTGCGATGCAATGTGCTGTTTTTCACGAGCTAACGAACTGGTCGACAACAACGCATCCAGTCCTTTTCCTAGACCACGCTTAGACATAGGAGGAATTCCTTAGGTTAGAGTTAAACTGGGATTTCTTCGCGGCGGAGCATTTCGCCCGCTAAAGCAAGATACGCTTTGGCGCCAGCAGAGTACTTGTCATAGTACATGGCTGGTTTACCGTGGCTCGGCGCTTCGGCCAAACGCACATTACGTGGGATCACAGTACGGTAAACTTTACTACCAAAGTGTTTTTTAAGTTGATCGGATACTTCATTAGACAGGCGGTTACGTGGATCGTACATGGTACGCAGTAAACCTTCGATTTTGAGGTTCTCATTGACCACGGCCGCTAACTTGCTGATTGTATCCATAAGAGCAGTTAAACCTTCTAACGCAAAGTATTCACATTGCATCGGCACCAGCACAGAGTCGGCTGCGGCCATAGCATTGATTGTAAGAAGGTTTAGAGAAGGAGGACAATCAATAAAGATGAAATCATAGTTATCGCGAACTGACGCAAGGGCGTTTTTCAGACGTACCTCACGCGCGAACACTTCCATCAATTTGATTTCTGCAGCGGTAACGTCTCCGTTCGCTGCAATCAGATCGTATTTCCCTGTGGTTTCGGTACAAACCACCTGATCAAACGGGGTATCTTCAACCAGAAGATCATACGCCGTTGCGTCGACCATATATTTGTCGACGCCACTGGCCATCGTAGCGTTGCCTTGAGGGTCGAGATCGATCACCAAAACCTTGCGCTTTGTTGCCGCCATCGAAGCTGCTAAGTTAATGCACGTTGTTGTTTTGCCGACCCCACCTTTCTGGTTGGCGATTGCTACAATTTTACCCACGATTACCTCGCTAATTTTCCTTGCGCGATAAGATTACTAGATGACGATCACCTTCCAACTCAGGAACAGCTAAAGATATGATCTCTGTCACACTACACCATTCAGGAAGCAGATCTATTTCATCTTTAGGGTGAAGCCCTTTCAAAGCTAAGAACACCCCAGAATCTTGTTTAGGCAGATGATGACACCATTCCACCATGTCCGTCATTGAAGCAAAAGCTCGACTCAAAACGCCATCAAATTTTTCTTCTGGCTGGAATTCTTCGACGCGACTTTGAATTGCCGTCACATTTTTCAGCCCTAGCGTGTGCACAACTTGCTTGATAAAGCGGATGCGTTTGCCAAGGCTATCGAGCAAGAAGAAGGTTTTCTCTGGATTCATGATTGCCAATGGAATACCTGGCAAACCTGGTCCTGTGCCAACATCGATAAAACGCTCACCTGGTAAGTGAGTGCTAACAACGATGCTATCAAGGATATGTTTCACTAGCATCTCAAGTGGGTCACGAACCGACGTTAGGTTGTAAGCTTTGTTCCACTTGTCGAGCAGTTCGACGTAACCGACCAACTGCTCGCGTTGTTTTTCAGACACTTCCAAATTGGTTTGTGCGATCAGCTCGTCTAATCTGGTACGTAAAGCACTCATTACTCTTCCTCGCCTTTCTTCAGCAAACCGTGCTTCTTCAGGTGAACAAGCAGAATAGAGATCGCTGCCGGTGTGATACCTGAGATACGAGAAGCAATACCAATGCTTTCTGGTTTGGCTTCTGTCAGCTTAGCAACGACTTCGTTAGACAGACCTTTCACGTCTTTGTAATCCAAGTCTGCTGGGAGCTTAGTGTGCTCATGACGCAGCGATTTTTCGATCTCTTCTTGCTGGCGCTTGATGTAGCCATCGTACTTCACTTGAATCTCAACTTGCTCTGACGCTTGTTGATCTTCCAGAGCAGGTGCAAATGCATCAAGCTGAGTGAGATCTGAGTATGAGATCTCTGGACGACGCAAAAGATCTTCACCACTTGCTTCACGAGCCATTGGTGTTTTCAATAGCTTGTTCAGCTCATCAATGCCTGCAGAATTCGGGTTCATCCATGTCGATTTTAGACGTTGGCGCTCGGTTTCCATGTTCTCGATTTTCTCGTTGAAACGTGCCCAACGAACATCATCAATCAAACCAAGTTCACGCGCTTTTTCCGTCAAACGTAGATCGGCGTTATCTTCACGAAGCAACAGACGGTATTCCGCACGAGAAGTGAACATGCGGTACGGCTCTTTGGTACCCATGGTCGACAAATCATCGATTAACACGCCCATGTAAGCTTGGTCACGGCGTGGGCTCCAGCCTTCTTTGCCTTGACTGTGCAAACTTGCGTTCAAGCCTGCCATCAAACCTTGTGCTGCAGCTTCTTCGTAGCCAGTCGTACCGTTGATTTGACCAGCAAAGAACAGACCACTGATGAACTTGGTCTCGTAGGTTTGCTTCAAATCACGTGGGTCGAAGAAATCGTACTCGATCGCATAACCTGGACGAACGATGTGTGCGTTCTCAAAACCTTTCATTGAACGAACGATTTGCACTTGCACGTCAAACGGCAAGCTGGTGGAAATACCGTTAGGGTATAACTCGTGCGTGGTTAGGCCTTCTGGCTCAATGAAGATTTGGTGACTGTTCTTGTCCGCAAAGCGCATCACTTTGTCTTCGATAGAAGGACAGTAGCGCGGGCCAATACCTTCGATCACGCCTGCGTACATTGGGCTACGATCAAGGTTGTTGCGGATCACATCATGAGTTTGCTCATTAGTGTGAGTAATAAAACATGGGATTTGACGCGGCTGATGTTCACGTTTGCCCATGAATGAGAATACAGGTGTTGGGTTATCACCGTGTTGTGCTTCCAACACTGAGAAATCCACGCTGCGTGCATCGATACGTGGTGGTGTACCTGTTTTCAAACGATCGACACGGAATGGTAGTTCACGTAGTCGATCCGCCAGTGCGATCGATGGTGGATCCCCAGCGCGACCACCTGAAGAGCTTTCCATACCGATATGGATCTTTCCGCCAAGGAAAGTACCTACGGTTAATACCACCGCTTTCGCGTGGAATTTCAGACCCATTTGCGTTACGACGCCAACCACACGATCTTGGTCCACAATCAGATCATCAACCGATTGTTGGAACAGAGTTAGGTTTGGTGCGTTTTCTAGCGCGTTGCGTACGTACGCTTTGTACAATGCACGGTCAGCTTGAGCACGTGTTGCTCGAACCGCTGGACCTTTAGAGGCGTTCAGTGTTCGGAATTGAATACCTGCATGGTCAATGGCTTCAGCCATCAGACCGCCCATAGCATCCACTTCTTTTACTAAGTGACCTTTACCGATACCACCAATCGCTGGATTACAAGACATCTGGCCTAACGTATCGATGTTATGGGTAAGGAGGAGTGTTTTTTGTCCTGTGCGTGCAGATGCGAGCGCGGCTTCCGTTCCTGCGTGTCCGCCACCGACAACAATGACGTCAAAGTTTTCGTGATAAAGCATGAACTGACCTCAGGTATTCAAAGGATTTAATGAACAGATAAAAAAGAGCGGTATTTTACCTTTTTTCTGTGTGAGAGAGAATCGTTTTCTCGCTTTTCAAATTTTAGTCCCTAAGACTATATATATAAGATCTATATATATGATCTTTTATTGGATCTATTATTAGGATCGCACGTTTCTGTGGATAACTAGAAAATGATCAACAAGATCATGGATCTTCTTTGGATCATATCTTGTGATCATGGCTTGATCAGATCGAGGATTTCCTGAGATCAAAATGCGGGGTTATACACAGGGGTAAAAAAGGATCTAAGTTGTTCTTTGGATAACTAAAGGAAAATCACTGGATCTTACCTGACTTATCCACAGATGGTTTGGGTGTTTTTTGAGCGATTGAACAAGATTTTTTAGGGGAGTTATTCACAATGGGGAGAAACAGAGCCGCAATGCGACTCTGTGATAGAGGAATTAAGCAGAAAAGCGAGCCAGATTTTCCTTCAACCACACTTCTGCGGCGTCTTCAGGTACGTCGTGGCTAAGTACATCAATCTTCAAGCAGTCTGTGATTGGCGTTGCGCCAATGTCTTCTAACAGGTCGTAAGCATGTTGGCCTGCAGCACAGAACGTATCGTAACTTGAGTCACCAATCGCTATCACAGCAAACTTTACGTCTGCCATCTTAGGCGGTGTGTTTTGTAATGCAGCAATGAAAGGCTGAATGTTATCTGGGTATTCACCCGCGCCGTGAGTTGAAGTGATCACCAACCAAGTGCCTTGGTTTTCGATCGCAGATAACTCCGGCTGGTTGTGGATCGTTGTTTCAAAACCGTTCTCATTGAGTAGATCACTTAGGTGATCACCAACGTATTCTGCGCCACCTAACGTACTGCCTGTAATAATGTGGATCATGTGTCTTCCTTTATTGAGCCTCACTGACGCCAACGTGTTATTAGCGCCAGTACAAAAAGAAACGCGGTGTTAAACCTATGCTTAACACCGCGTGTTTTGATTATTTACCGATACAGAATGAGGAGAAGATTCGGCCGAGGAGGTCATCAGAGCTGAACTCTCCGGTAATCTCATTCAAGTGCTGCTGAGTAATGCGCAGCTCTTCTGCCAAGATTTCGCCAGCCATATAGCCTTCAAGCTGTTCTTGGCCGATTTGAAGATGTTGAGCAGCACGTTCTAGCGCATCTAGGTGACGACGACGAGCCATAAAGCCGCCTTCCGTATTGCCTGAGAAGCCCATACACTCTTTTAAGTGAGTACGCAAAGCATCCACACCTGCGCCTGTTTTTGCAGAAAGGCGAATCAGAGTCGGATCGTTTACATGGCAGATCCCCATTTCTTCACCTGTTTGATCCGCTTTGTTACGGATCACCGTCATGCCAATACTGTTTGGCAAGCGATCAACGAAGTCTGGCCAAATGTCTTTTGGATCCGTTGCCTCGGTTGTGGTGCCATCTACCATAAACAGAACACGGTCTGCTTGGGCGATTTCATCCCATGCACGCTCGATACCGATTTTCTCTACTTCATCAGAAGCATCACGCAGACCAGCGGTATCGATGATGTGCAAAGGCATACCATCGATATGGATGTGTTCACGCAATACGTCACGTGTGGTACCGGCGATATCCGTAACGATAGCGGATTCTTTTCCAGATAGAGCATTCAGAAGGCTAGATTTACCCGCATTAGGACGGCCAGCAATCACGACTTTCATGCCTTCACGCATGATCGCGCCTTGGTTGGCTTCTTTACGTACTGCATCGAGGTTATCGATGATCGCTTGAAGGTCACCAGATACTTTACCATCGGCCAAGAAGTCGATTTCTTCTTCTGGGAAGTCAATTGCCGCTTCCACGTAGATACGTAAGTGGATCAGAGATTCCACCAGCGTTTGGATGCGTTGTGAGAACTGACCTTGCAGTGATTGTAGTGCTGATTTTGCCGCTTCTTCTGAGCTGGCATCAATCAGGTCGGCAATCGCTTCTGCTTGAGTGAGGTCCATCTTGTCGTTTAGGAAAGCGCGTTCTGAGAACTCACCTGGTCGAGCAGCACGCACACCGTCAATACCCAAGATACGCTTAATCAGCATATCCATTACAACAGGGCCACCATGACCTTGCAGTTCAAGTACGTCTTCGCCAGTAAACGAATGTGGGTTAGGGAAGTACAGGGCAATGCCTTGGTCTAGCACGGTACCATCTTCCGCTTGGAATGGCAGATACTCTGCGTAGCGAGGCTTTAGCGTTTTACCTGTGACTTCTAGCGCCACTTGATTGGCCTTAGGGCCTGAAACACGAATAATGCCGACACCACCACGACCGGGTGCGGTAGCCTGAGCGACAATCGTATCTGTAGTCATAATCTTGCCTTTTGAGCTGGGCTATAGGGTTTACACCCCTAGGGAGCCAGAACCAATTAATTAGCTGAATTGTAATCAGCCAAAAACAAAAAGGCGACCTTTTGGCCGCCTTTCTTATGCTTTTCTATCAAGGTTACTTAGTGTGTAAGCCTTTTTTCTCCAGCGCTTTGTAAATCAAAGTTTGCTGGATAAGCGTAACGATGTTCGACACCAACCAGTATAGAACTAGGCCTGATGGGAAGAACAAGAAGAAGAAGGTAAACATAACCGGCATAAAGGTCATGATCTTCTGCTGCATTGGATCCGTTACTGTTGTTGGGCTCATCTTCTGGATTAGGAACATTGACGCACCCATCAGTAGCGGCAGGATGTAGTAAGGGTCCTGTGCTGAAAGGTCGTGAATCCAACCGAAGAATGGTGAGTGACGTAGCTCAACCGATTCCATTAGTGCCCAGTAAAGCGCGATGAAGATAGGCATCTGTAGGATAAGAGGTAGACAGCCACCCAGTGGGTTCACTTTCTCTTTCTTGTACAGTTCCATCATCTCTTGGCTCATGCGCTGACGGTCATCACCGATGCGCTCACGCATTGCTTGCAGCTTAGGCTGTAGCATGCGCATTTTCGCCATAGACGTGTATTGCGCTTTCGTTAGTGGGTACATTGCACCACGAACGATGAAGGTCAAACAGATGATTGCCACACCCCAGTTACCCACGAAGCTTTGGATAAAAGCAAGCAGTGAGTGAAGTGGTTTAGCGATGAACCATAGCCAGCCGTAGTCCACTACTAGGTCTAGGTTTGGTGCCACTGCTGCCATTTCGTTTTGTAGCTTAGGACCAACCCATAGTGTTGCTTCAAACTTCGCTTGGTCACCCGTTGCGATAGTTTTGTTTGGCATACGTACGCCGATATCGCCTAGGTTACCAATTACGCGAGTGTACAGGTTAGTACCTGGTTCGTTGCGTGGGATCCAAGCTGCAGCGAAGTAGTGTTGGATCATTGCTGCCCAACCTTGGCCATCTGCTAGGTTGATAGACAGGTTACGATCCTGCATATCTTCAAAGCTGTATTTCTTGTAGCGAACGTCTTCTGTTGAGTAAGCACCGCCGCGGTAAGTAGGCATTGTGATGCTACCACCAGCGTCCATTAGGTTTTGACGCAAGTGAGCGTACATACCAAATGTTGCGTTGTTACCAGAGTTGTTCACGACATCGTATTCTACGTTTAGCGCGTAGCTGCCACGTTTGAATACGTAAGTCTTGATGTATTCGATACCGTTCGCAGTGAATGTCATTGGAACGCGTAGTTCGTCTTGACCATCAGCTAGAGTAAAGCTGTCTGCGCTCACGTTGTAGTGAGGGCGGTTAGTGCTGCTTAGGTCGATACCTTGAGGGCCCACTAGACCGCTTTGCGCGATGAACTGGTGACCTTTAGTGTCTTTTAGCAGAACGAATGGGTCTGATGAATCAAGTTCAGCAGAGTATTTGTTTAGGTCGGCATGTACCACATCGCCACCAACGGTGTCGATCGACAGAGTTAAAACATCAGTCGTTACTGTGATAGTTTTTGCAGAAGCTTGCTGTTGACCAGGAACTGGGTCTAGCTCGTCAGCAAAAGATGGTGCAGGTAGAGTACTGCTTGATTGAGCCTGTTCAACTGCTTGAGGTGCTGGGTTCTTTGCGACTTGCCACTGTTGGAACAGCAAGAAAGAAACCAGTGCCAGAGCAATGAGCAGGATATTACGTTGAGAATCCATCGTTAGTTATCTCTGTCTTGTTTTTGGACTGGTGGAACGGGGTCATACCCCCCTTCATTCAAAGGGTGGCATTTTAATAGACGTTTGCCTGATAACCAACATCCTTTTACAAAACCGTGAGCTCTCAAAGCTTCTAGCGCGTAAGTGGAACAAGTTGGTGTGAACCGGCAGCGAGGACCAATCAGAGGGCTGATAAACCAGCGATAAAGATTAACGAGCCCAATGGCTATCCACGTGAAGGGCGAGACAGGCGATGCCATAGCTTATCAAACAACTTAAATAATTCCTCATTGCTTAAATCTTGCGCGCTTTTCTTCGCGATCACAACAAAATCTTTATTTGGAAGCTGATGTTGATTGTTACGAAAGCTTTCACGAGCCAAACGCTTAAAACGGTTACGACCGACAGCAGTTTTGATTTGCTTTTTCGGAACAGCTAAACCTAAGCGTGGGTGAGAAAGTTTGTTATTGCGAGCAATGATGGTGAAATGAGGCGAGCCAGCTCGATGAGCTTGCTGGAAGACGTTTTGATAATGCTCGGGAGTTAACAAGCGTAACTCCCGATTAAACGCGTACGTGTTCAAAATAAACTAGCGATTATTTTGATAGGCGCGCACGGCCTTTTGCACGACGTGCGTTGATAACTTTACGACCGTTCTTAGTTGCCATGCGAGCACGGAAGCCGTGAGTACGCTTGCGCTTTAGAACTGTAGGTTGAAAAGTGCGTTTCATGATAATTACCTTTACTGATCAGTAGTTTTAGGTTCTTGTTAAACCCGGCGTGGGCATTTTGCTTTCTTTATATAAAGAAGCTCTTTATTAAAGAAGAACAACCGACGCCTCTCAACAAAGAGGCGGAATTGTAATCACACTCACATAATGTGTCAATGACTCATGAGTACGAAATTCCGGCCGGGCGATTATACGTAGTGTGAGTAAAATCTCAAGGATCGATTGATCTTGATGCTTGATCTTTACTCTATTCCCACTTGGTTAAGGAATTTTTTCAAACGAAGATCTTGTGGATTATCGAAGATATCTTGTGGAGAACCTTGTTCAACGATGTTGCCTTCGGCCATAAAGATCACTCTATCCGCCACTTCTTTGGCAAATTGCATCTCGTGTGTAACCACCAACATGGTCTGATGTTGATTGGCTAACTTCTTCATTAATGAGAGAACTTCTCCGACCCATTCCGGATCCAGCGCAGACGTTGGCTCATCAAAAAGCAGCAGTTCCGGTTGTAGCGCCATCGCTCGGCCGATACCTACACGTTGTTGTTGTCCACCAGACAGAGCCGCTGGATAACTTTCTCCTTTATCGCCAAGACCGATATCATCCAGAATTTCTTGAGCACGCTTGAGAGCGTCTTCTTTTTTCCAACCGCGTACCGTGATCAAGCCTTCTGCGATGTTCTGACGCGCGTTCATATGAGTAAATAGGGCATAGTTTTGAAAAACAAACCCAGTTCGGCGGCGTAGAGCCAATACTTCGGCTTTGGTATGTTTTTGTGTATCTACGGAGATGTCATCGATGGTAATGCGACCTTCATCCGCTTGCTCTAAGAAGTTAACGGTGCGCAATAGGGTCGATTTACCCGTACCACTTGAGCCAATAATAACGATGATCTCACCTTGTTTGATATCGAGATCAATACCTTTGAGGACTTCTGTTTCGCCAAAGCGTTTGTGGATATTTTCTAATTTGATCATCGTACGTACGCCTTATTCAATTTTGCCTCTGCCCAAATTTGTACTCGAGTCAGAATCACCACCACACCCCAGTAAATAAGAGCGACGGCAAGGAAAGCCTCGAAGAAGCGGAAGCTAGAAGAGGCTTCCATTTGCGCTTTAGCCATAATTTCAGCCACACCAAGCGTGAAGGCGAGGGAAGTGGACTTAATCATATCGATGAAGTAGTTCATCAATGAAGGCAGTGCGACTCGCGTTGCTTGTGGCAAAATAACCCGACGCATCGCTTGAGGTGTTGTCATCCCCACTGACAAGCTCGCTTCCATTTGACTGCGATCAATACCAATGATAGCGGCACGAATGCTCTCTGCCATGTAGGCGGCAAAGTGCAATGTCAAACCAATCACTGCCGCGGAAAAGGCATCAATACCCACCATGAATGGGAAGATTTGCGGTAAGCCGTAGTAAAGCAAAAACAGTTGTACTAGAAGTGGGGTACCACGGAAGAAACTGATATAAAGTTGGCTCAATTGATCGAGAACTGGCAGCTTAAATACGCGAATGTTCGCTAAAATGACGGCTAGAATCAGTGAAAAGACCAATCCCCATGTGGCCATTTCCATGGTTGTGCCAAGATACTTGAGCAGTATTGGCAGCAGTTCCAACATGTAATTAAAATCAAATCCCATACGACTTACCTTGAGAAAAGAAAAGGTGGAATACGAAGTTCCACCTTGTCATTGAGTTAAAAAAGGACGCGAGATAAAGCTCTGCGTCCTAAAAGAAGAGAAGTTTTACTTAGTGATGTCGGCACCAAACCATTTCACAGAAATCTTCTCTACTGTTCCGTCGGCACGCATCTCTTCAAGCGCTTTATTCACTTCTGCCTGTAGCTTACGACCTTTTTCGTTATCAACGAATGGCCAAGCGTTTTGAATCGTTTCAAATGGTTCGCCCGCAAGTTGTAACGGTAGACCTGTCTTTTTAATCAGTTCTAGAGCAGACAAACGGTCCATGATGAAGGCATCAGCACGACCTAGTGCCACATCATGTTCAATACCAGTATCGTAAGTCTTGATGTTGATCTTACCGTCTTTGTCGTAGCTGCGAAGCAACTGCTCAAAGTTAGAGCCTAGGTTAACTGCAACGGTTTTGCCTGCTAGATCTTCGACACCTTGGATGCTGTCGTTGCCTTTACGCACGGTAATTTGCGCACCGTCTACTACGTATGGGTCAGCAAATAGGTATTTCGCCTTACGCGCATCTGTCATGGTGATCTGGTTCGAGATGGTATCAATACGGCCCGTTTCTAATAGGCCAAATAAACCAGAAAAGTTCGCTGTGACGTATTCGATCTTGTAATCGTTACGTTTACCGATCTCATCCCACATATCCACTTCAAAGCCTTGCAGTTTATCTTGCTTCACAAAGGTGAATGGGAAGTAGCGGCCAGACATGCCTACTTTTACTTCAGTAGCCGCTTGAACGGTCGCAGCAGACAAAGCGATGGCTGCAACGGCAACCTTAATCCAGTTTTTCATAATACATCTCCATACTTTTATGGTTGGAAATACTACTGTCAGTTAGCTCAATTAAATAAATAACCAAGTGCAATAACCTAGACCTCAGAGTAATAAGATCTTATTTGGTATAGATAGTAGCCAAGATATAGGGATAAATGATGAAAAAACGATCGGAAAGAGTGGAAATGACGATCGAAAAATATCAGTGAACAGAAATTCATACACAGAGTTATCACCAATCGCTCGATCTGGCCTATTTTGCCCAAATGTGGATCGTTGTGTGGGCAAATTTGGGGCAAGATGTGTTGAACTCTCTAAGTTGAGCGAAAATATTGTGAATAACTTAGATCTTATTCACTGGATCGTCGATCAATTGCTGGCGATCTTGGTTATCAACAGGTAAAATTGCCAGTCTTTTCCGATAATTCAAATACTCAGTGGGGGCACCGTGTCATCTTCGCTTTGGTTGCAATGTTTGCAGCAGCTTCAAGAAGAGCTACCAGCTACAGAATTCAGCATGTGGGTTCGTCCGTTACAAGCGGAGCTCAATGACAATACTCTCACTCTGTTCGCACCTAACCGCTTCGTGTTGGATTGGGTTCGCGACAAGTACCTGAACAGCATCAATCGTTTACTGCAAGAATACTGCGGTAACGACGTACCTAGCCTGCGCTTTGAAGTGGGCAGTCGCCCAGTTGCAGCACCAAAACCGGCACCGACACGTACGCCGGCAGACGTGGCTGCAGAATCTTCAGCGCCTGCTCAACTGCAAGCACGTAAGCCTGTGCATAAAACGTGGGATGACGACGCGCAAGCGATCGCTGACATCAACCACCGTTCAAACGTGAACCCAAAACACAAGTTCAACAACTTCGTAGAAGGTAAGTCGAACCAATTGGGTCTTGCTGCTGCTCGTCAAGTTTCGGATAACCCAGGCGCAGCCTATAACCCACTATTCTTATACGGTGGTACAGGTTTGGGTAAAACTCACCTTTTGCACGCGGTAGGTAACGCGATTGTGGATAACAATCCCAACGCAAAAGTGGTGTACATGCACTCTGAGCGTTTTGTGCAAGATATGGTGAAAGCACTGCAAAACAACGCGATTGAAGAGTTCAAACGCTACTACCGCAGTGTTGATGCGCTACTTATCGATGACATCCAATTCTTTGCTAATAAAGAGCGCTCACAAGAAGAATTCTTCCATACCTTTAATGCACTATTAGAAGGTAACCAACAGATCATCCTGACATCTGACCGTTATCCAAAAGAGATCAGCGGCGTAGAAGATCGTCTGAAATCACGTTTCGGTTGGGGTCTAACCGTCGCGATTGAGCCGCCTGAGTTAGAAACTCGTGTGGCGATCTTGATGAAGAAAGCCGAAGACCACCAAATCCACTTAGCGGATGAAGTAGCGTTCTTTATTGCTAAGCGTCTACGCTCTAACGTTCGTGAACTGGAAGGTGCACTGAACCGCGTAATCGCAAACGCAAACTTTACTGGTCGTCCAATTACGATTGATTTTGTTCGTGAAGCGCTGCGTGATTTGCTTGCTCTGCAAGAGAAGTTGGTGACGATCGATAACATTCAAAAGACGGTCGCTGAATATTACAAGATTAAGGTTGCTGACCTACTATCTAAACGTCGCTCTCGCTCGGTTGCTCGTCCTCGTCAGTTGGCGATGGCGTTGGCAAAAGAGTTGACCAATCACAGCTTGCCAGAAATTGGCGATGCGTTTGGTGGTCGTGACCACACCACGGTACTGCATGCATGTCGCAAGATTGAGCAGCTGCGTGAAGAGAGCCACGATATTAAAGAAGATTACTCTAACTTGATTCGCACCCTGTCTTCGTAATCGGTTAGAATGACAGTATTCTAAGCAAATCATTAATTGAGCTGACAGCGTAAAGAGCCAAGCATGAAATTTACCATTGAACGTAGTCATTTAATCAAACCGCTACAACAGGTTTCGGGCGCACTAGGTGGCCGACCAACCCTACCAATTCTGGGTAACCTACTGCTTAAAGTAGAAGAGAACGTGTTATCCATGACCGCGACCGATTTGGAAGTGGAATTGGTGAGCAAAGTGACTCTAGAAGGGGATTTCGAAGCGGGCAGCATTACCGTTCCTTCTCGTAAGTTTCTTGATATCTGTCGTGGTTTGCCGGATGACTCTATCATCACCTTCGTACTAGAAGGCGATCGCGTGCAAGTTCGTTCTGGCCGTAGCCGTTTCTCATTGGCAACACTTCCAGCGAACGATTTCCCGAACATCGAAGATTGGCAGAGTGAAGTGGAAGTATCACTGACTCAGTCTGATCTGCGTACGCTGATCGAAAAAACGCAATTCTCAATGGCGAACCAAGACGTTCGTTACTACCTAAACGGCATGTTGTTTGAAATCGATGGTACGACGCTACGCAGCGTAGCTACTGACGGTCACCGTATGGCGGTATCTCAAACTCAGCTCGGTGCGGATTTTGCGCAGAAGCAAATCATCGTGCCACGTAAAGGTGTACAAGAGTTGGTTAAACTGATGGACGCACCAGAGCAACCTGTTGTACTACAAATCGGTAGCTCAAATGTGCGTGCAGAAGTGAACAACTTTATTTTCACTTCTAAGCTTGTTGATGGTCGTTTCCCTGACTATCGCCGCGTATTGCCACAAAGTACCAACAAAACGTTGGAAACCGGTTGTGATGAACTGCGTCAGGCTTTCTCACGTGCCGCGATTCTTTCTAACGAAAAATTCCGTGGTGTTCGTGTAAATCTTGCGGGCAGTGAAATGCGCATTACTGCTAACAACCCAGAGCAAGAAGAAGCGGAAGAAATGCTCGACGTGACCTTTGAAGGTGACGCTATCGAGATCGGCTTCAACGTAAGCTACGTGCTTGATGTACTTAATACCCTGCGTTGCGACAACGTGCGTGTGTCGATGTCGGATGCCAACGCCAGTGCGTTGATTGAAAACGCAGACGACGACAGTGCAATGTACGTGGTGATGCCAATCCGTCTATAAGCCATCTGAATGCCACTTTCTCGCCTCATCATTCAGCAGTTTCGAAACATTAAAGCCTGTGATATTGACCTATCAGCAGGCTTTAACTTTCTTATTGGGCCGAACGGCAGCGGTAAAACCAGTGTTCTAGAAGCAATTTACTTGCTCGGACACGGACGTTCTTTCAAGAGTTCGCTGACGGGTCGAGTTATCCAAAATGAGTGTGACGAACTGTTTGTTCATGGTCGTTTTTTGAACTCGGATCAATTTGAGCTACCTATCGGCATTAATAAGCAGCGTGATGGCTCAACAGAGGTTAAAATAGGCGGTCAATCTGGACAAAAACTGGCGCAACTTGCACAAGTTTTGCCTCTGCAGTTGATACATCCAGAAGGATTTGATCTACTAACGGATGGTCCAAAACATCGTCGTGCATTCATCGACTGGGGTGTGTTTCATACCGAGCCAGCTTTCTATGATGCATGGGGACGGTTCAAGCGTCTTAACAAGCAACGTAATGCACTGCTTAAAACTGCCAGAAGTTATCGCGAACTCAGTTATTGGGATCAAGAGATGGCGCGTTTGGCTGAAAACATCAGTCAATGGCGAGCGCTGTACATCGAACAGATGAAAACTGTAGCGGAAACTATCTGTCAGACGTTTTTGCCAGAATTTGAGATCCAATTAAAGTATTATCGTGGATGGGACAAAGATACCCCTTATCATGAGATACTAGAAAAAAATTTCGAGCGTGATCAGTCATTGGGTTACACCTTTAGTGGTCCGAATAAAGCTGATCTGCGCATTAAAGTGAACGGAACGCCCGTTGAGGACGTTTTGTCACGCGGTCAATTAAAACTCATGGTGTGTGCTTTGCGTGTGGCGCAGGGGCAACACCTTACCGAAATGACCGGCAAACAATGTATTTACCTAATTGACGACTTTGCGTCGGAATTAGACAGCCAACGTCGCAAGCGTCTAGCGGACTGCTTGAAAGAGACGGGCGCACAAGTATTTGTAAGCTCTATCACTGAAAGCCAAATCGCCGATATGTTGGATGATACGGGCAAATTGTTTCATGTGGAACATGGCAGGATAGAGTAAAACTAGAAGAGAGAAACTCATGTCTGAAAATTACGATTCATCGAGTATTAAGGTACTGAAGGGTCTGGATGCGGTACGTAAGCGTCCAGGTATGTACATCGGCGACACGGACGACGGCACTGGTCTTCACCACATGGTCTTCGAGGTGGTGGATAACTCAATTGATGAAGCGTTGGCAGGTCACTGTAAAGACATCGTTGTGACAATTCATGAGGACAACTCGGTTTCAGTTACGGATGATGGTCGTGGCATTCCAACAGAAATGCACCCAGAAGAAAAAGTATCTGCTGCAGAAGTTATCATGACGGTACTTCACGCTGGTGGTAAGTTCGATGATAACTCATACAAAGTATCAGGCGGTCTACACGGCGTAGGTGTTTCAGTAGTAAACGCACTGTCTGAGAAAGTGGTTCTGACTATCCACCGCGGCGGTCATATCCATACGCAAACTTACCATCATGGTGAGCCTCAAGCGCCACTAGCAGTAATTGGTGATACTGACCAAACTGGTACACAAATCCGTTTCTGGCCAAGTGCAGAAACATTCTCGAACACAGAATTTCACTACGACATCCTAGCGAAGCGTCTACGTGAACTTTCTTTCCTGAACTCTGGTGTTTCAATCAAACTGGTTGATGAGCGTGAAGCAGACAAGAGCGACCACTTCATGTTTGAAGGTGGTATCCAAGCGTTTGTTGAGCACCTAAACACCAACAAAACACCAATCATCGAGAAAATCTTCCACTTCGACTTTGAGCGCGAAGATGGTATCTCGGTAGAAGTGGCGATGCAGTGGAATGACGGTTTCCAAGAGAACATCTACTGTTTCACTAACAACATCCCACAACGCGACGGTGGTACTCACCTTGCCGGTTTCCGTGCAGCGCTAACGCGTACACTGAACTCTTTCATGGACAAAGAAGGCTTCTCTAAGAAAGCGAAAACAGCAACTTCTGGTGATGATGCGCGTGAAGGTCTAACTGCGGTTGTTTCAGTTAAAGTGCCAGATCCTAAGTTCTCTAGCCAAACAAAAGACAAACTGGTTTCTTCTGAAGTGAAGTCAGCGGTTGAATCAGCAATGGGTGAGAAACTGTCTGAGTTCCTGATTGAGAACCCGACAGAAGCGAAGATGGTTTGTTCGAAAATCATCGATGCAGCTCGTGCTCGTGAAGCAGCGCGTAAAGCTCGTGAAATGACTCGTCGTAAAGGCGCACTAGACCTAGCAGGTCTGCCAGGCAAACTTGCAGACTGTCAGGAAAAAGATCCAGCACTCTCTGAACTATACATAGTGGAGGGTGATTCGGCAGGCGGCTCCGCAAAACAAGGCCGTAACCGTAAGAACCAAGCAATCCTACCGTTAAAAGGTAAGATTCTTAACGTAGAAAAAGCGCGTTTCGACAAGATGCTTTCTTCTCAAGAAGTAGCAACGCTGATCACGGCACTAGGCTGTGGTATCGGTCGTGACGAGTACAACCCGGACAAACTGCGTTACCACAACATCATCATCATGACCGATGCTGACGTCGATGGTTCGCATATCCGTACGCTACTGTTGACCTTCTTCTACCGTCAAATGCCAGAGCTTATCGAGCGTGGCTATGTGTACATTGCTCAGCCACCGCTTTACAAAGTGAAGAAAGGCAAACAAGAGCAGTACATCAAAGATGAAGACGCGATGAACCAATACCAAGTTGCTTTGGCACTTGATAACGCATCGCTACACGTAAACGCAGAAGCACCAGCATTGGCAGGCGAAGCGCTAGAGAAGCTAGTTCAGCAATACAACGCAGGTATCAAGCTGGCGGATCGCATGAGCCGTCGTTACCCAAGCGCGCTAGTTCATGAGCTAATCTACACGCCGCGTCTAACGGCAGAGCAATGCCACGATGCAGCAGCAGTAGAAGCGTGGACAAAACAGCTAGTTGAACAGCTTAACGCGAAAGAAGTAGGCGCAAGCCAATACAGCTTCGAAGTTGAGCAACACGAAGAGCTAGGTCTTAACCTACCTAAGATCATCGTGCGTACTCACGGTGTGACTCACGACTACGCACTAAGCATCGACCTACTGAACTCTAAAGAGTACGGCAAGCTAGCGGATCTATCTGAAGCGTTAGACGGTCTGCTAGAAGAAGGCGCTTACATCAAGCGTGGTGAGCGTACTCAGCCTGTATCGAGCTTTGCATCGGCACTTGAGTGGCTAATCAAAGAATCGCGTCGTGGTCTAAGCCTACAGCGCTACAAAGGTCTAGGTGAGATGAACCCAGATCAGCTTTGGGAAACCACAATGGACCCTGAGACACGTCGCATGATGCAAGTAACCATTGAAGATGCGGTAGGCGCAGACCAATTGTTCACAACGCTAATGGGTGACCAAGTTGAGCCGCGTCGTAACTTCATCGAAGAGAATGCGCTGAAAGTAGCAAACCTAGACGTGTAGTCTTACAGACTCAGTCAAATCATACTAAAAACGCCATCTCGCAAGAGGTGGCGTTTTTTTTATGGGGGTAGAAACGAGATAAAAGAGTCGAGGAGCTAAAAATATTTTCACTGAAGCCCTTGAAAGCCCATTTTTCGACCTTATATCTAGTTATGAAGAGGGATGGCTAACTTGCTCAACAAGAGAAGAACAGCGCCTCTGGAATCGCTAAACGAGATCGCTCAGGAGAGGATACTCAGTATTAGCACACAACTTGACCCTAGATTCGACATCATGTCCCCGCACCTAAAGAGTAGGTCAGAGGAATGAATCATCGGATCTCTTAGCTCGGCGTTTTCTTGCATAAATACGCCACGTGGATGACCTTCATCTGAGCTAAGACTATTGCTTAAAAGAGGATAGATTATGCGCAATGTAGATTTCTCACCACTATACCGTAATGCAATTGGCTTCGACCGTCTGTTTAACCTGATGGAAGCAAGCTCTGCGAAGAACACTTCTGGCGGTTACCCTCCATACAACATCGAGCAAAAAGACGAGCACAACTACCGTATTACTATGGCAGTTGCAGGTTTTGCTGAAGATCAGCTCGATTTGACTCAAAACGAAAACATGTTGATCGTGAAGGGCGAGCGTAAAGCCGAAGAAGGCAAAAACTACGTTTACCAAGGCATTGCAGAACGCGATTTTGAACGTAAATTCCAACTCGCGGATTACGTAAAAGTTGTCGGAGCATCAATGGAAAACGGTCTACTTCATATCGATTTAGTTCGTGAAATTCCAGAAGCGATGCAACCGCGTAAGATTGCTATCGGTGGTAACAACCTGATTGAAAACAGCTAATCAGCTGATGACATTTCAGTTAACCACACGGTTATAGAATGAGAAAGAGCGCCTTCCATTATGGAAAAGGGCGCTCTTTTTAGTTTGGGGCTTTCAAAGCCGCAATTTCAAAGCCTTAATTTCAAAGAGAACAACGGCTGAGTTTAATCGGTCTATTTACCTTCGCGGTAAGCTTTTTCAACTTCTTCAGCGATAATCGCAATGCCTTTTTGCATCATCTCATCGTCTTGAACGTAGTTCATACGCAAGCATTGGTGCGCATGATCCCACTCGTCCTTCTGGCCAATAAAGAAGTATTCACCCGGAACAATCAAGACCCCACGCGCTTTCAAGCGTTGGTAAAGTTCCATTGTCGTAATTGGCAGTTCATCAAACCATAGCCACAAGAAGATAGCGCCTTCCGGTTTGTGAATACGAAAGCGCTCATCGGTAATCGCTTCTTGGAGCAGTTCAACCGCACGTTGCGACTTCTGCTTATAAAACGGCTTAATCACCTCTGAGCTCAGTTTAAGCAGATCGCCTTTGCCAATGATGTGGTTTGCCAACGCTGGACCAACACTGCCCGGTGCTAGGCTGATGATGCCGTTCATATTGGTCAACGCTTGCGTGATTTCTTCACTCGCGATCACAATCCCACAACGCACGCCCGGCAAGCCAAGTTTAGATAAGCTCATGCACAGGATGGTGTTTTCATTCCAGAACGGTTCGACATCTTCAAAAATGATATTCGGGAACGGCAGACCGTAGGCGTTATCAATGATCAGAGGAATGTTGTTCTCACGTGCTAGCTTGTCCAGCTTACGTACTTCTTCGTCTGTCAGTACGTTACCCGTTGGGTTGGTTGGGCGAGACGCGCAGATTGCCGCAACAGAGTCATCAACTTTTAGCTGCTCAAAATCGACGTGGTATTTAAACAGACCGTTATCCAACAGTTCGATCTCTGGGTGGTATGAGACAAAGATATCTTCATCAATACCTGCGTCACCATAACCTATGTACTCAGGCGCGATAGGCAGTAGCACTTTCTTGTGCGAACCGTCTGGCTGTTTACCTGCCAACAAGTTGAACAAGTAGAAAAAGCCACTTTGGCTGCCGTTAGTTAGGCTGATGTTTTTCTCGGAAATATCCCAGCCGTAAGTTTCACGGAATAACTGAGCCAGCGCTTTAACGAACGCATCTTTGCCCTGCGGACCATCGTAGTTGGCGAGGGCGGCGACGAGCTCCCCACTGGCGAGCATTTCCTCACTGGCTTGGCGAAAGTAATCGAGCATGGCAGGAATGGCGGCTGGGTTACCTCCACCGAGCATGATGGCACCTGGTGTGCGCAGACCATCATTCAAATCGTCCATTAACTGCGTGATACCTGAATACTGATTAAATTTTTCACCAAACTTTGAGAACTGCATTTGTCGTTATACCTAATTCATTGTGATTGCTTTATGTGTCTTAACGCCAGTCTTTGACTGGTCAATAGGATAATCCTTGACCTTACCTTAATGTCTATACGACGCAAAGTGTGAATTAAGCCGAAAAAGAAAAAAGTGTGTCATCAGACCAGAGGTACGAGATGAAAAGGAAAAAAGAGCAACAAAAAAGGGAAGCATCTGCTTCCCTTTTACTTATTTCTTAATCACTTCGAAGAGTAATGAATTACTTTTGAAGCAAAGAAATATCTGCGATCTGTAGGAACAGGTTACGCAGGTTGTTCAGTAGTGTTAGACGGTTCTTCTTAAGTGCTTCGTCGTCTGCCATTACCATTACGTTATCAAAGAACGCATCAACTGGTTCACGTAGGTCAGCTAGCTTGCTTAGGGCTTCTTGGTAGTTACCTGTAGCAAATGCTGGCTCTAGCGCTTCTGTCATTACTTCAACGCTTTCTGCTAGTGCTTTCTCTGCGTCTTCTTGTAGAAGTGCTAGGTCAATGTCTGCTGCTAGTTCGCCGTCGAATTTCGCTAGGATGTTACCTACACGTTTGTTCGCTGCTGCTAGAGACTCTGCTGCTTCTAGTTCACGGAAGTGAGAAACTGCTTTAACTCGTTGGTCGAAGTCAGCTGGTTTCGTTGGACGACGCGCTAGAACCGCTTGAATGATGTCTACGCTGAAGCCTTCGTCTTGGTACCAAGCACGGAAACGACCAAGCATGAACTCGATAACGTCTTGTTCAACGTTGTCGTTAGTTAGGCGATCGCCAAATAGTGATTTCGCTTTCGCCACTAGGTCAACAAGATCTAGGTTGTAGCCGTATTCAACGATGATACGTAGTACACCTAGAGATGCGCGGCGTAGTGCGAATGGATCGCTGCCTTTAGGTGCTTGACCAATACCGAAGATACCTACGATAGTGTCTAGCTTGTCTGCCATTGCAACGGCTGTTGAAACGCCGTTTGATGGCAGTTCATCACCTGCGAAACGAGGCATGTATTGCTCGTTCAGTGCTACTGCAACTTCTTCTGCTTCACCGTCGTGACGAGCATAGTGCATACCCATAACACCTTGAGTATCCGTGAATTCGAATACCATTGAGGTCATTAGGTCACATTTTGCTAGTAGACCAGCACGCTTTGATTTCTCGACGTCAGCACCGATTTGCTCAGCAATGTAGCCAGCAAGTTCTGTGATGCGGTCTGTTTTGTCTTTGATCGTACCCAGTTGCTTTTGGAAGATCGCTTGCTCTAGTTCAGGTAGACGGTCGATAAGCGGACGCTTACGGTCTGTGTTGAAGAAGAACTCTGCGTCAGCAAGACGAGGGCGAACTACTTTCTCGTTACCTTCGATTACGTAACGAGGCTCTTTTGATTCGATGTTCGATACGAAGATGAAGTTAGGCAGTAGCTTCTTGTTTTCATCGCCATTCTCATGTGAATAGACGGGGAAGTACTTCTGGTCACCCTTCATGGTGTAAACCAACGCTTCAGAAGGTACTTTTAGGAACTCTTCTTCAAACTTCGCTGTTAGTACCACTGGCCATTCAACCAGAGACGTTACTTCTTCTACTAGGTCATCTTCTAGGTCAGCGATACCGCCAACCGCTGCTGCCGCTTTTTGTGCGTCAGCTAGGATGATTGCTTTACGCGCTTCGTAATCTGCCATTACTTTACCGCGCTCTTCTAGGATCGCAGGGTATTGCTCAGCAGAATCGATAGTGAACTCTTGTTCACCCATGAAGCGGTGACCACGGATTGTGCGGTCTGAAGCGACACCAAGGATCTCGCCTTCGATTAGGTCGCTACCCATTAGCATGGTTAGCGTCTTAACTGGGCGGATAAATTGAGTCGTTTTGTTGCCCCAGCGCATTGGTTTTGCGATAGGTAGGTTTGCTAGTGCTTTCGCTGCAAGTTCAACTACGATCTCAGACGTTGGCTGACCTTTCACTTCTTGTTTGAACAGTAGCCATTCACCTTTGTCTGTAACCATGCGATCTGCTTGGTCAACCGTGATGCCACAACCGCGAGCCCAGCCTTGAGCTGCTTTTGTTGGGTTGCCTTCCGCGTCAAACGCTGCAGAAACCGCAGGGCCACGTTTTTCAACAACTTTGTCAGACTGGCTGTCTGCTAGTGCTGCTACTTTTAGTGCAAGACGACGAGGTGCCGCGAACCATTTCACGCCTTCGTGAGCAAGCTCAGCGCCTTTTAGTTCTGCTTCGAAGTTTGCTGCGAATGCTTCAGCTAGAGTGCGAAGTTGCGTTGGTGGTAGCTCTTCTGTACCTAGCTCGATTAGAAATTCTTTTGCCATGTTACTCTGCCCCTTACGCTTGTTCTTTCTTACACATTGGGAAGCCTAGAGCTTCACGCGATGCGTAGTATGCTTCTGCAACTGCTTTCGTCAGGTTGCGGATGCGTAGGATGTAACGTTGGCGTTCAGTTACTGAGATCGCTTTACGCGCGTCTAGTAGGTTGAATGCGTGACCCGCTTTTAGAATGCGCTCGTAAGCAGGTAGTGGCAGTGGCTTTTCAAGCTCAAGCAGCTCTTTACACTCTTTCTCGCACTGTTCGAAGAAACCAAATAGGAAGTCAACGTCTGCGTGCTCGAAGTTGTAAGTCGATTGCTCTACTTCGTTTTGGTGGAAGATGTCACCGTAAGTCACTTTGCTGCCGTCTGGTGCGATATTCCAAACTAGGTCGTAAACAGAGTCTACTTCTTGGATGTACATTGCCAGACGTTCGATACCGTAAGTGATCTCACCAGTGACTGGCTTACACTCAAGGCCGCCAACTTGTTGGAAGTAAGTAAACTGAGTCACTTCCATGCCGTTTAGCCAAACTTCCCAGCCTAGACCCCATGCGCCTAGTGTAGGGTTTTCCCAGTTGTCTTCTACGAAACGAATGTCGTGAACAAGTGGGTCGACACCAAGAACCTCTAGAGAACCTAGGTACAACTCTTGGATATTGTCTGGCGATGGTTTTAGCGCTACTTGGAATTGGTAGTAGTGCTGAAGACGGTTAGGGTTTTCACCATAACGGCCATCAGTAGGACGACGTGAAGGTTGTACGTAAGCTGTAGACATTGGCTCTGGGCCAAGTGCTCGTAGACAGGTCATTGGGTGAGAGGTACCCGCACCAACTTCCATATCTAGTGGTTGAACAATGGTACAACCATTCTGAGCCCAATAATCCTGCAGCGCGAGGATCATTCCCTGGAAGGTTTTGATATCGTATTTTTGCATAAGTCAGGTTCGCGCGATTCTCTTATTACTCGTGAATTCGTCTCTTTTGTTGGGTTTTCTTGCCTCAACAATGGCGATTCAAAGTAATTACGGTTGAATAAATTAACAATCAAGTATACCCAGATATTGAGCATGGGAGTAGAGCTAATCTTGATTAATTCGTGGGCAATTTTCTCCTTTAATGGATTTTTACCGCGTTATCTGCTGAATTTTTCTTAAAAGGGAGTTTTCGCTGGCTTTCGCTCTTGAGGTGGTGGAAAAAGGTGGCTAGAATTGCGCCTGTCTTTGGGGAGTAGCTTACTCGATGAAATGTCTGTTTCATCCGGTTCGTTCGTCAACATAATTGGTGCAAAATCACCATGGCGCTCGAGACTCATCAGCCCGATGAGTTTAGCAAGACCTTAGACAAATCATCACGAACCGGGGTGGGGCGTGAGGTTTGTCTATGGTTAAAAATAATTATCCCGCCCCAATGAGCATGTCGTGAGCGTTTTAGCTATTTCAATTACTACTGTAGCGTTAGCAGAAATTGGCGATAAGACCCAATTGCTATCTCTATTACTTGCCAGTCGTTACCGCAAGCCAATCCCTATTGTTGCAGCAATCTTTTTGGCAACCATTGCCAACCACGCTTTGGCTGCATGGTTAGGTGTGGTGGTGGCCGACTATCTTTCGCCTGAAGTTCTCAAATGGGTGCTGGTGGTCAGTTTTGTCGCCATGGCGGCTTGGGTGTTGATCCCAGATAAACTGGATGACGACGAGCAGATCTCCAACCGTGGTCCATTCATTGCCAGTTTTATTGCTTTCTTCGTTGCGGAGATTGGCGATAAGACTCAGATTGCGACTTCTATCTTGGGTGCGCAATACGCAGATGCATTGAGTTGGGTGATTCTTGGCACCACGATTGGTATGCTGCTGGCGAATGTACCTGTGGTCCTGATTGGTAAATTGTCGGCCGATAAGATGCCTTTAGGGTTGATTCGTAAGGTGACCGCATTCCTGTTTGTTGCTCTTGCTATTGGTGCAGCACTATTCTGATTTTTTCCACGTAAATGGTGTTAATTATCAATAACTAGTGAAGTAATGCGCGAATTCAAACTCTGGCTTAAAATCGTTCAAGACCGTGACGGGTGACATATTAGTGCCATACTTGTCATGGTACTTTAATGGTGTGAATGATGGCGAGAGGGCAAGTTTATGCTTACACGTTATATGGGGATGTCCCCAAAGAGTCAGAGTTATTTATTCACCTTTGGTTTGGCGTTGTGCTTGTTGGCTATGGTGCTGACTGATATGTGGCTGCCGATTGTGGCAGGGACCTTCATCCTTACCGGTCTAACGGTAGAGGCTTGGATTCGAGTCGCGCATATTATCCCAATGCACGAAGAGATGCGTGCAATGAGAAAGCAACTGAACAAGCTACAATCTGAAGTTCGCACACTAGAATACGATGAATAAACAAACGGCAGCCCAATAGGCTGCCGTTTTTGATCTTGCTGAGATTATTCCAAACCTTTCTTGATCAGGTACTGGTATGGAAGTTGTTCCGTTTGTGCCGCTATCAACTGGTGATCCATAAATCGACAGAAACTCGGGATATCTCGAGTCGTAGATGGGTCGTCCGCTTTCACTAGCAATACCTCACCATCTTGCATGTTTCGAATTGTCTTCCTGACCATCATCACTGGCTCTGGGCAGCGTAATCCTTCCGCCTCTAATGTTTTGGTCGCCAGTTCAGGATTAAAACTCATAGTGTGATTCTCGTAACTAACTGAGCATTGAATTTTACTTTCGTTGAAAAAATATTCAATAACCACTTGGCAAACCGAATTTTTTGATTTACCTTAAATTAACAATTTGGTAACAACTGGCAAGGAGAGACGATGTTAACAGCGTTAGACAGACTAACCATCTATTCGGTTTTATGTTTCATCTCGTTCTGTGCATTGGTACTTAGGACGCCAGGTGAAACCTCATTGATGCCTCTCGTAGGCATGAGTGCAACAATTATTGGGATTTGGATTGAGATGCACAAATGGTCAGGTGCATCTGAGCAAGAAAATTAGCGCTTCTTGCTGTAATCGGAACCTATTGATATACAGCTCACCAATTTTAACGACACTTCATTCCGACACTATCCCCATTTTTCTTGGGCTTCCCCGCTGAAAGGCGGGATTTTTTTTGCCTGAAGAGTACAATTTATCTAAATCCCCTACATGTTAAGTGGCAAATCGTGGAATTAGAAGACATTTATCGTCGAGATCTGAACTTATTGGTTGCGTTACGTGTGCTGATCGAAGAGAGCAGTGTAAGTAAAGCTGCAACGCGTCTCAATTTAAGCCAATCGGCAATGAGTCGTGTGCTAGGGCGTTTACGTGATCTGCTTGGTGACCCACTGTTTACTCGTCAAGGTCAGCATTTGATCCCAACTCAAAAAGCGTTAGAAATTGATCGCTCTTTGGGTGAGCCGCTGGAATCACTGCGCCAATTACTTTCTCCACGCGAGTTTGATCCACGCAGTTGCGATCAGACGTTTAATATCGCCACGACTGACTACGCAATGCAAACCATTCTGCCTTTCGCTTTGCCACGTATCTATCAGGAAGCGCCGAACGTGTCGTTTAACTTCTTGCCGCTGCAACATGACCGTTTATCTGATCAATTAACATACGAAGGCGCGGACTTAGCGATTTGTCGTCCTACAGGTCCAGTGGAACCATTACGCAGTGAAGTGTTAGGGCGAGTTGGTGTGTTGTGTCTGCTCTCTAAGCAGCATCCGCTAGCTGACAAAGAGATGAGTCTGGATGATTATCTCAGTCACCCGCATGCCATGATCGCCATCAGTGATGGGGTTAAGGCACTGATTGAGCAAGCGCTGGTGGAGAAGCCACAACGCCAGATGGTATTGCGCGCTTATCACTTGGAAGCAGCGCTAGCGATTGTCGATACTCTGCCAATTATCATTACCGTACCTGCCGATTTAGCGTACTTGGTTGCTGATCGTTATGACTTGGTGGTGAAGCCATTACCATTCCAATTCACGCCGTTTGAATATTCGATGATTTGGCACGCACGTTGCGAGCACTCTCCCGCTCAAGAATGGTTGCGTGCGGTGGTTCGTGAAGAATGTAGTCGTCTTATTGCCAAGCGAATTGAAGATATGGGATTGGACTGATTTTTCCGAAAATCGAAATAGCAAAAAGCCGGGCAATGACCCGGCTTTGTTTATTCTATTAAAGGGTTAACGCTTATAGCTTGATAACCACACGACCAGTTACTTGGCCGTTTGTGATGTCTTCAGCGTATTTTGGTGCTTCTGCTAGTTCAACTTCAGTACAAGCTTGTTCGAAGTAGCTGTCTGGTAGTAGCTCAACCAATTTTTCCCATGCTGCAGTACGTTTTTCAAATGGGCATGAAACAGAATCCACACCTTGTAGACGAACGTTACGTAGAATGAATGGCATCACTGTCGTCGGTAGATCGAAGCCACCTGCAAGACCACAAGCCGCAACTGCACTGTTGTAATCCATTTGTGCCAATACTTTTGCTAGTACTTTACTGCCCACAGTATCAACGGCACCTGCCCATACTTGCTTTTCAAGCGGGCGTGCTGGCTCTTCAAATTCAACGCGGTCGATGATACGGCTAGCACCAAGTTTTTCTAGTAGTGGGCCATTTTTCTCTACGCGACCTGTCACTGCAGCAACTTTGTAGCCAAGCTGTGCTAGAAGCGTTACGGCTACTGAGCCTACACCGCCACTTGCGCCAGTTACTAGGATTTCGCCATTTTCAGGTTTGATGCCTGCATCAAGCAGTGCTTGAACACATAGCATGCCAGTGAAGCCAGCAGTACCCACCATCATTGCTTTCTTGCTGTCTAGACCTTTTGGTAGTGGTACTAGCCAATCCGCTTTTAGACGAGCACGTTGAGACATACCGCCCCAATGGTTTTCACCTACACCCCAACCAGTAAGAACAACTTTGTCGCCTGCTTGGTAGCGGTGGTCTTCTGAGCTTACTACTGTACCTGCTAGGTCAATACCCGGCACCATCGGGAAGTTACGGATGATTTTACCTTTACCTGTAATTGCAAGGCCGTCTTTGTAGTTCAACGATGAGTAATCAACGTCAATCAGAACGTCGCCTTCAGGCAGTTGTGTTTCATCGATTTGCTCGATGCTAGCGATAGTGCGTTTGTCTTCTTGATTTAGAACTAGAGCATTAAACATAAGGTTCTCCGATTGTGCGGTAGCGTGACTCTGGGTCACATGCAGCAAGATATCAACTGCTGCTAAGTGTATGTCTTCTTTGTCTATGAATAAAATGAAACTTGAGCATTTAATGTATGCTTATTGTGCATGTAAGCAATGTTTGGCGTAAAACAAAGGGCGACATTAGATGCCGCCCTTAAGTGTAAACCTAAAACTTTTCAGTATTGGAGTATTTGCTGTGATTCTCAAATAACCTAAGGTCGTTCAAATACGGTCGCAATACCCTGGCCTAAACCGATACACATGGTTGCCAGACCGTATTTCGCGTCTTTCGCTTCCATAAGGTTGATTAACGTTGTTGAGATACGTGAGCCAGAACAACCAAGCGGGTGACCCAATGCAATCGCACCCCCGTTAAGGTTGACCTTCTCATCCATCACATCAAGCAGACCCAAGTCTTTCGCACATGGTAGAGACTGCGCGGCAAATGCTTCGTTTAGCTCAACCACATCCATGTCTTCAATTGAAAGACCAGCACGCTTGAGTGCTTTTTGCGTCGCAGGTACAGGACCGTAACCCATGATAGAAGGATCACAGCCGGCAATTGCCATACCTTTAATACGTGCGCGAATCGTTAGGCCTAGCTCATTGGCTTTCTCTTCACTCATGATCAACATTGCTGATGCACCATCAGACAGCGCCGATGATGTACCGGCTGTTACTGTGCCGTTTGCTGGGTCGAAAACAGGACGAAGTTGAGACAGACCTTCAACGGATGTTTCAGGGCGAATCACTTCATCGTAATCTAGAGTGAACAGCGTGCCGTCAGCCGCATGACCTTCAATTGGTAGGATTTCGTTTTTGAAACGACCCTCTACGGTTGCAGCATGTGCACGAGCATGAGAACGCGCAGCAAATTCGTCTTGTTGTTCACGGCTAATGCCATGCAGCTTACCAAGCATTTCTGCCGTTAAGCCCATCATGCCTGCTGCTTTTGCAACCGTCTTTGACATGCCAGGGTGGAAGTCCACGCCGTGGTTCATTGGTACGTGTCCCATGTGCTCAACACCACCAATTAGGCAGATTTCAGCATCACCCGTCATGATGGCACGTGTACCGTCGTGAAGTGCTTGCATGGATGAACCACACAAGCGGTTAACCGTCACGGCGCCAATCTCAATTGGTAGGCCAGCAAGCAGCGCGGCATTACGTGCCACGTTAAAGCCTTGTTCTAGGGTTTGTTGTACACAGCCCCAGTAGATATCTTCAATCTCGCTTGGGTTTACCTGTGGGTTACGCGCAAGAATACCTTTCATTAGGCGCGCAGACAGATCTTCTGCTCGTGTATGACGGAAAGCACCACCTTTAGAGCGACCCATTGGCGTACGTAGACAATCAACTACGACAACATTTCTTGTTTGATTAGTCATTTTAGAATCCCTCCTTAGATAGAACCTTGCTGTTGTGCACCGTAAAAGCTTTCACCTTTCGCCGCCATATCAATCAGCATCTGTGGTACTTGGTACATAGCACCAAGCTCTGAGTATTGTTTTGCCATTGCAACAAACTCAGCGATACCTACGCTATCTAGGTAGCGGAATACGCCGCCGCGGAATGGAGGGAAACCAAGACCGTAAACTAATGCCATATCCGCTTCTTGTGGAGTGGCAATGATGCCTTCTTGTAGACACAGTACCACTTCGTTGATCATCGGAATCATCATACGTTGAATGATGGTCTGATCGTCAAAGTCCTGCTTATCGGCACAAACGTCAGCGAGCACCGGCAAGATCTCTTCAGAGAAGGTTTTCTTCGGCTTACCTTTTCTATCTATGGTGTAGCTGTAGAAGCCACTGCCATTCTTTTGACCGTATTTGCTTGCTTCGAATAGTGCATCGATCGCGTCACGACCTTGTTTACCCATACGCTCAGGGAAGCCTTGCGCCATAACGGCTTGTGCGTGGTGAGCTGTATCAATACCAACGACATCGAGCAAGTATGCAGGTCCCATCGGCCAGCCAAACTTGCGCTCCATAATTTTGTCGATTTTCGTAAAGTCAGCACCATCGCGAAGTAGCATGCTGAAGCCACCAAAGTATGGGAACAATACGCGGTTTACAAAGAACCCAGGGCAGTCATTAACGACAATTGGTGATTTACCCATTTTCGCTGCGTACGCAACAACACGATTGATGGTTTCATCAGAGGTATGTTCACCACGGATGATCTCAACAAGAGGCATGCGGTGCACTGGGTTGAAGAAGTGCATGCCACAGAAGTTTTCTGGGCGTTTTAGTGATTTCGCTAATAGATTGATAGGAATCGTCGAGGTGTTTGAGGTGATAACCGTGTCGTCACCGACATGTGATTCCACTTCACTCAAAACTGCTGCTTTTACTTTCGGGTTTTCTACTACGGCCTCAACAATCACGTCTGATTCTTCGATGCCTGCGTAATGTAGGCTTGGTGTGATAGACGCTAAAATACCAGCCATCTTAAAGCCATCAATGCGACCACGAGATAAGCGTTTATTTAGTAGCTTAGATGCTTCAGTCATGCCTAAATCGAGTGAAGGTTGCGCGATGTCTTTCATTAACACCGGTACGCCTTTTAATGCAGATTGGTAGGCGATGCCGCCGCCCATAATGCCCGCACCAAGCACAGCGGCACGTTGCGTGTCTTTACTCGCTGACTTAGCGGATTTTTTAGCAAGCCCTTTAATGTATTGGTCGTTAAGGAACAAACCAACCAGTGATTTTGCTTCTTCAGACTTAGCCAGTTTTACGAAGTGTTTACGCTCAATGTCGAGTGCTTCGTTACGAGCGAAGCGAGCGCCTTCTTCAATAGTAATAACGGCAGTCATTGGTGCTGGGTAGTGAGGACCTGCTTTTTGTGCCACCAGACCTTTCGCCATGGTAAAGCTCATCATTGATTCGAGCTTACTTAACGTAAGTGGTGATGTCTTTTGCTTACGACGAGCTTGCCAGTCCAACTTCTCGTTGATTGCCGAGGTAATTGTCTTGAGTGCTGACTCGTAAAGTGCGTCGCTGTCGACAACCGCATCCAGAAGACCAATCTTTAATGCCTCATCCGCACGACACGCTTTGCCTTGTGTGATCACTTCCATCGCACTGTCGGCGCCAATAACACGTGGCAGACGCACACAACCACCAAAGCCCGGCATGATGCCCAGTTTTGTTTCTGGCAGACCGATGCTGGTGGTCTTGTCACCAATTCGCATGTCAGTTGCAAGCACGCACTCACAACCGCCACCTAACGTGTGACCTTTTAGTACCGAGATAGTCGGGACCGGTAAGTCTTCCAGCTTGTTAAAGATGCTGTTAGCAAATTGCAGCCACTGATCGAGTTCAGCGTCTGTCTTAGCGAAAAGACCTAAGAATTCGGTGATATCAGCGCCAACAATGAACGCGTCTTTATCTGAGGTGAGCATCAAGCCCTTCAGTCCTTGGTGTGCTTTTAGTGCATCAAGGGCCTTGTCGAGTGACTCTAGTGTCGCTAGGTCGAGCTTGTTAACGGATTTTGGAGAGCAGAAGCTAAGCTCTGCAATGCCATCTTGTACTTCCTTTACCTGTAGGGTTTCGGCTTGGTAAATCATTGTCTATCTCCATGACATACAATCTTGGATTGTCTGTATACCGATTTGATGCGGGCTGAGCGCCTGTAGGGCAACAAATAGATATAGAGGAAAGTCGTTATATTTGTTGTTCTGGTTTGACCAGTGGAGTTAGTTTGGACCTCGGATTGGTTAATTTCAATACATTTTTTAAACAAGTGTTTAACATTGTGCGCTGGTGCAGATCTTATGCGACTCACAATTCCGTCTCGTGATAGACTTTGAACAAAGAGAAAAGTGACCTAATCCTATGAATGACCTGCCTTATCTGATTCCTGCCCAGCCCACTCAATTTGAAGAAGAGATCAAAAAGAGTGTCTTTATTACTTACTTAGCTCATACGCCCAGCGTGGAAGCTGCGAAGGCATTCGTTGAGCAGATCAAAACCAAACACTCTGATGCAAGGCATAACTGCTGGGGATTTGTTGCTGGTCGACCAGAAGATTCGATGAAGTGGGGCTTTAGTGATGATGGAGAGCCATCAGGGACGGCTGGTAAACCGATCCTCGCTCAGCTGTCTGGCTCTGGAGTTGGTGAGATCACCGCGGTGGTTACTCGATATTCTGGCGGCATCAAGCTTGGTACGGGTGGTTTGGTCAAAGCTTATGGTGGTGGTGTGCAACAAGCGCTCAAGCTGCTTCAAACAATTGAGAAAAAAATAACCACAAAACTCCGACTAGAGTTAGACTATGGGTTTATGCCTATCGCACAGTCACTCATGCCCCAGTTTGGCGCGGTTGAAGTGGATGCTGAATACAGCGATCAGGTGGTATTAGTGGTGGAAATTGAGCTACGTGAAGTGAGCGCGTTTACCCAAGCTATCATCAACAAAAGTGGTGCAAAGGCAGTTGTCACCCCACTAGACGGACAATAATGAAAAATAGGAAGCCACAGGGACAGCTTCGCTAGTCAATCAATCCATGCAATTTCGTTCAATTATTCGAATCGTCGGGCTATTGCTCGCGCTTTTTAGTGTCACAATGCTCGCACCAGCACTGGTAGCGCTTATCTATCGGGATGGTGCCGGTGTACCATTTGTCACGACTTTCTTCGTGCTTTTAATGTGTGGTGGGATATGTTGGTTCCCAAACCGCAGGCACAAGCATGAGCTAAAAGCGCGTGATGGCTTTCTTATAGTGGTTCTTTTCTGGACCGTACTTGGTAGTGCAGGCTCTATCCCTTTTCTGATCTCAGATAATCCCAATATATCTGTGACTGATGCATTTTTTGAGTCTTTCTCTGCCTTAACGACTACAGGCGCGACGGTTATTGTCGGACTGGACGAACTACCAAAAGCGATTCTCTTTTATCGCCAGCTTCTACAGTGGTTTGGTGGTATGGGTATCATCGTATTGGCGGTAGCGATTCTTCCTGTTCTTGGTATCGGTGGTATGCAGCTGTATCGAGCTGAAATACCGGGTCCAGTCAAAGACACTAAGATGACTCCACGTATTGCAGAAACAGCAAAAGCGCTGTGGTACATCTATTTGAGTCTGACTATTGCGTGTGCCTTGGCATTTTGGTTAGCAGGTATGACACCGTTTGATGCTATTAGTCATAGCTTCTCTACGATTGCCATCGGTGGTTTTTCCACACACGACGCTAGCATGGGCTATTTCGATAGCTATGCCATTAACATGATTACCGTTGTCTTCTTGTTGATATCGGCATGTAACTATTCTTTGCACTTCGCCGCGTTTGCGTCCGGCGGCGTGCATCCTAAATACTATTGGAAAGATCCAGAGTTCCGCGCCTTCATCTTTATACAAGTTGTCCTGTTTTTAGTGTGCTTCTTATTATTATTGAACCACCACTCGTATGACTCGCCATATGACGCTTTTGACCAAGCGCTCTTCCAAACCGTGTCTATATCTACAACTGCAGGTTTTACAACGACCGGCTTTGCTGATTGGCCATTGTTCTTACCAGTGTTGCTATTGTTCTCTTCTTTTATAGGTGGCTGTGCTGGTTCGACAGGCGGCGGCATGAAAGTGATCCGTATTTTGCTACTGACCTTACAAGGTGCGCGTGAGCTAAAGCGTTTGGTTCACCCGCGTGCGGTTTACACCATTAAAGTAGGTGGCAGTGCACTACCACAACGTGTCGTTGATGCGGTTTGGGGATTCTTCTCTGCTTATGCGCTGGTATTTGTGGTTTGCATGCTGTGTTTGATTGCTACTGGAATGGATGAACTAAGTGCGTTCTCCGCGGTAGCGGCAACATTGAATAACCTTGGCCCTGGCTTAGGAGAAGTGGCACTTCACTTTGGTGATGTTAACGATAAAGCAAAATGGGTATTGATTGTTTCTATGCTGTTTGGTCGTTTGGAAATCTTTACCTTACTTATACTACTGACGCCGACGTTTTGGCGTAGCTAAGGGGAAATCGTGGCAAAAGCATTATTTCTATACTCTTCCCGTGAAGGGCAGACGAAAAAAATTCTCCACTATATAGATGAACAACTACCAGACTTCGATTGCGAGCTGGTGGATTTACATAATGTAGAGGCGATGGATTTCAGCCAATACGACAGAGTATTGATTGGAGCGTCTATTCGTTATGGCCATCTTAATAAGAAGCTATACCAGTTTATTGAGAAAAACCTAACTCAACTAGAGCAAAGCAAAGTGGCATTTTTCTGTGTGAATCTAACCGCTCGCAAAGAAGACCAAGGAAAGGATACGCCAGAAGGCAGCGCTTACATTCGTAAGTTCCTAACCAAGTCGCCATGGAAACCAACCTTAATCGGTGTTTTTGCCGGTGCACTTTATTACCCACGTTACAGCTGGTTCGATAGAACTATGATTAAGTTCATTATGTCGATGACTGGTGGCGAAACCGATACGACCAAAGAGGTGGAATACACCAATTGGGAAAAAGTGGCTTTTTTCGCAGATAAATTCAAAGAACTGTAGAAATAACGTGCTCTTTTGACCGCTTTTGATGCAAATTTATCCGAACGATAAAAAAATCAAAAAAAACGAGAAAAAGGGCTTGCCAATGTGATCGCAATCTCTATAATGCCACCTCGCTGACACGGCAACGCTTCGAAAGAAACGAGGTTGAGTTAGCAAGCCAATTAGCCAAGCGGAAACGCTTGAAAAAAGTTTGAAAAAAGTGATTGACACTAAACTTTAACTCGCTAAAATGGCCGTCCGATTTGAGCAAAGCTCAATCGAAAAGCTCTTTAACAATATA
>NZ_JAHGAD010000045.1:0-217161 GCF_030248375.1 Vibrio sp. B181a | reverse complement strand
ATTCACTATGCCACTACAACCTCTTTTGCTAAGCCTTATATGAGCCAATCAGAGCAAGCCATCTATTTGAGTTTTAATCCGAGTTTAGCGGGATTTGGCTGTAAAGGCAGGAAAGAGGAGTACCGCGAAACTTTTGGGGAGAGTGATGTTCCAAAATGTGGTAATACATTTGTGTTTGATGCCAAAACCTTAAAACTGGTCGATCGCGGTGACTTTACTCCGATTAGCTACGATTGTAATGTTTGGGGCGGAAAGTATGGAGATGGTTTTTATTGCCTCGGTGGTGAGGGAGGTGGGAAGGTATACCATTCCGGAAGGCCATCTGAAAAAATGGGTAACTTCCGAGCCACAGTTGATTTGTTAGCTTTCAACGGTGGTGATATGTGGTTCGTCCCGGCGCATGGTCGAAATATTACCCGCGTGTTACACCAGCCGACCGAGAACAGCCCTACAACAGAGATGATATACACATATAGGGCGCTGAGAAATGGTGAGCGTGTCAAACAATCAGCTTTCGGTTTGGGTTTTAGTCGTTATGTGATTGAGCATAAAAATAGGGATAAGTGGAGCGAGTCACTCTACCCTCTACCAAGTTACGTTGACATCGAAAAAGCAAGAACCGTTCTAGAGGAGCGTAATCATGGCTAGGGCTAAGATTGAACAGCACTCCCTCTATTTAATGGGGCAATTGGTCGGGCCAGGTGGAGAAGCTATTACTGGTAATGGGCTTTATCCATTACCCGGCTTTACGCTGGCCTTACCAGAGCTAACAGTTGGTCAAACTGCGGATGGTAGCAGTAGCAAGAATGAGTCACCAATATACTTCAGTGATTCATCAGGTCGGTTACAAGGTTGGAATACCGAAGTTAAATCAGTTAAAGAGCTCGATAGGAATAAGCTTGCTTCTACGCCACTATTGATTTCTAGCACGACAGATAAGCTAAAACCCGTCTATCTTCCACCTTACTTAATTCCCGCTGCGGTAATGTCAGAAGACACAACTTGGTCGGAACGATTGGCTAAATTAGCTAAAGAAGTGGCAAGCTCACAAGAAAAAGAGATCCGCTTGTCCTCTTTAGAAAAATGGCAAATCAAAGAGGATTTAAACAAGGATGTAGCCGAGAGGCGATTTTTAGCACCCGAATTAGCTGAGTTCTTTATCCATAAAGCTGAGACGGCAGAAGAGGAGCTGTGTCAAAAAAAAGGCGCGTATAAACGTCTGTATGAACAAATTTATAGCGGAAACTATAAACATAATTTTTATTATCTGCGCATTCCTCAAGTTTGGACCATCAATTTATTCTTCTCGGCTGACTATTTTGAGGGGGCAGAAGTTACTTTGTCTGGACAACCAGAAAACTTAACCGTCAAAGGGGATGCTGAGGATATTGGCAATAAAATCACTAGCCGAGTAAGGCCGGTAACATACTTTGATATTGCTAATCAGGCTAGTGACTCTGACGTTGCAAAGGAAGTAATCCAATATGTAGCCACATTTTGGATTACGGGCGGCCATCTGGATGAGGATGAACAAATCAAGCAATTAGTCCGCTTTGATATAGATTTAGAAGGAATAAAGCGGTACTGGGAGGCAAAAGATGTATCGTCGGACAGTCAAATGGCTCAGGTTGCAAAGTTAAATATCCCGAACAATTGTTACTCATTATCTGAGCAAGTCTTACACCTGCCTATTTATTCAATTGCAGGGCGCAGCATCATCCTTTCTGGTGACCCTATTTCTGTTGAAGAGTCACTGTTTCAACATGCGCCAGACACGTTTAAAGGTTGGTTAGACTGGAGTAAAAACCTCCCCTATACAAGCGAAAACAAACCTGCTATTGGTGTGCAACCGTCGATTAATATTCTCAATTCCATTGGTAACTATAAAGCTGTTATCGAGGCTTCAGCGTCTGGCGTGATGGACCCATTCAGTATGACGACGGTCCATAAAGCGTTCAGCGCAGGGTTGAATGAAGGTCAAGCCGGAGTGTTGTCGGATGCGTTAAAATTCGCAGTCGGTATTGATGCAAAAGCTAAGAGCTTCTTAGATTTTGCGCAAAACCTCAAGCCACCTGCACAAGGTACACTTACGCCTATTTCTGACTTAGCAAGCGCTCTTAACTGGTCAAACCATCTTGGGAGCCCATTACCTAGCATTTATACGATTCCACCGGCGTTACAGCATTTCTGGCATAAGGTTGACGATAAGATTTTAACCCCTTTAAAGCCAGCCGCTCGAGCTATTGAATATGTACTTGATAAGCCTTTTGGCTTTGCAGAGCTTGTTTCTAGTGGCCTTGAAATTCCGAAAGGTATTGAGAATTCCGAGTCGGCGTTTAACGCCTATATTGATAAATCAAAGGAATATGGTCAGAAAACACAATCGGTGATATCAACACTTTTATTAAGTGATGAAAAAGATCGTCAGGCACTGCTTGAGTCTGAAGCGGAGCATAAAAAAGCGCTCCTTGAAGCGTTCTCTGATGAAAGTGTAAGTCATAAAGTGCTGTTAAATGGTAGTCCGCTGTTAGAAAAAAAACAGGCAAAAGAGGGTGAGGCAAGCTATCTCACGCTGTTTTTTGAATTTGATAGCGCAAATGATGAACTAACCAATTCCGATAAGAAGCTCGTTTCTAAAGTGGCTGAATATCTGCGTAATACAGAATCAGAAATGTTGCTGAACATAGAAGGATATACGTGTGATATTGGCTCGATGGAATACAACACTAAACTCTCAAAAAAACGTGCTGCGGCGCTTAAATCTTCTATTTTAGAAGATCTTGGCACTGATGCTATTAAGTGGGAGCATCGAATATCTGCCCTGGGTAAAGGCGTTTATGCCGATAATGATACGAGTAACAGGCGCTTAAGTCGTCGAGCGGAGATGAAGTTCTACCTCAACTCTGCTTTTGAATATCCTGCTTGTAGAAGTTGGCTGCTAGCTCTGGAGAAAAATCGACAGAAAGCGGTTTTAGCAGAGATGAAAGTCCATGAGGAAATTTGGAAATTTTCCGGCCAAGCCTTTGATATTGCATTAGGCTTTGCTGCGCCAATGCTTGGTCCAGGAGCTGCTTTAGCATATGGGTTGTATTGGTCAGGCGAAACCTTGGTTTCTACTTTGGATGGTGCAGCCAAAATTCTTAATAAAGAAGTAGAAGAATACAAAGAGAAGCAGAAACGTTTTTCTGAATTTGATGTGGTAGGACAGGCGTTACTGTATCGCGGTTTACCTGCGTTCGATGAACTGAGTGTTGTTGGCAAGGCATATATAAAACGCGCTATAGCGCTCAATGGGCTGCTGCGATTGCTTCTACTTGAATCTCAAATAAAAGAAGAGAACAAAACAACGAATTACGTTTCGGAATATTACGCGGTTAATCACTTGACGTCAGGGCAAAGAGATCTTGATATTGAAGGCTATATAAAGACCTATCTTTTAAGTGATGATTGGGATTTGGGGGGGACTTGGCTTCCTTCTTTCCACCTTGATGAAGCTTGGCTAGAAACAAAGAATATTTACCGTAGTGCTTCGGAAAGTGTGCTGAGTTTTGCTGCAATGACGAGTTACGTAACATACCGAGCGAAGCAATCTCAGGTTGGGGTAAAAGCGCTTGAACAATCGCAGGTATATCAAAAATTCTGTCCTATACATACTGTTGCGGACCCTAGTTTAACTAAGCTTAGATCTCTGTTAAAAGCGCCCGATTTATCTAAGCTCGATGACTCTATGTTTGCTGGGCATATGGTTTCTGTAAAAGTCAATGATGAATGGCTCCCACTCGAAGACAGGGTTAATAGCGGTGAAGCCATTACGCCGACTATGCCAATTAGAGTACTTATTATTCTTGATATGAAGGATGAAACGCTGACCAAGTTCAAAGAAGAAGGTTTGCTTACTCTTGTGCCTGTGGGTGTTAGACCTGTGCGGCAAAATAGGTTCTTTGACGATTTTGGGTCTTACACTACTGAATATGTTCGTGAAATTGCACCGGAATCACTAGTTGAAACTGAGAGGGCGTATTTAACAGAGAAACAAATGTTAGAGACAGATACCACACTATACGGTGTTGTTGTAAGTCCTACTTATTACTTTGGATGCAACATCATGAGTGGCATCAAACCTATTGCTGATGACTACGGTAGCAAAGAATGGAAGTCGGTGTTTGGTCAGGTAGATGAACAGCACTCAGCGGCTTATGTGATGCGTTACCTTCTAGAAGTCGGTGTACCAAATGTCAGTAAAACAGAATCAAAGTTAACGTATAAGAGGGAGCTCGTACTTAAAACTCAAGACGGTAAGGAGATTACCTCTAGTACGGATAAGGCATCCATATTTAATTTAACTATGTCGCAAGAGCATGAATTCTTATATGAGAAAACGTTCTTAGCAAGAGCGGGCAAAAAAGCGGTCGAATATCCGGAGCTATTCTCAGATGCTAAGGCAAATTTGTACATTTATGACGCTAGCGTGAAGAGCCTCATTCCCGGAAGTAAGCACGACGATATAATGGAGGCGATCGGTTGGACCAAGAAGCAGCCATCCTATGATACTTCTGAAAACGCAACGAAGCTGTTGCTCATCGTCAGTACAAAATCTGTTGAAAATGTAGAACAAATACTTGAGCGAGGAGGGTTTGACCGTCAGCGCTTACCCGTGGACATTCGTTTGAAAGCAAACGATGCAAGAGGTCTCTATAATTTTGAACATCAAGATGTAGATTTGTATCCATTAGGAAAGGTAGAAGTGAACCTCGAGAAGAAAGAGGTGTCATTCAAACCTAAATCAATACCGCAAAGCCTGAGTGAGGTATCGGATCATCTTTCTAGCAACCTAAGTAAACTTGTAAACGACTTGGTGGTTAAGGAAGGTGTTTTATCACCAGACTTTGTCGACACTGATCTATACGCAGTCGAGATATCATTAAAATACATTAATGCAACCGGGAAAGAGATGACAGGCTTACGCCCGTTTATTACTAGAGGAAACGATGCCCCATACATCATGCTCGATATTGATGGGAAAGCTGGACTTTCTTTAAACGCTTCATCACAAAGGCTCCCTGTTCGAGCTATAGATACAACGGCGCCAACTTTGTTCAACTCGCGAGAAATCCATTACAACCAGAGTTGGTATGAGATGAGTGAGAAAGAGTTTAAAGCTATTTCTGAATATACTGCAGGAACGACTGACGATGCTGATTCCAACTTAGCAAGTTTAAATCGTAGTAAGATGTCCCATAAGGCTACCCCTTTGAGTGTTTGGATGAATGCGGAACCAATCATGAAAGATTACTCAGTAGCTAAGGAGCTTCCACTATCTGCACAACGAGAGCAAATACTCAAAAAGTGGTTGTTTGATGGAAAATAAAAAAAACCGCCTTCGGGCGGTTTTTCTTTTCTTATCAATGGAAGCTGAATTTCTCGCTTCTCGCTTAACCCGCTGCAGAAATATCGTATTTCTTCATTTTGTGGTTAAGTGTGCTCATTGGCAGCGCCAATTGCTCGGCGGCTTTCTTAGTGTGCCAATTACAGGCATTTAAGCAATCGATGATCACTGTGCGTTCGTATTGGCTGACAACGTCCTTTAGGCCGATTGCCGCGTCTTCTAAATCCGCTTGTGCTGGCTCGTGGGCAGGTTGCTCTGGGGTAGGTGTTGCTGCTTTTACTTCAACACTTGGCGTGTCTTCTGGGATTTGTTCACCAAACTCAATGTGAGTGATGGTTTCAAAATCAGACAGCAGTACTGAGCGCTCGATGATGTTTTTCAGCTCACGTACGTTACCCGGATAAGAGTATGCAAGAAGCTGTTTACGCACGTTGGCACTTAACCCCGGCGCTTGAGGTAAGCCTAGGGTCTTGGTCGTGTGCTGCACGAAATGTTCTGCGAGAGGAATAATGTCTGACTCACGTTCTCTCAAGGGAGGCAGCGTAATCGGGAATACATTCAAGCGATAGAACAAGTCAGCACGGAACCCGCCGTCTTTGATCTGCTTCATAAGATTGCAGTGGGTGGCTGCGATAACGCGAACGTCTACCTCAATCTCTTTGCTGGCACCGATAGGACGAACCTTACGCTCTTGCAGTACTCGAAGTAGCTTAGCTTGAAGTAGCATTGGCATATCACCAATCTCGTCTAGGAATAGCGTGCCACCGTTGGCTGCTTCAAACAGGCCCACTTTATCTTTGTCTGCGCCAGTGAATGAGCCTTTCTTATGCCCAAAAAGCTCCGATTCCAATAACTGCTCTGGAATAGCCGCACAGTTTTGAACGATCAAAGGCTGGTCTGCTCGGTTAGAGTTCTCGTGAATGTATTTCGCGATCACTTCTTTACCTGCACCAGTTTCACCACGCAACAGAACGTCGACAGGAAGAGATAGCACCTTATCAAGACGATTCAAGACATTGAGCATTTCTTCGCTCTCTGCAATCGGGCCTTGGTAGGTTTTCTTGGTACGCTTTTTAAGCTGAGTGTTCTCACGGAGCAGTGCTTGGTTATCGGCACTCAGGCTTTTGATCACTTGCCCATATTGCTCTAACCACACCGCTTGGCGAATATTGCTTGCGGCCATACGACAGAACTCAGTGAGTGCGGCTTCGTTGTCGATAACGCTTAAATCGAGCAACACTAACAGGCCGATGGTTTTACTATCGTTGTCGATAAGTGGCCAAGCCAATAAGTTTTCGCTCTTTAGTCCAAGTATCTGCTCGCTTTGATAAATGCTTTCACAGTCGTAACCGTTGTACTTATACAGCTCGTTGATCAACACCACTTCACCATTGCGAATCGCAAAGTTAAATGGGTCGTTCTCACTGGCAGAATCTATCTGCAATGCTTCCCAAGGGTGTGACAGAATCGTTTTATCGTTATGGTGAGCGGTACTTGGGATCAACGCTTGACCAGTCTGGTCTAAAACGTAAATGATGCCATGCTTTGCGAGTGTCATTTGTCTCGCAGCGGTCAACACGGCATCTAACGTTTGGGTCAGCTGGCTGCGATCAGCCAAAGATTGGCTGATCGCAAGTAGGGCGTTGCTAAGTTCGCTATGGTTAGCTGAACGCATAGGTTAGTGTTCCTTGCTCATCGACAGAAACTGCGATTTGCGTATGTGAATCATCCTTGTCATGCACCAATAGCTGTGTCGATAGCTGCGGCAGTAACTGACGGTTGATGACCGCGTCAATGTTACGTGCGCCTGTTTCAGCAAGGCGACAGTTACCCAGTACGAATTCAACCAAGCTTTCTTCGTAGCTCAGAGACAATTTGTGATGGCTCTGTAGACGCTGAGAGACTTTGTTCAGCTTATGGTGAATGATTTCTGTCATTGCTTCATCAGATAGCGGAACAAACGGAAGCACAGACATACGTGCCAACAGCGCCGGTTTGAAGTGTTGGTTCAAAGTAGGGCGGATAGCTTCTGCGATGATGTTTGCATCGATGTCTTTTGATTGATGAACCAAAGATTCAATCTCGTGCGTCGCAAGGTTGCTGGTCATGATGATCAGCGTATTCTTGAAGTCGATGGTGCGGCCTTCGCCGTCGTTCAGCGTACCTTTGTCGAACACTTGGTAGAACAGGTTCAACACTTCTGGGTCGGCTTTTTCCACTTCATCTAGCAATACAACAGAATATGGGCGTTGACGTACCGCTTCTGTCAGCATGCCGCCTTCACCGTAACCTACGTAACCCGGAGGTGAACCAATTAGGCGAGATACCGTGTGCTTCTCTTGGAACTCAGACATGTTGATGGTCGTCATAAAGCGCTCGCCACCAAACATTTGATCAGCGATCGCACGAGCCGTTTCAGTTTTACCCACGCCACTTGGGCCAACCAGCAGGAATACGCCTGTTGGTGCGTCTGGGTTACCTAGGCCAGCTTTCGCCGTTTGAATGCCTTCAGACAGTGCATCGATAGCGTATTCTTGGCCTTTGATGCTTTGTGTTAGGCTTTCTTTCAGTTTTAGCGTGGTCTCTGCTTCGTCTTGAAGCATCTTACCCATTGGAATACCGGTCCAGTCTGAGATTACGTGGCTAACTTCATCTGGGCCAACTTCAAAGTGAACCAATGGATTGCCATTACGGATTGCGTCTAACTGTTCTTGGCAGGCTGAGATTGCAATGCGCACCGCTTCTTCATCCATTTCTGCGTATGGAGAAACGTCTTGCTCCTGTTCTGCATCGTCTTCTGCATCATGCTCTTCTACATTAAGCTCTTCTTCATTTGCTTCGCCAAAGACCAGTTCATGCAAGCGAGAGCGTAGAGCAATCATCTCTTGGATCTGCTCTTTTTCTTTGTGCCATTGGGCCTCTTGCTCTGCCAGCTCTTCTTTCGTTGTTTCCATTGCCAGTTTTAGGTCTGGAATGTTAGCAAGGCTGTGCTTGTCGCCAGTTTGCTGCAGGGCATCACGCTCAAGTGCTTCAAGTTCGCGCTGTTGAGCTGCAAGTGCTTGCTGCAGAGTCTCAACAGAAGCAGGAATGGCATTAAGGCTGATGTTCACTCGTGCACACGCTGTATCTAGTACATCGATCGCTTTATCCGGCAGTTGACGGCCAGAGATGTAACGAGCAGAAAGCGCTGCAGCTGCGGTGATCGCGTCATCACGTACGTATACATTGTGTGACTTCTCGTAAGCTGGGCGCAGACCACGAATGATCAATGCCGCTTGCTCTGGAGAAGGCTCATCAAGTTTTACCAGCTGGAAGCGACGTGCAAGCGCTGGATCTTTCTCGAAGTACTTTTTGTATTCCGACCAGGTTGTTGCAGCAATTGTTTTCACTTCGCCACGTGCTAGGGCAGGTTTTAACAAGTTGGCTGCATCACTGCCGCCCGCTTGGTTACCACCACCAACAAGGGTGTGAGCTTCATCGATGAATAGGATGATTGGCGTTGGCGAGTTTTTCACTTCATCCAATACCGCGTTTAGGCGTTTTTCGAATTCACCTTTTACGCTTGCACCTGCCTGTAGAAGACCCATGTCTAGACCGTAAAGCTCAACACCTTTAAGGTTGTCTGGTACGTCGCCTTGTACGATTTTTAGCGCCAAGCCTTCTACGACTGCGGTTTTACCAACGCCCGGCTCACCGACAGCGATAGGGTTGTTTTTACGGCGACGAGCAAGAATGTCCACGATTTGGCGGATTTCTTGGTCACGACAGAAAACAGGATCGATTTCGCCTTTGCGTGCTTTACCAGTGAAGTCTGTCGTGAACTTGCTCAATGCCGAGCCATCTTCGCGTGCTTGTGTTTTTTCGGAAGTCGCGACTTGCGCCTCAATAGAGTGGCTTGTTAGCTCTGCAAAGTTACGCTTAAGGCTGTCAGGGTTGACCGCTTCAAGGATAGAGGCGTAACCATGTTGGCCGTAACGTAGAGGGTTGCTAACAAGAGTAAGGAGTAGGGCGCCAGAGCGGATTTGTGTTTCGGATAGATCTAAAGAAGAAACCAGCCAGCTTTCTTGTAACCATTCGATTAATAAAGCAGAAAAAACAGGTTTGCTGCCATTTCCTTTGGCGTTGGTATCGAGTGTGGATCGAACCGATTGTCTTAATAAGTTCTCAGAACAATCAAAATGACTTAATAAGACGTCAAAATCACTATTTGGCCTTTCTAAAAGACTCAGTAAATAATGCTCAATTTGAACTTCGTTTGCTTTTTCAGAGACTGCAAGTGCAGCCGCGTCTTCTAATGCGACTTTTGCAATCGGGTGTAGACGCTGAATTAATGAAGAAAGGTTTATATTTATCATAGCCATTTTATTCTTTAGAGGAAAAGAGGTAGCCGCTATTATACTAAAAGTGATAACGCTCTTTTTTTATCAAGATATTTTGACTATCGTTTGTTGGTGATTTTAATGACAATATTAGTGTGAATATTTATCTTGGATAACGCTTCTTTGTTATTTTGAATTAATTAATGGTTAATCTAACTAAATGGCCAGTGTTAATAACTTTATTCTCCCTTTGATATATGGTTATTTTCACTTTTTATCAGCGAAACAATTTATTATTATCTGTTTCCAACTTTTTGGTTTTTTATCCAATAAATTGTACTTAATAAATTGATAAATAAAGCTGGTTTTAAGCTAAGTGTTTGTATTGTAAGGTTTATAAAAGTTGGCACGGAGTTTGATTATACCAAGTAGTCGCGGTGATAAGCGATTTGGTGATTAAACAAATACAGATTTAAAAAAGGAAATAACGATGCCAACTCCAGCATATATGTCTATCAAAGGTGAAACTCAAGGTCACATCACTAAAGATACTTACTCTGCAGATTCTGTAGGTAACACATGGCAAGAAGCTCACGTTGATGAGTTCCTAGTTCAAGAACTAGACCACGTACTAACAGTACCACGTGATCCACAAAGTGGTCAGCCTACTGGTCAACGTGTTCACCGTCCACTTGTTGTAACTAAAGTTCAAGACCGTTGTTCTCCACTACTATTCAACGCACTAGTATCTGGCGAAAAACTTCCTGAGTGTGTGATCCGTTTCTACCGTACTTCAGTTCAAGGTAAGCAAGAGCACTACTACTCAATCAAACTGATTGATGCACTACTAGTAGATATCCAAACTCGCATGAACCACTGTCAAGACGCTGCAACAGCAGACCGCGTGACAGAAGAAGTTCTTAAGCTGACTTACCGTGCAATCGAAGTAACTCACGAAAACTGTGGTACAGCTGGTAACGACGACTGGCGTGCTCCACGCGAAGCATAATTGCTTTTTGCGTAAAGATTCAGGGCCAACAATTGTTGGCCCTAATTCGATTATTTGTATCAGGTAAAAGATATGGTGAATGACGTAGAATTTAAATTTGAAGTGCCAGGGTGTGGGCACGACTTTCGAGTAGAAAGCTTTCAAGTGAATGAAGAGCTTTCGAAACCTTTTCACATCAGTCTCTCATTACTTTCACTTGATCCAGATATCTCTTTTGATGCGTTAATTCGCAAAGCGGGAACGCTGACTCTTTATGGACAAGGGGTAGGGGCTGCGCGCGTTTTTAATGGTGTGGTAAACGAAGTTCGTTACCTTGGAACGGGTCGTCGCTTTTCTCGCTACCAGTTAGTTCTTGTGCCTCAAGCTTGGTTCTTATCTCAGCGTCAAGACTGTCGTATATTCCAACAAAAATCAGCGCAAGACATTATCACCGAAGTACTTGATGATGGGGGCGTGACGGATTACCGCTTTGAAGTCTCTGGGACGTATCCGCCAAAAGAGTATGTACTGCAATATCGTGAATCTGACCTTCAGTTTGTTCAGCGAATGATGGCTGAGCACGGTATGTGGTATTACTTTGACCATACCGAAGCCAATCACACCATGGTGATTGTAGATAGCAACGACGCGATTGCGCCACTGGTGAGTTCTCCACTTAACGCTTCTTACATCGGTCCGATTGTTTTCCATGCTGACGGTGGCGGTGTTGCTGATCGTGAACATATCTCAGATCTTGAGCTTGTAAACCGTGTGAGAACTGGCCAAGTTACTTACACCGATTACAACTACGAACAGCCTAAAATCCCTCAAGAGATGACCCACGCGGGCGATCTTGACCAAGATTTAAAGCAGTTTGATTACCCTGGCCGTTATGTTGACCCTGCAATGGGGCAGGTGAGAACAACAGAGTGGATGTCTGAGCACATCGTCGACAATCAACAAGTCGAAGCAAGCAGTGATGTGATGCGTCTGGCGTCCGGCTACAGCTTCAGCATTAGCGATCACCCTCGTTCTGAAATCAACCGTGATTACATCATGTTATCGGTCATGCACACTGGCCAAGATCCGCAAGTGCATGAAGACGAAACAAACGGTATGCCAACCACGTATTACAACCAGTTTTCTTGTATCTCACGTGATGTGGTGTTCAAAGCGCCTAAGCTTGCGCCTCCGGTTGTCGATGGTCCACAAACGGCGGTAGTTGTCGGCCCTGCAGGTGAAGAGATTTACACCGATAAACTTGGGCGAATCAAAGTTCAGTTCCACTGGGATCGCTACGGCGATAACGATGAACACGCAAGCTGCTGGATCCGTGTAAGCCAATCTATGGCTGCTCCAACATGGGGCGCTGTTTACTTACCACGTATTGGTCATGAAGTTGTTGTCACCTTTCTTGAGGGCGACCCAGATCGTCCATTAGTGACTGGCGCGGTTTATAACGGTCTTCACTTCCCTCCGTACTCGTTACCGGAGAACAAAACTCGTACTACGTTCCGTACCCAAACGCACAAAGGCACTGGCTACAACGAACTGAGTTTTGAAGACGAAGCGAACCAAGAAGAAGTCTACATTCACGCTCAGAAAGACATGTCGACGAAGGTACTCAACAACCGTTACCGCGATATCGGTCAAGACGAGTTCCTAAAAGTTGCGCGTCATCAAACCAACGAAGTCCATGGTGATCACAAAGAAACCATTGATGGCCACAAGACAACCCAAGTAAACAGCACCTTTACTGAAACCGTAGAGCAAGACGTCACTGTTACTTACAACGCCAACGAAACTCAGTATGTGAAGAACAATTCTGATTTAGAGATTGGTGATAACCGCACAACCAAGATCGGCAAAAACGATGACTTGGATGTGGGCGAGAACAGCAACTTAACGGTTGGTGCGTCGAAAAGCTCAGACATTGGTGCAGATGATAACCAAACGGTGGGTGGCAACTTAACCGTATCAGTAAAAGGCAATACCTCTTACAAAGCCGATGGTGCAACGCAGATCATCAGTGGTGACAAGATTGTGCTGAAAACTGGTGGGTCTTCCTTAGTGATGAACAGTGACGGTTCAATCAAGCTTTCAGGATCTTCAATCACCATTGAAGGCAGCGATAAAGTCGTCGTGAAGGGTGGTAACGTAGCGATTAACTAATGATGGAAAAACAACCTCTTATTACAGAAACCATCACGAAACAGCAAGCCGAAACACCGGCTTGCTTTTCGCGTTTTGGAACCATAGTCGCCATTAACGAATCAACAGGCAGTGTTCGCGTTGATTTTGATGGTAATCCATTTAACCAACCGCTAACGGCAAGGTTAGGACGAGGCTTTCGCCGTTCTGAACTGCAAATGGCTATCGATAATTCATTAAGTTGTCGAATCGAATTCTTGAACGACGATTTAAGCTTGCCTCTCGTGACGGACATTTTCTTCTCGATTCTCGATGATTCTGATGAGTTTGTATTGCGAGCTAAGAAGATGGTCATAGAGACGGAGCAAGAACTGATCTTCAAAAGTGGTGAAACTGAAACTCGTTACAGCGGGCGTGATGGCCGCATTACGACTAAAGCGAAGTACGTCACTTCTCAAGCAGAAAAAGCACAAAAAATTCAAGGCGGAACGATCGCGATTAACTAGTTACCTCGTGTTAACTAACTGATATTGCGTTATCGCACGCTAACAATGGATAAGTAGATGCGACAAAGAATCGGTGTCGAGCACCTAAAGACACCCATAACCAATCAAGAAGTCGAAGGCGCGTTAGCAAGAGCTGAGCGTGCTGTGAACGACCTTTCCCAATTGCCGCCAACTTGGCTGAGCTTTTGTAATGAAAAGCTGTCTATTGCTTCTGAGAGCATCGGCTTTTTAATCAAGCAGCGTGTACAACTTCATAAACGAGGTTATCCGAGTCGTGATCTGGATTACCTCAAACTGATTGAGCGCCAAATAGAAGAGCTTAAACAAGTGTATCTGTCGTTTTATCGATTAGCTCCGGGGTTAATTCATCAGCTAAGAAGCCAAGAGCCAGAAATCTACGCTTGGCTGATGCTACAGAAAGAACTTGGCTCTGAGCTCGATAATCTCTTATGTGGATTGAGCTTACTCGAAGAATTAGACGCACACACCGCCAAGGTCATTGTCACGCAATCTCCAGTTGAACACATGGATAGCGTGATGTCGGAGCTCATTGAGGGCAAAGCGAAATCCAGTCCGTTTTACTTTGAATGCTTACGTCTGCGCCAAGCTTTGAGTGTTGCGCTGATTAAACGTTGGCACAAAGCCGAAATCATACGTCCTAATATCACGCTACCGCTTTTAGCGTTGCAGGATGTGGAAGAGGGCATTGAGTGGATCAACGACCATGCAAATGGTGAGCAGTATCTGTTTGAACGTTTGATCACCAAGCGTGACAGAGGCACTTGGTTCCGACAGTACTTTGGTATTGAGCAGAGTGGTTTACCTTCGGCTCAAGTGTTGACCTTCGCGAAGCTACTAGAGCTAAAAGAGTTTGAAGCGTTCGATATCTCTTCTTCATTAGCCCCCGTTGATTTTGCTCTGAGTGGCGATTGGAAATTAGTCCCAGAAATCATTGAGCACTTGGAAACTCTGGAATATGATGACGGTGAAACTTGGATTCAAGCTTTGTATGTTGTGTACGGGAAGCTTCTACCACTAATGCCACAAGACGTTGGTGTTGAGTATGAATGGGAAGAAGTTATCGACTTACTTAATGAGTGGTTAGAAGACGAAAAGCACATGCAAAATCTGCCAAGCCGATTGGGATACGCATTGAGCTTCGAATCCACGTTAGCGGCAATGCAAGATGCCAACGTTGACGTGCTGTTCCGAGATTGGCTATGGCGACAAATCTGTATTCAATCCCGAGCCTACGTACCCTGGGATATGGCGATGCCAATTCATCAGCAAGATTGGAACTTCAATAATTTAAAGGCCGCACCTTCTGCGAGCGAACGATTCAATTTAAGGAATAGCAATGCAATTATGGGATATTGAAGCGCACCCTGAGCTATCACTTAAAGGTCGTTTTCAACGTGACGAAAACGGCGATGAAGTTTGGGTTGTTGTCGCTAAACGCATATGGCAATTCGATGGCGTGGTTTGGCATGAATTAGGTGAAAGCGAAATCTTCGATGATCCCCAATATTTGGGCGAAGAGGGTTTCTCTGCGATGAAGGTCGACCACGAATTCGCTTATACCAAAGACAACACGGATGTACTTGTTTACGGTAAAGCGCGCAGCTACGCGAAAAAGCCCGTGACATACCAAGAATGCCGCGTGTTGATTGATGGCCACATTGATAAAACCCTCGCGATACATGGTGATCGGGTTTGGGTAGAGCATGGCGGTAGTATCACACTTAGCAAGCCTGTACCTTTCATTGAAAAGGACATTGATTACACCTGCGCGATAGGTGGCGACTTGCGTAACCGAATTGGTGGTGGTGTTGCGGACTCCAACAAAGAGCTGCTTGAACAGCAAGTGCCTTCGATTTTCTATCCTAGAGAAGAGTGGAGCTCTACGTCGAAAAATATTCGAGTCGCGGGCTTTGGGCCTGTTCCTCCATTCTTCGAATCTCGCCAAAAATTGGCGGGTACGTTTGATGAAAATTGGATTGAGAACCGCAAGCCAATGTTACCGCTGGATTTTGACAGACGTTTCTTCCAAAGCGCACCGGCAGATCAACAATGCAAAGGCTTTCTTCATGGTGGTGAACGCTTGATGATGAGTGGCTTTTGTCACGATGACACGCTCTCATTCCGCATACCGAAAGAGAAATACCGTGCCATTGCCACGTTCAAAGACGGCGCCTATCAAGTTGATATGGCGATGTATACCTTATTTGTGGATGCTGAAAAGAAAACCATATCAATCAGTTATACGGCTGCATTTCCTTGTCAGGGAAAAGAGCATTTGTTGGTGTCTACGTCTATCACTAAGTTGGAAGAGGTGAGCGAGCATGCATAATTCTACAGGTCGTTACGTGCTGGGGATGGAAGTGATGACGCCCACAGGCATGAACTTGGATATCGCTACTAATGTAGCAAATGCTGACTTAGCGAGGTTCGACCAAGTCGTTGGTGAGGACGGAATTGAGCGTTTCACATTCGCGAAAATTGAATATACCAAAGAAAGCGATTTGTTCGAAAAAACCTGTGAGTTAACGGTGAACTTATTGGATTCGCTCTTGGCCCAGCTGCCTCGTTCTTTGAAGCCGATTCCATTACTTATTGCTGTGCCTACGACAATTTCATTAGTGAAGATGCAAGAATGGCTTGGTGAAAGTGACTATTCTGACTTTCTTTCTGTGGTCGAAGCAGTTCACGCAAGCGGTCCTAGCTTCGTGCTACAAGCCATGAAGTCCTTGGATAAATACGACGCCATGATGTGCATTAGCGTCGATTCTATGGTCAACAGGATGCAAGAACTTATCGACGATAGCATGGTCATGAGTACTAATAATCCATGGGGGGTTATTCCAAGTGAAGGGGGCTCGGGCCTCATTCTTTGTCGAAGAAATACCTTAGAAACACTCAAGCTTAAGCCTTTAGCACAACTTGGTTATATCGATACTGAACTGAACACGACAGACCGTAGAGGCATGTACCGCCTTGTACAGCGCGCGAGTAAAAAGCTTAATGCTTTCGGTGAGGTGTATTCTGACATGACGAACCTGCGCGCGCACAGCGAAGATTACGGTTTCGCGCTGGGTGCCAAAGCAGAGCGCTTTACTCATCCCGAACTGCCTATGCTTATCAATGAGTTATGGGGAACAATGGGCAGTTGTTCTTCACTAGCGCTCTTGGCATTTACAGTTAAAAATCATCATTTTAACCAACCTTCATCGTTACTGATGTTTGATTTTAATGGTGACAAAGGGCTACTCCAATTACTCGCATGCTAGTATGAATCAGCACGTTAATATTAATGAAAACGCTCTCATAATAATGACTTTGTTTTTAATACGAGAAAACAGCATGACTGATGTAGTGAAAGCGTAAGTCAAAGAGTCTAATAACTTAGTAATAATAACTAAAGTAATAGACTTACTGTTCGTTTTAAATACCAGCCTTGAAACAAGGATGTTTCAACCAATATTATTTCGGCCTAATAATATTTGTTCGATAAAAGAGTGCAAAGTGTCTGATAAGCAGGGAGCGGCCAAAGGATATATTGATCAATTGGTTGTCAAAGCCATTGAGAAAAAGAAACATAACGAGCAAAGGTTGGCGCAGAAAAATAAGCCAAAGCTTGAGTACGTACTTTTTTCACAATTTGATGTACTAGACACCTTGCCGTCGAAAAATGGTAGAACAACCGTTTACCATCTCGCCAAAAAAGGCCAACCTGATAAGCAAATCTGCTGTAAAGTCGTCAATGAGGACGCGCCAGATATTGCCAGCAAAATGTTGGTCAATGAGGCAAGCAGATTAGAGCTTTCTCAACATCCAAGCGTTGCGGATTTCATTAAAATCGGTAACGAATTTGAACGTCCATACTTAATGTACGAGTGGATCCAAGGTGAATCACTGGCAGAAAAGATGGAGCGTCATTCCTCTAAAGGCTTCCGTCACGATCACATTGCTTGGTTAGTTTACCAACTCGCTGGTGCGCTTGAATTTATGCACACTCGAGGTATTTGTCATCTTGATATCAAACCATCGAATGTCCTGGTTAGCGAAGGCGATTACGTCAAGCTGATTGACTTTGGTGCAGCGCGCTATATCGGTGAGGCTGAATCTCACGCCGAAGCGAGTTTAAGTTACGCGTCGCCACTTTATCTAGAGACTGGCACGACCGAACCACAAGACGATGTTTATTCACTTGCACTACTGACGGGCCATTTATTTATTGGTTCTATTTTTGGTGATGCTTGGCACAAGCAACTAAAAGATCGTAAGCGTCCAGCACTGATTCCAAATCATATTTGGAAGCTGCTCAAGCAAGTAATTAATAATCCAAGAGGGCATGGCTATACCGCTATTTCTTTTGCTCAGCAACTTGCCCGCATTGATACTCAATCTATCGATTCTCAATCGAATGCGCCTATTTTTAGTAGTCTGCGTAATGCTGATTTATTACTGACGCATTGTAAGCCTCAAGACAAAGGCGGTTACGGTCGTTTTAAAGTGCTTGAAGCAAGCTTGGTATTAAGTGTGATGGCAGTGACAGGCCACTATCTGTACGAGCAAAATCAACCAGAGTGGAAAACAATCGTAAAATCGGAACCAACGATTTCACAAGCGGGTACGCCGCTGGTTAGCACTATTAAGCCTGCACAAACGGCTTCTTTCTTGGCTCAACCTCCTTGGGCAATTGAACAGGCGCTCAATGATATGGAAAAAGACGTGATGTCAACGGCGCCATATCGGGAAGCATTCCAAGTTCAGCAAATGAAGCTGTCTAAGCTGTACAAAAAGAACCAAGGTGAATTGACGGCTTATCAAGCCTTGGCCGATGACTTGCCAAAAACGTTGGTCGATCTACGTAAAGAGCTAGTCACATTGCGCGAGAAACTTGTCGATGATGGCGCGCTATTCCCTTATGCCGATAAAACGCTGACTAAAGTGATGGCGGGTTTGAATGTGGCGTCGGTCGACTCGATGAAAATTTCTGCCATCGCAGGAAGTAAAGAAGAGCAAATTGCCAGCTTGATCCTTGATGGTGAAGTGCAGCTTGCTGACAAAGAAATGAAAGCCGCTTGGTTACTAAACCAATCTGAGGCGTATTTCTACAGCCAAGTGTTGCCAAACAAGGTCATGAAGAACATCAATGACTCTATTGAGCTGCATGCAAAGGATCATTACTACACCAAAGCCATCGAAGAGGCGAAAGCGGCGAAGGCGTACTTTGGTAATACTCCAGAACTAACCAAAAAAGTCAAAGATCTGATTGTCGCTCGTAGCGAATACATCCTATTTAGCACGGTCACTGAGCAATCCGTCTTTGATAAACAGAAACTGCACGATTCCCTTACCGATCTTGAGCGAAATGCACCTAAGAAGTTTGGTGAAATCACCGACTTGCTTGAGAGCATGGCAACGGACTCCATCGATAAAAGCCATCAACTTTCTCGTCCTGCACGCGGTGCCATAGCGGTTGAACGAGCGTTAAGAGACTACCAAGCAGAGGGGAGAGGCTAATGTCAGTGATTGATATCGAACGTTTGCTTACGCCAATTTCTGATACTGCTCCAGTAGGTGAAGACGCGCGCTACGAGTTTTGCTACGAAATGATGGAATCCGAAGTGAAGAAGTTCGGCTCATTATTTGGTGAAACGGTAGATTGGACGGTCGTTAAAACGCACGCAACAGAAGTCTTAGAGCAGCACAGTAAAGATTTAAAAGCGATCTGTTACTTGATTCGAGCACTAACGGAAGAGTTTGGCCTACAAGGTTTCGAACAAGGCTTAAAGCTGCTTAGTCATGCGTTAAGTCAGTTTGGTGGTGAGCTTTACCCTTCGCGTAAGCGTGGTAGAGATGGCGCGGTCGAATGGCTTAACCATCAGTTTAAACTGGTAAGCAGTAAGTTAGCGGAAAGCCCGCAGTCTTGGGCGTTGGTTTCAAGTTGTATTTCTACTATCGAAGAAGTGCAGCGTCAGTACGACGACGTTTATCAAGATTCAGAAGCAGACTTTTTTGAGATCCGCACTCAGCTCAATATGTTATCTCAGCAAGCTGCTGTCGATGGCCAGAGCGATGACGGTTCTGCAAGTGAAGTTCAACCTGAACAAGCGCCTTCTGTACCGGTAAGCACGACTCAAACTGAGCAAACGAATACTGCTGTTGATTCGCCAAAGCCTGAAGAGGCTCAAAGCGCACCAGTTAAGCCTCTGTCGCCAGCTCCGAAGCCAGCTCCAGTCAAGAAGGCCGTCACACAAGAAGTCGACGTTGATACGGACTTCTCATCACCGACGGCATCGAAACGTACGCTTAAGAAAGTCGCAGAAGTGATGATTCACGCTAACCCTAGTGACCCTTTGGCATACCGAATTTATCGTCATCTGACTTGGGATGACATTGATGGTCTTCCTGATCATCAAAACAACGAAACGCCATTGAGCTTGGCGGTGTCTTCGGATCAACAGGCGGACTATCGTGACAAAGCTAATCAAGAAAGCGACATCGACACGATCAAACGCTTGGAACGTACATTAACCGACGCACCATTCTGGCTGACGGGGCATCACTTCGTGTTCTCGATGCTCAATAACTTGGGCTTTGATGATGCGGCAATCGCTGTAAAGCAAGAAGTGAAACGTTTTGTTGATTCATTAGAGGGCATTGAACACCTCTCATTTAAGAATTCTATACCATTTGCAGATGAAGCAACCTTGAGCTGGTTATCGACTCAAGATGCAACTTCTTCAACTTCTCAACCTGTAGTGCAAACAGTTGTGATCTCTGAAGAAGATTCGCTGCCGATGGAGGATATCACTCTAGAAAACCTAGGGGAATATGCCGCAGAACTTGCCCGCAAACTCGAGCTGGATAGCTCGGGACGTGGACAGTTTATGCTGTATTTACAATTGATAGCAGCTTACCAGTCTGTTGGATTATACCCATTGTGTCTGCCTTATCTTGAGAAGGGTTGGGAAGTACAAAAAGCGTTTAATCTCGCGAGCTGGGAACCCCACTTATCGTCACAGTTAGAAGACCTGATTCGAAAAACACTCCATCAGTTATTCAGAAGTAAGGATCTTTTGCCTGAGAAGTATGAAGAGTGGCAAGCAATTTATGACTAATTAAAGAGTTAAATAAGGAACTAATTATGTCACGTGACGGCTCGGTGGCTCCTAAAGAGCGAATTAATATCCGTTATGTTCCAGCAACTGGTGATACGCAAGACGACGTAGAACTGCCGCTGAGCATGATGGTGGTTGGTGACTTTACTGCACGTGCAGATGAGACGCCTATCGAAGAACGTACTCCAATCAATATCGACAAAGACAACTTTAACGAAGTGCTAGAAGGCATGTCTCCAAACGTTAAAGTGAACGTTGAAAACCGTCTTTCTGACGAAGAAGGCGGCCAAATCGGTGTTGATCTAACGTTCCAAAACATGAAGGACTTCTCTCCTGAAGCGATCGCGAAAAGCGTACCTGAGCTAAACAGCTTGCTTGAGCTTCGCGAAGCGTTGGTTGCACTGAAAGGCCCTCTAGGTAACGTTCCTGCGTTCCGTAAGAAGATCGCATCGGTTCTTCAAGACGAAGAAGCGAGAAAGAAACTGTTGGATGAACTAAGCATTGGCAACGACCAAGAAGCGAAAGAAGAGTAAGGGATATCATGTCTGCAGAAGCACAAGCTCCAGAACAAGAAGCAGCCTTAGTTGAATCAGGCTCACTTCTGGATAGCATTCTTAACGAAACTCGTTTAAAGCCAAGTGATGAAGGTTTTGACGTTGCAAAACGCGGCGTAGAGGCGTTCATCAGTGAGCTACTAAGCAGCTCGAACACAGAGAAAGTAGACCAATCTTTGGTTGACCTAATGATCTCTGAAATCGATCAAAAACTGTCTAAGCAAGTTGATGCGATTCTTCACAACGAAGAGGTTCAAGCGATTGAGTCAACGTGGCGTGGTCTTAAGTACCTTGTTGATCACACTGACTTCCGTGAGAACATTCAAATTGAACTGATTTCTGCGAAGAAAGATGAAGTACTTGATGACTTCGAAGACGCTCCAGAAGTGGTGAAGTCTGGTCTTTACAAACAGATCTACACACGTGAATACGGTCAATTTGGTGGTAAACCAGTTGGTGCTGTTATCTGTGATTTCGCGATGTCAGCGTCTTCTCCAGATATTAAGTTGATGGAATACATGGCGAACGTGGGTGCAATGTCTCACGCACCTTTCATCACGTCTGCTTCGGCTAAGTTCTTTGGTCTAGATAGCTACGAAGAGCTACCAAACCTGAAAGACCTTAAGTCAGTATTCGAAGGCCCACAATATACTAAGTGGCGCGGTCTACGTGAACACGAAGATGCACGTTACCTAGGTCTATGTACGTCTCGCTTTATGCTACGTACGCCTTACTCAGTAGAAGATAACCCAATTAAGGCGTTTGACTACGATGAGCAAGTAACAGATGGCCATGATAACTACCTATGGGGTAACTCAGCGTACGCAATGGCTTCTAAGATCAGTGAGTCATTTGCTAAGTACCGTTGGTGTCCAAACATCATTGGTCCTCAAAGTGGTGGTGCAGTTCAAGACCTGCCGGTTTACAACTTTGAAGCAATGGGTCAAATTGAAACTAAGATCCCAACTGAGATCCTTGTTTCTGACCGTCGTGAGTACGAACTAGCAGAAGAGGGCTTTATTGCTCTAACCATGCGTAAAGGTTCTGACAACGCGGCATTCTTCTCTGCTAACTCTGTTCAAAAACCAAAAGTGTTTGCGAACACGCCAGAAGGCAAACAAGCAGAGATGAACTACAAGCTAGGTACTCAGCTTCCTTACATGTTCATCATCAACCGTCTGGCACACTACATTAAAGTGCTACAGCGTGAGCAAATCGGTTCTTGGAAAGAGCGTTCTGACCTAGAAATCGAACTGAACAAGTGGATCCGTCAATACGTTTCTGACCAGGAAAACCCGCCAGCGGAAGTTCGTGGTCGTCGTCCACTGCGTGCTGCTAAGGTTGAGGTATCAGACGTAGAAGGCGACCCAGGCTGGTACAAAGTATCAATGTCTGTTCGTCCTCACTTCAAGTACATGGGCGCAAGCTTCGACTTGTCTCTAGTGGGTAAACTAGACCAGTAACCCATTACTGAAACCATCAAGCAGCCAGTGAAGACTGGCTGCTTTTTTCGTAGGACCAAACATGGAAAAAGGTTATCGTCTTTTAGAGCGAATTGAGCTGGGTGAGCCAAAAAATTGCTACGAGAAAGTGGTGTCTCATAAGCATTTGATCGAATCCATACACTCTCACCTCGCTGACTTGCTGAATACCCACTCTGGTAATGCAATGATCGACAATGAATATGGCCTGCCAGATTTTAACGACGTGCTTTCCAATAACACGAACCTCGTTCGTCACATTCAACAAAACATCACATCAACCATAGAACGCTTTGAACCGCGGCTGCTGAATGTCGAGGTTCATTACCGTGAAGACCACCATAACCCATTACAACTCGGCTTTGGTATTCGCGGCGAAGTTTCCCATAACGGCGGTAAAGTCCCAATGTCGATCGATGTCTACATGGGAACCGACGGCCAATTTAACGTTTAGTAGGTGCCACTTGAGTAACAGTAAATACTTTCAAGATGAACTCACGTATTTGCGCGAGTCGGGTAGTGAGTTTGCCAAATATCATCCGAAGTTAACTCACTTTCTCTCTGAAGGAACCTTCGACCCAGACGTCGAGCGACTGCTGGAAGGTTTCGCTTTTCTGACTGGGCGTATTCGAGAGAAGATCGACGACGAACTGCCAGAACTGACGCAATCTCTGATGACTTTGCTGTGGCCGCATTACATGCGTTCAATTCCGTCTTTGTGCATCAGTGAGCTAAAACCGCATACCGGAAGTGTTACTGAGAAAACGGTGGTAAAACGTGGTGCAGAAATGGCCAGTGAGCAAGTCGAGGGCACGCAATGCCTTTTCCGCACTTGCTACGATGTGGACCTATACCCAATCACGATAACCAATATTGAACAAACCAACAGCCGCACCAGTTCAGCGATTGATGTAACCTTGTCGACGGAGCATGGTCTAGAGCTGTCTCGAATTGGTTTAGATACGTTGCGTTTGCACTTGCATGGTGAGATTCATATTACCCGCACGGTTTTCCTCTGGCTGTTCCGTTACTTGGATTACGTGGAGCTGGATGTCGGTGGCGGCTACAAACATCGCTTGGGGCCAGAATATGTTAAGCCGGTAGGGCATGAAGAAGACGAAGCACTGCTGCCTTATAGCAAAAACTCATTTGCAGGTTACCGCTTGCTGCAAGAGTTTTTCTCTTTGCCAGACAAGTTCATGTTCTTCGACATTAAAGGCTTAGAGTGGTTAAAAGGCATTCCTCAGCGCAGTACGGTGAAAGTGAAATTCTACTTTAAGCGCGCATTGCCTTCAGAAGTGGTACTTAAAGATAAACACTTAAGGCTACATTGCACGCCTGCTGTGAACTTATTTGAAAAAGATGGCGATCCAATTCGTTTGGAGCACCGTCGAAACGAATACAAAGTGCGCCCTCAAAGCAATACTCAAGAACACTATGAAGTGTACGGAATTGAGCAGGTGGAGAGTTGGAGCAAAGACGAGCGTCGCCGTAAACCATTAATCGAATTCGAATCGTTTGAGCACCAAATTAACCAGCGTGATAAGCGAGAGTTCTACAAATCAAAAGTCGGCGAGCGAGTAAGCGGAAGAGGGTTAGAGCGCTATATCTCGTTCCATACGCATAATGGTGATATTGCGGATTTAGGCACAGAAACCGTACTGATGAAACTGCAATGCAGCAACGCCGATCTGGCTGAGCGCCTTTCAGTGGGCGACATTACTTACGCGACCCACAAATCGCCGACGTATGCGACATTTAAAAACATCACCAAGCCGACACAATCGGTCAGCCCACAGGTGAACGGCGAGCTTCAGTGGCAGCTGATCGCCAATATGTCACTTAACTATTTGTCACTGGCGAACATTGATGTGTTGAAAGTGCTGCTCTCGACATACGACTTCCACTCTCGTGTCGACAGACAAGCTCACCGCGCGTCGATTCACCGACTCGATGGTATTGTTTCGTCTGAGATGAAACCGATTGACCGCGTGTTCCGTGGCGTATCTGTACGTGGTAACCAATTTAAGCTGGTGACCAATTCGAAGTTCTTCGTAAATGAAGGCGATATGTTCCTGATGGCAACCGTACTCAATGAATTCATCCGTTTGTATTCGAGTGTGAACTCCTTTACTGAATTGGAGGTGTTTGATGAAGCGACAGGTGAAGTGTACAACTGGGCAAGCCTGATTGGGCAGCAGACGATTCTATGATTACAACACTTACTGACAAGTCGTATGAGTTCAGCTTCTATCAAGCGGTATTGTTGCTTGAGAAGCACTACCAGCTAGAGCCAAATTCTAACTTTGTCGCGGTTGGTGAGAACAAGTACTTCCACCAAGAGCGCATAGAGTTTAGTGTCTCGCCGAGTCTGGCTTTTCCAAAGAGTGATATGGAATTTATCACTCACATGGAAAGAAATGGGCAACAGTATTCGCGCGTCGAGACGAACTTTTTAGGTTTACATGGCTCAAGTTCGCCATTGCCAGCGTCTTATACCGAGAAGCTTGCTGGACGTGATCCAGATGATAACCCGGTAAAAGACTTCTTTGACTTCTTCCACAATCGTTACACTAGCTTGCTGTACCGTGTTTGGAAGAAATACCGTTATCACGTGCAGTACCAAAGCGGTGCAAGTGACGCGTTCTCAGGGCGGATCCTGCATTTGGCAGGTCTGTCTGACGTCATGCAAGATTGCGATGTCGCGGAGTTAGACCGAGCAAAGATCCTCTCTTATGTTAACCAGCTGTCTACCCGTACACGCTCTCCTAAGCTGATTTCCGGTATTGTTTCCCATTACTTCTCGCTACCGAGTGTACGAATCGAAGAGTGGGTGTATCGACGAGTAGACATTGCAGAAAGCCAACGCAACAAGCTTAACCGTGCCAACTGTGTATTAGGGCAGACCTTACATTTGGGGCAAAGTATTGCGGATTTGAACGGCAAGTTTAACTTGTGCATCGACAACATTGATTTTGAGACGTTTAGGCAATTTTCCTACGATGGCGAGCTGCACAAGACGCTGGTGGGATTGATGCGTTTTATTCTACGTGACCCGATGTCTTGGGACCTTAAGCTAACGGTGAATCTCGATTCCATCCCAGAGAACCAGCTGGGTAATGGGGAAGGGAATCAGCTGGGTCAAACCTTTTGGCTTGGTAGCCCAGGTGAGAAAGATGCCAAGATACGTGTGATTGGTAGCATCTAGCTTTGGCTGCCAAGAGTACAAAAATTGAGATACAAAAAAGCCGCGATTGACTCGCGGCTTTTTAGTCTGAAAAGAATGTTCGGCGGGAACCTAAAAAAACTTATCGACTGATTGGTTGGTGGAGTACCACCGTTGTGTCGAGTTTCTGAATTCCGCTAAAAGATTCAATTTCATTACATAGGTGGTGAATAGACTGTAGGTCAGGTGCTTCGATGAGAGCAATAATGTCGAAGCTACCCCCCACAACGCTGGTCAGTCGTACCTCTGGAATCTCTTTAAGGGCGTTCGTTACTTCATTTTTCTTGCCCTTTTCACAAGAGATCAGCAGATAGCTGGCAGCTTTGCGACCCTCATTTTCAACACGGATCTGAGCAGTGTAGCCCTTGATGATCCCTGTCTTTTCCAACCTATTAATTCTTTCTGCAACAGCAGTACGAGACAAACCGATATTTCGTGATAGATTCGCAATCGACTCTCGTCCGTTAGATAACAGACTGGATAGTATTTTGCGGTCTAACTTGTCTAAGCCTTGTAAAGTCATGTTCGAAATCATGTGTTCTGCCTATTCTGGTTTTTATATTGTTATTAAATCGACTCAGGGAGTGTAAAGTTATACAGCTCAGCAAGAGTGAATGGGTTTTTCTGTGTCAAAGGAGTGATACGAAGGCTTAAGTCCCTCCCAGACACTTTTATGTCACTGACGAAGCTACCGTTATGAGTGTTTGTCAGGGTCGAATCACCTAGCAATCTGTATATCGCCCACTGACCACTCTTATTAAGAACGTGCTGCTTGCCCTCGTCTGTCACATCTTGGATCGTGATACTAATGTTGAAGTCACCGTTCTGCGGCGGCCACTCCATCTCACGAATTCGGCTCGGACCATGATAGTAGTTGATATCCGTGTCTGAAATTTTCAGAGTGGCTCGGATAGCACTGGAATCAAGGTCTAATACTTTCGCGCTGAACGGGATATAAACTCGGTTTGTGCTCTTGTTGATCAACGTATCGCGGATAACGTTGTAATTGCGCAATTGCACCAATAGGGCAGGCGAAAGAGGCATTGTCTCGCCATCCACCTGCTTTGGTGTCCACAAGTTTGTATCGTAGAACGGTGCGAAGTTCTTCTGAATAAACGTATCTAACAAACCACCTGATGCGAACAACAGCTCGAAGTCTTCAATTGAAATCTCTTCTGTCGCGTTCAGATCAAATGGGTATTTACCAAGCCCTAGCTCTTTAAACTTGGTGTAAATCTCGCTGTACCATTGGGTTTGAATGCCTTTTGCTGACTCAGCAATCATCACTGACCAGCTTTGCTGTACCACATCAAGTAACCAGCTACGCACTGGCTCTGGAGACTTCTGCGCGATCTGCTTCAGTTTGATAAGCGGATCCGCTTCTGTACTGTTCATGCGGTGTTGCGCTGCTGCAAGTGCGGCCATTTGTGGATCTGGCGCATCAGCGATGTCTTTCATGTAAGTACGAACACGGCTTAATGCTGCAATGGTTTCATCCCATGGAGTAGGGGAGTTAGGTGTCTCACTGACTTGAAGTTGGTTTAACAAGTGGAAGGCTTGCTCAACACGCTTCATCAGTAAGTAATCTGGCTGTACGGCTTCTTCTACTGCTTCTGAGGCCGCATCTGCAACTTCCGCTAGCTTAGGGTTTACATTGGCAATTAATGCATTCTTTTCACCAACCGGAGAAAACTGGGTGTTCGCGTACACTTGTTTTAATACAGTGGTCATTGGAGAAGACGGACCGGAAATCAGGTCGATTGCATTCGTTAAGTCGCCCACATTGCTGTAGTGCTGTACTTTCAGTTCACTCAGTGCATTACGCCAGTAGTTGATGTAGTCATCGGTGTATTTCTTACGTACCTGCGTCTTAAACGCATCCTGCTCTTGTTTCGTAGGGATCACGTGATTAGACAAGCCAAGAACCCAGTTGTCACTAATAACTTGCTGTGACATCAGGTCCACACGAGGGCGATAGAAAGTACTAAAGCCAGTGGACGTGTAGACTTTGTCAATCACTAAGCGGTTGTCGTCTAGCGGCTCGTTAAACACGTTGTTGAACTCAAAGCCAACGGCGCGTTGAAGATCTAGCGTGCCAAGGTCGATAGCATCGGCTTGATTCAAAATACCCGCATAAACAAGGTCGACGTTAGAGTTCGCCAGTAATGAACGGCGAGTGGCACGAACAATGTCCATATTGATATCAACAGGCGCAAACTGAGTACGGAAATAAGCGTCTAAATAGCGCATTGCCTGGTTTACTACATCCGGCTTATCGCTCAAATCATTAAGGGTTTGCAAGGTCTGGCGACGTAGGAACTGAATGTCACGCTTTGAGCGATCGTTCAGCATCAAGTAGCCTTTTAGCAATGGCAGTGTCGCGGCAACGTCATGTTGGTTGTGCGTCAACTCTAGACGGTAGCCTCTCTCAACAACGGGCATAAGCTGTTGTGCCACTTCTTTAAGCAGTGCTTCGTAAGCCAGGCGTGTGCTTTGGTCCAGGCGGCTAATGTTCAGCGGAAGTACTTCTTCATCTAGAGCTCGAGAGCCTTCTAACCATGCACTGTACGAAGGTTGAATAGCGCGAGTGGCGTTTACGAGAAGCTGATTGAAGCTTGCTTCTTGTTCAACCTGACCGTTGTCATCAATACCAAGCAATTGGTTAATCACACGCAAGTTACTGTCTAGTGTGGTAACAAAGAAGTAGGTACCGCCAGCTAACAAGATAACAGACGCTAACATGGCCAAATGACTTTGACGTTGGATTAAGCGTAAATACGTTTTGTTTTCACCCGCAAAGTCGCTCTCAGGCAAAATCTGAGAGTCAATCAGGAAGCGAGAGAAGTAAGGCGTTTCTGTCAGCTGTGTGTGCTCTGAAGCAATGATCGGCAAATTAAAGTAATTGCTGCAGCTTTTTGCTAACAGGTTGTACTTACGACCACCTTGTAAGCTAGAGCAGAAGAAGATCTCACGAATGTCGAGCGAGTAAGCACCGCTGTTCGCATCGCAAAGACGCTCAAGGACGTAACTGATTTCTGCTTGGCAAAGCTCGAACTGTTTCGGGAAGGACAGAATAGCTTGTTTTTCATCGATGTCCGTCGAATTTGCAGAAGCGTCCAGAGCATTGCTTTCCAGTACTTTCACCAGATTACGATAACCATCTCGGTAGTACTCAGTGATGACGCCTTTCGCTTCTTTAAGAGGAATAGAAAGGAATTCCACACGAGTTTTCAGAGAACTGAAATGTACGTACTCCTTGAAACCGTCCAACTTATCAAGCTTAGACATCATCAAATAAACCGGTAGTGCCGATGATGTTTTTTCGCTAATAGAGCTTAGGCGCTGCAATAGTGCGGTAATGGTGTAATCTTTTTGCTCTGGTTCTGAGACGATCATGAACTCAAAGTCAGTAAAAAATAAACAGCCAGAAAACGGTTTTCTTGGACGGTGACGAATAACTTCATCAACAAACGTGTTCCACAATGAAGCATCGCTACTGGATACTTCTTGGAATACGAGGCGTTGGTCTGGTTTTACATAAACCGCACCGTCAGATTCATACCATTCAAAGAAATCGTTTTTTGCAGTGCGAGAACGATCCATTGGTTTAATTGCGCTTGAATTAAACAAAAATTGACGTCGGCCAGACCCTTTATTACCAATCATTAGATAGATTGGTTTCTTCCCTGAATGAGAAAGAAGAGGGCGGATAACCATAGAAAGGGCTTCTTCCTCGGTTTCCAAACGTTGAGCTTTCGAGTTGTTCTTTTTCTTAAACCATAGTGACAACTGGAATATAAGATAAAACGCAGAAATGACGCCAAGGCCAATCCATAGATATAGCTTATCTGCATCTTCAAGTAAGAATAAATACACTGCTGCAAATATCGCGGCTAATAGCAAAGCCACTATGGTAGAAACCACGATCGGGTTTCTTAGTATTTTTTGTTTGAACATAAGCCTATAATTTCTGTACTTGTATTGTTATTTATTGTCGTTTGTTGCAGCTTGCAACTGGTTAATCTTATATAGGTAGGTGTTCAGTAAAAGGAGGGAGCGTTCAATTTCCTTTTGCTGCGCATTCTTTTCTGCGTACTCAATCCGCCCAAGAAGTGGGAACAGCGAATTGCTGTATTCATACGCTTTCTTCGAGTCCTTGTCGGTGTTCTGTTTCGCTACGTTGGCAAATACCGTCCTAGCATAGGCAAAGCGTTTGTATATGACATCGAATTCATTTTCGAAACGAGAACGTTGGTCTAAAAAATTCTCTCGAAGTTGCTGAGCAGATGATGAATCCGGGTAGATCTCCGTCAATTCACTAGTAAGCTCATCAATGGTATTCACTTCGCTGACTTTCACGGGGTCGATTGCCCAATCGGTCATTAATGTATCAAGGCGTTCGACCGTCGCAGAACGTAAAGCGATGCGGTGTTCTTTGTTCTCAACGCTCAATGAATCGACGATTGTTGCTAGCTGTGTTAGTGACGAGTGTTCAATGTCATCTTTCAGAGTCTGGTATTTGTGCTGCTTGTAAACAAAGTGGGAAGCAAATGCGACGACAAGCAATCCAATAACAGAAAATACAACCGCGCGGCTGGACTTAGGCGCTTCTTTTACTTGCGGCTGAGGCGTCGGCTTGGTTTCTGTTTTAGGTGGCGGCGCAATATTGACTTGGATGCCAGCCGGATTCGTTGGTGTTTCTGGCTTCGCTTGTTTGACTTCTAATGCTTTGGCTTCCTTTGCTTTTGTTTCTTTAATCTCTTCAATCCATTGGTTCAATATACGACGAATGCGACCGAATGATGGCGCTTTAATCCCATAATGTAGGCGCAGTTCTTCTTCGATGCGTAAACACAGTTGATGCGCCGCTTCAATAAGCGGGAGCTCTTCTGGTAAGGCTCGATGCTTTTTAATTCGCTTCTCAGTGTATTCGACCATCCACTCGATGGCACTGATACGTGCATTGGCCTTCGCGTGCTCTGGGTAGGCGGTGTACCAATACACAACACATAAGTCGAGCAGTGAGTTCAAGCCTTCAACCAAGCCTTTCAAGCCATCGTTGTGCGTAGCCGCCACGGTAAAGTAGCAACTACAACGAAAATCTTTCCCCTGAGTACTAAGAATTTTCTTAGAAAGTGTTTGAATCGTTTTCCATGATACTCGACCAGTCACTTTATTCAGGTTATTTATTTGGCGCTTAATTTCGTCAAAATCATCTAAGCCATTAGGGTTTGAGCCGCTTGGATTACTTTCATCGATCGGCCTTCTAGCGAAGTCGCTGAAAAACATATTTTCCAATTCCAACTGATTATATGAAAGGTAGTCAGCCGACTTTTTAATTATAAAGACGGGACTATCATCTTTTTTTTGATGGATTTTATAGGCAAAAGAAAGAAATAGAATAATAAATAATATCTAAATCAATATAATTTGACTTAGTGTGACATTCGTTCACAAAATTGAAGGTTTATGCTGATTTTTTTGGCATTACACAAAGTGATGTGTATTCCAATAATTGAGACAAAGTTGCTTGTTAATACATTTTTAATATTTATGTCAGTTATGATTTCATCTAATAGTTTGAAGTGAGTTCAGATTATTAAAATTAAGATTACCTTGATTAGTTCCCACTTGAATAGTTTTTGTTAATGAAAGTTTGCAGTTTGTTTTCATGATGCGAATGTATGCGTTTCTAATTAAGTTGAGTCTAATTTAGGAGGTGTGATTAATTTTCTGTTTTTTTGATGGAATAGAGTCAACCGTTTAAATGAATATAACGCTAGTTAAATTGCTTTTATTTGTAGGTGAATTGCCTTATTTGATGGCGCTATTTTTTACCATATTGAAAAAGAAAAGAGACTTGATATCTTTCGCCCCTGAATATTATTACAAGGTTTTCCAAGAGGGACGAAATGCTAAAACCAAGTCAAGTTGGGCTAATCTCAGCCATGTGCCTATTTTCTACTTTTGCGGTTGCTAAAGGGGAACGATACGGCGGCTCAGTCAATATGCTAACGATTGAAAGTATTGACTATGACGAAGGTTCTAGTGGTGACGTAGATACCTTGCGATACGGACTTGTACACACTCGCCCTATTGATGAGAACAACAATCGCTGGCGCTGGTGGCTTGGCTTGAACTACCTTGCAGAAGATGTTGATGCACCTTCAAATGGCGTTTATCAAGAAGTGACTAACTACGAGTTCCGTGTCGTTCCTCAATACGCATTGAGCTCTTGGAGCATCTTTACTCCTTACATCGGTGCTGGTTTGTCATTAGGTTACTCTCAATACTCCAACCGCTGGAAGGTAGACCCAGACGGCTTTCGTTACGAAGCGATTGAAGATATCGACCAGTTTGAACTTGGTGCGGTAGTCACGCTTGGTACTGCAATCAAACTTGGCAGTAATCCAGATGCACATATCCAAATCATCCCACAAGCTTCCTACATTCTTCCTGTAGTAAATGATGGAATTGGTGGGTTAGAGCTGTCTGTTTCTCTATTATTTTAAGGTTTAGCAATGCAAACACATCAGCTAGTCCTATTCATTTCAAAGTGCCCGGAGGAATATACGGGCGCGAAGCATGTTGAAATGCCAGAAGGTGGTGGTTCAGTCGGTCGAGCACCGAGCTGTACACTACCTTTAACTGATCATAACCGTTTCATCTCTGGCACACATTGTCTGATCAGCGTATACGGAGACACTTACTACATCAGCGATGTGTCGACCAACGGCACAATGGTGAATGGCAACAAAATACTTAAGAACCAACCTGTGTCCATTGTTGATGGCGATGTGATTTCTCTGGGTCAATACGAAATTGGTGTCTCGCTAGAGCATGTCACAGCAGCGCAAGATATTGCTTCTGACATTGCGCCAGAACGTGTATCGAATGATCCACTCGTCAATCTCGGTGAGGCGGTTGTAGAAGAGGAAGAAAAAGTCGGTGCATTAGAAGACTTGTTCATGGAGACCAAGCAAGATGATGTCAATACTGACGATCCTATTGCTCATCTAAAGTTTTCGATGCAGCGTGAAGACGACCATCTTATCCGCGATGTCGAAAAGCCAGAGCCTGCAAAGGCTAAGCCAGTCGAAAACACGCGACAAGTCGTTGATGACAGCTTCAGCATCCATTCTGAATTCGATATTCCAAACTTAATCCCGGAAGATTGGTTGGGAGGCACTGCCACGAGTAAAGCATCTGTCGAACCCGTGGCAGAACAAACTAAGCAAGCGGCGTTCATTCCAGAAGATTTTGCGCAAACGGAAGCCGTTCCACCTCAAACTAGTAGGGTGGAACCAGAGGTTACCCAGCCTCAACAGCCTCAATATCAAGCACCACTTGATCACGTGACATCAAATGTTGCTCAAAGAGCAGAGCCTGTTGGTCAGAAATGGGAAGAGGTAACGCAAGCTTTTATTCCATCAGCACAACCTACTCAGCCAGAAACGAAAGCGACAGAGAACCAAGTCGGCTTTGTAAGCAATGATTCACTAGGAGCCGAGAGCGCTACGCATTCTTCCGATATCGGTAAGGCATTTTATGAAGGTTTGGGTATTAGCAACCCAGATCTGATCAGCAACGAAGCTCTGTTGTTTAAACAGATGGGTACATGTCTTCGTTTATGTATCGATAACCTGCAAAAAGACCTGCATGAAGTTGAGTCACTCAAAGGTGAACAGGGTTTAAGTGAAGCGGATTCAAACTTAGCGGAGCTGATGCTGACGCTAAATAGCCAGAACTTGCTGTCTCCGAATGAATTGGTGGAGCAAATGTTGGATGAGCTCAACGATCATCAAATTATTTTTAGCAAGGCTCTCAATGAGTTGCTGATTGAACAATCAGAGACGAATGACCCTGTCACGTTTGCAAACGACGTTGCAAGTAAATCCATGTTCACCACCAAATCAAAGCTATGGGGTGAGTATCTTGAGTTTTACGCCAATAACCGTCGCCAAATGAATGAGACATCATTGAAAGGCTTGATCAAGAAAAACTACACCAAAGCGATTAAGGGAAGTCATGCGTAGTATAGCTATATTACTCGGATGCGCTTTGCTATCCGGTTGTTCCATGTGGGGGCAATTTAAAGAATCAACAGGCATTACGCCAGAAACGTCCTCAATCGAATTAGTGATTGAGGCGTCTTCGGTTTTGAATGTTCGTGAAGGTGGGCAATCCTCTCCGGTTATTTTGCGAGTTCATGAGCTGACATCACCCGTGTTGTTTCGCAGCTTAGACTTCTTCGCTTTGTTTGAGAACGATAAAGCATCACTGGGTGATGAATACCTCAAACGTTATGAATACCAAATGCAGCCTGGTGAAAAGATCCACGAATTCTTGGAGCTTGATCCAGCAACCCGTGCGGTTGGATTCTCAGTCGCGTTTCGCGATATCGACGGCTCTTCTTGGCGTAAAGTCGAAGTGATTGAAGAGAAGAGCGAGTACTACATAAAACTCAAGTTAGAAGGCAGTGAGTTAATTTCTGACAACACTCGCGGCATTGAACAAGTTTACTTTTAAGGAATAAAAGCATGTCTTTATACAATCCAGTTGTTTGGCAAGATGGAATGTTCATGAAGCCGCAGCACTTTCAGCAACTCGATCGTTCGCAAAGTAAACTGTCGAGCATGTTGAGCGCAAATGCATCACCTTTGCATTGGGGCATCAAGCGTTTAGAGATTAACTCGCAACTGCTGGCGTTGGGCAAAATTGGTATCACTCGTGCTGAAGGTATTCTTCAAGACAGAACGCCATTCGAGTTGCCGCTGCTGGCTGAACTTCCAGAAGTGAAAGACGTTGATCCTTCGATTGCTGACAAGGTGGTTTACCTTTGTTGTCCGCTACCTTCTGAGCGCTCTGAGCTATTCGGCACTAAGAAAGACGGCGCACGTTACACGATGGAATCTCAAGAGGCGGTTGACGCTTGTTATGATTCGGAAGACATGGCGAACATCGTAGTGGGTAAGCTCAACTTCTGTTTGATGTATGATCATGAAGATAAGAGTGCTTACACATCGATTCCAATTCTAAAGATCTCAGAAGTAAAGCCAGACGGCAGTGTTATCTTGGATGAAAGCTTTATTCCGACTTGCATCGATATTCACGCTTCAACCGTTCTGAACAAGTTCGCCACCGAATTCGCATCTATGCTGAAACACCGTGCAGAATCTATCGTTCAGCGCTTAGGCGTGGTTGACCAGCAAGGCGTATCTTCAGTTTCTGATTTCATGCTGCTACAAGCCCTAAACCGATACGAGCCGCTATTCTGGCACTTTGCAAGCGCTGAAGGGGTTCATCCTGAGTCGTTTTATCGCATTCTTCTTCAGGCGGAAGGTGAGCTTTCGACTTTGTGTTCAGCGTCTCGTCGTCCAGTCGAGTTCACCAAATACAACCATGGCGACCTAACCAGCTGTCTATCGCGTACATTGGATAGTGCGAAGATGACACTAAGTGTGATGTCTGAGCAACGTGCAATCCCACTGACGTTGAGAGACCAAAACTATGGTATTAGAACGGCAGCGATTCCAGACAGCAAGATCATCGATACCACAACCTTTATTCTTGCGGTTAAAGCTGATGTTACTTTGGATGTTCTACATACTCAGTTTGTTAGCCAAACGAAGATCGGTTCTATCGATAACATTCGTGACTTGATTAACCTTCAACTGCCGGGCATCGAGATTAAACCAATGCCAGTCGTACCTCGTGCATTGCCTTACCACGCAGGTTACACCTACTTCGAACTGGATAAGACAGGCGAAGAGTGGGCGGCACTGAAAAACACGGCTGCGATTGCGGTTCACGTAGCGGGTGACTTTGCTAACTTGTCGTTGCAACTATGGGCTGTTCGTCTATGAGTTATGCAGAAACTGACGTCACCGTAGTCTTATTCCAACCAGAGCCTGGCAAACCGATGGAGGTGATGCCAGCGCCTGACTTATCTCGTAACATCGCGGTACAAGACTTAAACATTGAAAACATGGGCATCAACCCGTTGGTCGACCAGTTTTCATGGTTGATCGCCAGCTTGTCTTGTATGTCTTCGATTCCTTGGCTTGATGACCCAATGCCGTTTCGTGAACAAGTGGCTCGCGAGATAAGAAAAGGTGAACGTAAGCTCAATGAAATGGAATTGGATCGCGCATCCATTTTGGTCATCCGATACTGTTTGTGTGCTGCGATTGATGAATCGGTTTGTCGACAAGAGTGGGGCGCTAATAGCCATTGGAGCCAGAACAGTTTACTGTCAGAGTTCCACAATGAAACATCTGGCGGTGATAAGTTCTTCGTCATTCTCGAGCGTTTAAAAGCAGACCCGCGCAAATACCGTCACGTCATCGAGTTTCTCTATTTGCTGCTTCAACTTGGCTTTCAGGGAAAGTACGGCCGTGAAGAGCGCGGTAACGAAAAGCTCGCAGAAATCGGCAATACCATTTATCGCTTAGTGCGTGACGAACGTTTGGCGGAGCAAGAGAAAGTCTCTCTGGTTAACCTTAAGGCCAAATACCTTAAAAAACCGTTAAAAAGGGTGATTTCACCCAAGCTGATTTTAGGCGTCAGTGCGATTACCTTCGCAATCATGTATGCCGCGACTTACATCGTAATAGATTTAAAGTTTCAGCAATTGCTTGAAGTGTATCGATAAACAGAAGATCTCGAAATGAGATCTTCTGCCAGTTTTAAGCTTTATCGTGAATGTCACTAGCGGTTTAGTGAAATTCACTAGTCATTTAGAGAGATTGCAATATGCGATCTCTTTTATTATTCAATCAACAAAATTCAAATGGATTGGTTATGGGCGTAACAGTTGGTGCAAATGGACTTTCGGTAGTTCATAAAGGCTCAGGTGGTGAAGCGAATGCAACGCTCCCAGATGTTTGTTTAACGAAGGTCGGTAAGCCGATCGTTCCTATCCCTTATGGCAACAATGCTAAATCAGCAGATCTTGCTGGTGGCACAACGACTATCTCTATGGATGGTGGCAACAGTGTTGCAATCAAAGGCAGTACATTCTCAAAAAGTACTGGTGATGCAGGCGGCGACAAAAAAGGCGTTGCATCTGGCACCATAGAAGCCGAAGCAAAATTCATCTCAGCCTCACCAACGGTTAAGTTTGAAGGCAAGGGTGTATGTCGATTGTCCGATCAAATGACCATGAACAAAGCCAACACCATGTGTCTCGGTGGCGCACAAAATCCATCGGTCTCTGTTACGGAAGATCAGGAAGGGACGTATACGGTTGACTTGTACCTCTCTTACTCAGATGGTGAACCCGTTCAAGGCGCAACTTACACTCTCACAGATCAATCTGGCGCCGTATTTGAAGGAACATTAGACAACAATGGTAAAGCTTCGGTCGGTGGCGTTGCTCCGGGTGAGTTTGCCATAGAGTACGGTGAGGACAGTCGCGACTTTATGCCGAATGTTCCAACTAAGACCAATCCGAACTTTAATCCTAGTGCTAACGCTCAACTGATCATTGAAGAAACAAAGAAAGGCGAGGTTGGCTTCTGGGAAAATGCTTGGACTCGAATGTCTGGTGCCGCCAGTTGGATTTGGGGCGTGATTCTTGGTGATTTCAACGATGATGCTTCCGTTGAGCAGATCATCGCCAATACGGCGCTGACGATGATTCCTGTTGTAGACCAAGCCGCTGACGTGCGCGATTTATCTGCGAACGTTATGACTTTGTTGAGTGAAGAAGAGCGTGATAAGCCCGAAAACTGGTTAGCGCTTTCACTTACCCTTGTCGGCTGCGTTCCTACATTTGGTAGTGCAGTCAAAGGTACGTGTAAAGTTGCGCTAAAAGGCGGCAAAGGAACATCAAAAGATACTTTGCTGGCCGTTTTAAGAGGCATGGGTAAAGGCGATCCAGAAAAATTCTTGCGTACATTAGATTGGATGGATTACGCCAAGCAAACCAGCCAAATTGTTAGTGATGTTCTAAAACCTTGTATTGAAGTGGCAACTGAGCTGGCTTCATACGCAAACAGAATGGGCGCAGATGAGCTCGGCGCGTATTTCTTGAAGTTAGCGGATGAGGTAAAAATCATCGATAAGATGGTGCCGGACAAACTAAAAGAAGCGATGGGCGAGTTTGATAAGCTTTTTGCTCGAATCTTAGGTAAGGGCGAGAAAACGTACCCAGCAAAAGTAAAACATAATACCGGTGAGTCTGCTCAGTCAGGAAAGAACTCTGCGAAGGCGAATGAGAAAAAGGAAATGAAACCTGGTCGTTGTGAAATATGTAATAAAGAGATTGGAAAACTGAAAACACAATGTATTGGTCATAAATTTATAAAGGCATAGATTATGGGAAAATGGAATACGCTGACTAAATCAAATCTGGAAAGACACGCAGGTCGATCTCCCAAGGGATTTTCAGAATTTAGTAGTAACTGGGCTCCAATATGCGAAATGTTTGGTAATAAAGTTCACAAACACCCTTGGATTACAAACTCAACGAATAAAGATTTACCTGTGAGGATATTGACCCCTCATCACATAATATCAATTTCGTCACTAGACTTTATCAACAAAACGTATAGGAAGATACTTCGTGAATCATGCTATAACGTTAACCATCCCAAGAATCTTTTATTAATACCCAGTAAAGATACACTTGCGTGTGAACTTAGGGTCCCACATCACACAACTAACCACGCTTCTTGGTCTACGGTTGATAACCTAATCCCTTCCAAGAATATCGACAAAATCATTACTGAAAATTCGAGCAAAGAAATATCTAAAGGTTATCATTTCATGGTTTGTGGAAAAGTAAGGAAGGAAATAAAGAAAATTGTTAAAAAATGTAAGAATTACAAATGTCAAGAAATTGTAGATAGAATGGATGATTTGTCAAAAATAATTAATTTTGATATCACTATTGGAAAATTAAAAGTATCGCCAAATGGAGATAACTTCCTTCCAAAGGGGGATGGTTGTGCTTCTGTAAACTGTAATAGAAATCATAATTTTTATAAAGATCCCCTTCAAACAAGAATGTCAGGAATGATTTCTGGTAGATTAAAAACTTCATACGAAATATATAAGTAAATTAGGATAACTTATGATTGAGCAACGTCGGAAATTTTTTGAAGTAACTGAAAACTATGCCACTAGTGAATTTCATTTTTTAGAAACAGATATTAGGACATTCGAAGTAGCATATGATGTTATTACATCCTATGCTAATGATTTGCTTATTCTTTCTACTGAAAAAATATTAGAAGAAAATTTGAAAAAAGTATATCGCTATGCCGATGGCTTTTTATTAGATGCTACCATTGCTAATAAAATATCGTCAATGGATTGTTACAATATATCATTAATTAAGACTATATTAACTGATGGAGATGTTGAAATTAAATCTTATTATTATCTCAAGATATTATCTGTAAAACAATGTATTAACTTGAGTGAGTCTGAATACTATAAGTCTGGTGATATTATATCCTATAATAAGATATCTATACTATCTAGTGAAATTAGTGTAAAAGATAGAATATTTTTTATTGATGATGAATACTCTATCTTAATGGATGAACAGCTGATGTCTACCTTTGAAGAAAGTGACATAGTATCCCAGGAAGTTAATATTACATAGTCATTTCTTCTATGCTCAACTTTGAGGTTAATTCAATGATCGCGTCGACTTCTATTGATTCTGCCAATGAAGGGCAATCTGAGTTAGTAAAAGAACCTATTACTGCATATGAATAGTTTCCTTCTTCCTGGCAATAAAAAAATTCGTTTACATCAAGAGTTATCTGATCGTTAAGACCGAATTCAATTGTGAATATAGCATTGATATATATATAGTTATCTGCTTCCTTTACATTGCAATCGACAATGTTGAATAGATCTGCGATATAACCATGAATCATGTCCGATGAGTAGTACTCAGAAACATCATTGCTAGTCGAGGTTAACTTTAAATAAGGTGATACAGTGTGATCATTGACTACCAAATCTAGGAATTTACCATCAAAAGAGTAGCTACTAACAGAGCTTTTTGGTAATTTTGCTGAAAAGGTAAATTTTAAACACTTAACTCCGATCATATGAGCTTCCTTAAACAATATACGATTAATAAGTAGTATTATAGTTACATGTAAGTCGTAGATAAACAGAAAATTCGCCTAAAAATATTATTTATGAAAAAACAATATAAGATACTATCTAAGAAAAGTTTAATTGACTTCCCATTCCAGCAAACCCCCAAACCAATAGTACCCGTAGAGCCTGACTTACTGCTTGAAATGACCTTTTCTCCGAAGCTATTTATCATCAGTGATATTGCATCAGAAGTAGAGAAATTGGTTGTACACGGAGTAGAGTGGTTAGACGCTCGCGTGGATTGTTCTCCAAGCCAACCATCTGATGATGAAATTAAAGTTTACGAAGATTATCGTATGCCTTACATCCATCAAACTTATAAATTGACGGATAAAGAAAAACAATACGGTATGTTGAACTGGTTAGATATCGAATCAACAGAGTTTGATTTCTCTAAATTAGAACATATTCCCTTAGAAGAACGATTAATTTTTAAACTAGAAGAAGATTTTGGCTTAGTTTTCATTCACCAAAGTGTGATTGACCTTCTTAAAAAAGACGTCAAAGACGTTTGGGTAAGGGATGTACAATAAGCGCCGAAAGGCGCTTTTTTCATTCCACACAAGATTTAATCTGTAGATCAAGTAAATGCAACGCTCCCAGATGTTTGTTTAACGAAGGTCGGTAAGCCGATGATTCCTATCCCTTATGGCAACAATGCTAAATCAGCAGACCTTGCTGCTGGCACTTATAAAGAATGTAAAGGTAAAATTATGAAACCTAGAAAACTTGAGGTTGGAAAATGAGTGAATATTTTTTTGCAAGAGAGTATGTCAATTCCCCAATTTACTGTTTTCCAGATGAATACATCGATTCAGTGCCCTTAACGAGTTTTACTTACCCTAAAGCACCTGTTCCCTTGATAGTCGAATTTCTTCCACAAGATGATTATGACATCCCAGATATACTTGAGATGCCAAATTTCTCGATTAAGAAAAATGAATTTTCGAAATTAAATTTGAATAACATTTTTGGGATTAATTGGGTCGATATTAAACTTCATGATAAAGGCGAACATGATTTTCTTATGCTACAAGTTGTCAACGAGATTAAGTTGATTGATAGATCTGAAAGTAAGATCAAGAGGTACCGAAAGGATTATAGTGGTGATGAGATGATTAGTGGTATTCTTAATCTTATATTAGATGAAAAACTAATTCAGACTATACCAGTACACAGAAGGCAGATAGTGATAGATCCTGGTTGGTTGAAGTGTGTTTTTTCCATAAAAGTTTAGTTGAAAAAATAAAAAACTCTAAGCTATTCGGCGTGGAATTTATACCGGCAGACGGCTATTCAGACTTTATATAGATGAAATTAAATTTAAATGACTTTTATGTAAAATAAAAATCCTAAAGTAATATGTATATTAAGTTTTAGACTTTGTTACTTTTAAGAAGTTACTTTAACCTAATTTATGGCTTATTAACATGTATATCAAAGAGGTTTTGGTAAAAGATGTACGGTTAAGCGCCTTTCGGCGCTTTTTACTCTCTATACCTGCAGTGGCATAGAAGTCCAATTACTGGTTATGTAAAGTATCGATATGGAACAAGCGATAAATTAGAATTAAAATACCCAAAAAGTAAACCGTTATACTAGCAAAAAATCTTACCCGAAGCGTAGAGACAACTTCAAATTTTTATGGGGAGATAAGGTATTTAACTAATAATGAAAAATATTAGATTTCAGGCTATTTTAAGTATTCTCATAATAAGCTTTCCTGCTTTAGCAGTACACCCACAGATAGACAAAAAACTAAGCGATACAACGGTAACTTTGTGTGAGAATAATGAGGATATTTACTTTAATGCAAAGTTAGATAACCAAAAATATGTTTCCTTGTGTGGGGCTGAGCATAGAAGTCCAAGTACAGGTTATGTAAAGTATCGATATGGGACAAGCGATAAAGTGGAATTAGAATACCCAAAAAGTGCAGAAACCCCAAAAGGTAAGTTTTTAAGTTATCATGTAAGACTTGGTAAGTTACAAGGTAGGAATATTTTTTCTACTCAGGGGATTACAGATATAGTATCGGCTATTTAGCTGATAACTGTAGCTTGCATGTTTATAAAGGTAGTAAGCTTGTATTTAGCTCATCTTGCGAAGAGACTTCCGAGCTGAACACGTTTGGTGGTGGTCAATCATCAGGCTCGGTGATATTAGAAGAAGAATTGATCAAAAGGTTTCCTGAACAATTTCAAGACCCAAATGAACCTGAGTTTCACTGAATTTACAATAGATGTGTTAGCTTATAACTATCCTCTGATTCTTGCGTGTGACTCTTGAATGTATGATGAGAGGGGGCTCCTTGTTCATTAGGAATGTAAACATCATAAACTTTTTATCGTCTTTGTCTCTTTCACTTTCTGTGAGTGCAAGTTGTAATCAAAATGCTGTCGTATTCGCATGTGATTTAGAAAATAAAGGTAGCAGTTTGAAAGCTTGCTTTAATCAATCCGAGAATTCGATGTACTTTGTTGTTGACGAAAATGGGTTGAAAACAGTTTATGCTCCACGACAAGGGAAGAGTTTAGATAACTATAAATGGTTAGATATTTCTCTTGAAGAAAATGAATTCATTCCTTTGAAATTTGAAGTAAATGAAAACAAGAATGCGTACTTTTCATTGACTAGAGGTGGTGGACGGTTGAGTGTCATTGAGAACTCCGTTGACATGATTAAAGACGAAGATGCTGTTGAATACTTTTGTGAAATGGGGACTGAAACAGCTCTGGATCCTAACGTTAGATTAAAAATAAAGCACGTAAAGCCCAATGAGTTTGAGTCTTGGGATTAAGCTCACGGGTATATTATATTAGTGAAATAAGCGCCTTTCGGCGCTTTTTACTCTTTACAACCACATCCAACACCCACTATCTAGCACGTCAATTAATCGTCTCGACAAAAATAACTCAGCGTAATTGGCGTTGGTTTAAAATGAACCAAAAAAACGTAAATGGTATACTGTATTCATATAGATACACTGTGATTTAACGTTTGAGCCTCTTCCCTAAGTTCCATATTTAGTGTTCAAACGTTGAGAAATACCCTATGCGTTTGTCGTTAAACCTCGTGATTGCATCCACGTTTGGAGCAGTAGCTCCTGCCTCTGCTAACTATGACCTTGATTCTCTGCTTGAAATGCCACTGTGCTCTTTGGCTGAAACCAAGGTTGTCTCCGCTACACGAACCTCGCAATCCCTTGCTGATACACCCGCCTCTGTTTATGTCATTACCGCGAAAGAGATTAAACGCTCTGGTGCGCGCTCGGTTGCTGATGCGCTATCTTTGGCACCCGGTCTTCATGTCGCAAAATACTCCAACTACGATTGGGGAGTGACGGTGCGTGGCAATAACGAAACCTTGAACAATAAAATGTTGGTCATGGTCGATGGCCGTAGCGTGTTTAACCCAATGTCTTCAGGTGTCGATTGGGATTTGATCCCGGTCAGCATGGAGAATATCTCTCAGATCGAAATCGTACTTGGCCCGGTCGGCACGGTATGGGGTGGCAATGCCGTAACAGGTATTATTAATGTCATCACAAAAGAAGCGGATGGTGCAGCAAAAGGGAAGGTGTCTGCTAGCTTTGGAAACTACGATTACAGTGAATATCAGCTCCATCATGCTGGCTCTGTTGGTGAATACGCAAACTACAGTCTTTACGGTGAGTTTGTTGATCATATGCCGTGGACAAGTGATGAAGCGCGTGTCCAGCCATTCCAGCATTTCAATGTGTATACCGAGCGCTTCGGTGGTCGTTTGGATTATCAGAAGCATGAACATACATTGAGCTTACAAGCGGGTGGTATTCGTTCGCGTGAAGATTACAACTGGGGTAATTTCCAACCGCACTTTATCATGCCAGGTGCAGAGCCAATGCGTACTCACGAAGCGGAAATGACGATGCAAGAGTACTTCGTTGGTGGCCATCATGTGTTTGACCGCAGCAATGGCGACAGTTGGGAAAACGAGCTGTGGTTGACTTACAGCTCTAACGACAGTACCCACGCGAATGCACAGTTTCTTAGAACCGATTTAGATTCTCACTATACTTTTTCGGACTTATGGGGAACAGAGCTCACCGTCGGTGGCAATATCCGATTGATTGATGAAAAGTTTGGCACGTTCTCCACATATGAATTGGTGACGATGCCTTACCTGCGCGTAGCAGAAGATCCAGACTTCCTAAACCAGTCTTACGGTTTGTACATGAACTGGAACATTCCTGTGATGGACAAAACCAAACTAACGCTGGGCAATCGCTGGCAGTACAACAACCTGACTCATGATATCGATCCGCAGCCACAAGTTCGCTTGAGCTATGAACTCGCAAACAACCAAAGAATTTGGGCTGGGTGGGGTAAAGCGATTGTGACGCCTTCACGTCTTGAGCTAAGCACCTACATGCGTGAAAACCAGTACATGCAGAACGTTATGTTTAGCGATAACAATTACTACGATTACTACTACAGCGTGATACTCAAAGGCAATGAGGATCTCGATGTCGAATCGGTTTCTACCTATGAACTTGGGTATCGTTTTTGGGATGAGAGCAGGCTGCAATTCAGCATCGGGGGCTTTTATACCCGACACGAGAACATTCGCGTTTATAAAACAGAATCAGCGTCGCAAATCATCATTGGTGAAGGTTCATCGCCTGGTACGGTTGGCACGGTGGTAGAGCAGTACACCTCTCAGTTGGTGGATCCTATTTGGAGTGAGAGTTTTGGGGGTGAAATTGCTGTGAAATGGCAACCCCGCGATGATCTCCAAATTAATGCCAACTACAGCTATAAGCGAATTGTTGGTCACTGCGAAGGTGCCATCTGCTCAAGCAATGATGCTGTAAAACGAATGATTGAAAATGAGCCAAACCATTTCGTGAATACCCAAGTAATGTGGGACATCACGCCGCAATGGTGGGTAAGTGTCAGTGGTCAATATGTTTCTGAATCGGAACTGCATGAAGATTATGAATCGGCATTGCATCCTGTTTCTGTTGTAAATAAAGACTACAACTGGCCTGAAGTTGTGTCTTTTGATGCCTCTTTGAGTTGGCAATACAACGACTGCATGCCAGAGATTACAGCCTCGGTAGAGAATCTAGGAGCGAATCAAAGCAAAGAGTTTCCTAATAATTACAACTCTTTTGCCAACGGGACTCAGTACTGGCTGACTTTAGATTGGAATTACGCCGGATGGTAAAGCGTTTTGAGAAAACATCTGCCTTCAAGTATGGGCTCGCTCTTTGGGCCTTATTGAGTGCGACGTTGGCTTTTGCTCAGTATGACGATGCGGATTTAAAAGCGGTGTACTTGTACCGCTTTGCATTACTAGCCGATTGGATGAACACTGGTGAACCTATCGCACCGATTGAATATTGTGTCTCTGAAAGTGACACTGTTGCGGAACATTTGAAACGTATTGTGGCTCGCAAGCCACAGTTATCTCGTTACTTTAATCTTTCCAGCGACGTGACGCCGAGTGCTTGTCATATTCTTTACGTACCCAATGTAACGCAAACTCAAATAGAAGCACTAAAAGAGGCGTTCCCTCATTCTTTACTGATTGGCAATGGGGAAGAGTTTGTTTTTATGGGCGGTATGGTGGCCTTTGTGAAGGTGAATAACCGTATTCGCCCTATGGTTTCGCGTGGCCATGTTGCACCTACCGGTGTTCAACTTAGAGCGCAATTACTCAGTATTTCGATCCTAGCGGAAGACGAGGGGGAGCCATGATTCGTTCTCGTCTTGCTCGCTTACCTCTGCGTCATAAGATGATGTTGCCGACTTGGTTAATGATCACGTTGATTGTTATTGGCTTGGGGACTTTAGCTATTCAATATTTGGTGTTGGCGCAAGAAGCAGCACTTGATCGAAGAACCAATATTCTTGGACAAGGCGTTGCCAATACGCTTCAAGCGGCATTGATGTTTGATGATGCATACGCAGCAAAAGAACAATTGGTTAATTTGAGCTTTGACCCTGACGTTATTTCTGCCCTTGTTATCAATCAAAATGACCAAACTATCGCTTCGATTGAGGATTTGCCTGTTGGTTGTGAATGGCAGAAACGAACATTGGAGTGTACTCACCTAAGTGTTGTGATGCGTCATTATGATGTTGTGCTAGGTGACGAAAAGCTGGGTGCATTAGAAGTTTGGGTGTCACTGGAGAACCTACTCATCAATGAACGAAAGATGTGGCTCTCATTAGCCGTGATCGTTTTGTTACTTTCCATGTGTGCGTGGGCATTAGCTAAATTGCTGCATTCATTGATCTCATTGCCTTTATTGTCACTGCATCGTTCGGTTGAACACATGAGTCGGGTTGGCGTGATTCGAAAAACACTCCCGGTTTATCACCAAGATGAAGTTGGTAAGCTGACGGCATGCTTTAATGAGATGACCATGAGCTTGGCTGAGCGTGAGTCTCAAGTAGCACAGGTTTTGAAGCGAGTCGAGGACAAAAACCGCTATATTCACAGCGCATTAGATGCGATGCAGCGTTGCGTGCTCGTTGTTTCTTCTTGCCATAAAGTCACGTACTTCAACCCGATCGCCTCGAAAGAGATGAAAGGGGTCGACGTCAATTCGGATGTTCGTACGTTGCTCACGAGTTGGTTTGAGCCTGTATCTAAAATCGAACGAATCATGTTTGCCATCGACACACACACCACGGTGAAGGGAATAGAGGTTCGTAGTTTAGATAAAACCAAGCGCTATTTGATTTCTTGTAATCCGATGGATACAGAAAAAAGCAGCTTGATCCAGTTGCAGGACATCACAGAGCAAACCTTGTCTGAGCAGCGCCGTAAGTTACTTGATTTGATGTTTGACCAAAACCAAGATGCCATTTTAGTGTTAAACCGAGCACTGAGTATCCAAACCCAAAACCATGCTGCGACACAATGGTTTGGTGAGGTAGGGGCGTTAAGGACGTTAGAGCTTTTATCACCGTTTGAAGTGACCAAGGCAATTAAGCTTCGATTGCTCAAAACAGGACACTACAAGACGCACGTTGAGCTGAAAAACCAACAAGGACGGGTTATGCCTTGTGAGTTGAAAGTTCGAGTGTTGAAGAGTGAAACTGGCAGAGCGGAAGCGTTCGTGGTTTCATTTACGGATTTAACAATAGATATCGAGCTCAAGCGTCTGAATTATCAAGCGAATCACGACCCATTAACGGGGTTGGCTAACCGCTCAAAAGCGATGCGTCGTTTACAAGAGAAGCACGATTTGGGGACATCACAACATATTCTGTTTGTTGATTTGGATGGCTTTAAAGCCGTAAACGACCAATATGGGCACGCGATTGGTGACCAACTATTGAAAGTTGTCGCACAACGTTTGATGAGTTGTGTTGCAAGGCGAGACTTGGTGTCACGTTTGGCGGGTGATGAGTTTTTGATTGCGGTTCGTGAAGCGACAAGTTGTGAGCCGATTGCTCAAAGGATCATCGAGAGTCTATCCAAACCGTTTCTCTTTGGTGATATAACATGTGGCATCTCTGCAAGCATCGGCGTGAGTTATTGGCCACGCGATGAAAATTCTTCCCTTGAAGAAAAAATCAACGAGGCGGACATGGCGATGTATTTCGCCAAAAAAGAAGGAAAGAACCAGTTTCGTTCAGGTTTAGAAACGGTTTACTAAGCGCGTTAAACGAAGGGCCATTTCTACAGAAGTGGCCTTTTTTGTTCGCATTACACGCCACGAACCACTAAATATTCCATATAACCCTGTTTAAAGGTTGATTGGAGGATGTGATGAGCAAGTTCATCTTGACTCCCTCTATCGAGAGGGGAAGGCGATAGATATAACAACTAACAATGGTTATAAACATGTCTTGCTATATTTTCCTGACTACCCTTGGCCACACGTCGCTTACAGCCAAACCTATATGGCGGATAACAATAACTTGATCGTATACGACTATCCATTGAGCAAAGTGGTTATCGATTACTCATTTTTATACTTGATTTACTTCACGGTCGCTTTTGCTTACTTTTCAAAAGTACAGGAGACGAAGCAAAACCGCCTTGATTTAGCCAATGCGCTCTCGAATGCAACAAAGGATGAGTTGACGGGGTTGTTTAACCGCAAAGTTTTTAGAGAAGAGCTATTCAAGCGCAAGTTACGCGCCGCGCCTTACTCGGTTATCGCTATCGATGGAGATAGAGTTAAGCGTATTAACGATAAATATGGACATCACGTTGGTGATGAAGTCATTGTCATTATTGCTGATGCAATGCGAAAAGTATTTCGAACTACCGATTATTTAATTAGGACCGGGGGTGATGAGTTTGTCGCAATTCTACCGGGCTGCAGTGCAAGTAAGGCTTCCACCTTAGAGAAAAAGCTTCAAGACATGGTAAGAGAAAATCCTTTGAAGAAGATGGAGGTCAATATTAGTGTGAGTACAGGGTTAGCCATTAGTAATGAAAATGAGTCACTGCAAGATGTCATTATGCGTGCGGATGAAGAACTGTACGAGACCAAGCGTCAACGCGTCTAAACTGAGACAATGTCTTAAACCTGAAACTGCGAGTAAATGACTATATTGTCACTAATTGGCGGTGTAAGAGTCTGATAAACTTGACCAAAACGTGACTTTGGTCTTCTATAGTTAAGCAGCCTATGAAAAGGCTGCTTTCTTTGTATTTGGCCGAAAGTAATTATAAAAATATAACTTAGTCTTTGATTCTATTTGGTAACCACGCTGTGAATAAAGATCTCGACCTAAATCTCCTCAAAATTCTTGTGTTGCTGGAGCGTCATCGTCAACTTAAACCTGTCGCGAAAGCGTTGGGTAAAAGTGAAGCGTCTATAAGTAAGTATCTCACCCGTTTGCGAACGCAATTAGAGGATGAACTGTTTATCCGACACGCTCATCACTTTGAGCCTACACATTATCTAAAGAGGAAACTGCCCGAAATTACGAATGCACTTGATCAGCTAGAAACCTGCTTGATTAGACGTGAGTTTGATCCTCTGTCTTATGACAGGAGCATCACCATCTGTTTGCCACAATCCGCGCAGCAATCCTTTGGCCACCTGCTGTTGGATGATCTGATGGAGTTGTTTCCTAATGCTCACGTCAATGTTGCAAGCAGTACGGATAGCACGATCGATGAAATCCTTGAAGATAAAGTCGATATGCAATTGCATTACTTTAATGAGGAATACCCAAAATCCATTCATCAGCAATTTATTGGTTACGCTCCTGCCGTCATCGTCGTGCCTGCCGATTTAGGTATTACTGAAGTAGAAAAAGCGTGCGAGCTTAAATTTATTCTACTTGAGTTGGCAGGTTGGAAGGACAGGGAACAAGTCACTAAACGAGCCCTTGAGCAGAGCGGACTTAACATTGATCGAGTCGCTACTATCGGAAATATAACCAGCTTACTTAAGGTTATTAGAATGAGAGGGGCAGCGACGATTTTACTTGAGTATCAAAAACCAATTGATGGCTTTAATTTTATACCTGTACCTGAAACTTTTTATCCGCAGGGGCGCCCAAAAGTGGTGGTACAAATGAAGCAAACGCATCGCTACAACTCGATGCACCAGCTATTAACTGATGCTATCGCGAAATATGTGATTACTTAGTCGTGTTATTTCGAAGAGCGGCTAACAGCAAAGGCTTCCGCATTCTTCTTGAGGAAGTGTGTTAAGTAATTCGACCACTGACTCAGCATGATATTTCTTCAAGATACGAGTTTTGTAAGTGCTGATGGTTTTAGCGCTCAATGAGAGTTGCTCTGAGATCTTCTTATTCGAGTAACCTTGAGCGAGGTAGTGAAATACCATCGCTTCACGATTCGATAAAGTGACGCTACCCGATGATTGGTTATGCGTCGCTTTAAACATAGAATACCCACGCGTCACGCTAACAATAGCATCCAAAATGGTTGCTTTCGCTTCGTTTTTATTCAAAAAGCCATGTGCACCCATTTCAAATGCCGCTTTAGACAAGCTCGAATAATCGCGAGAAGAAATAAACAAAATCTTACCTTGGTAACCCGTCGCTAATATATTTTTCGCTAGGCGCATACCGTCTCGGTCACCCAGTACGACATCTAAAATAACCAAATCGACAGGTTGGTTACGAACGATATCCATCACTTCAGCGCTGTCTGTTGACTCTACGACGTTAACAGATTGGAAAGCGGTTTGAACAAGAGAAGCAAGCGCTTCACTATATAGCGGCTGGTCGTCGATAATAAGAACGTTATTCATATTTGTGCCTCACCTTATGTTTCAATTTACTTGCCGCTTCCTTTCAGCACTCTTTAATGGAGTCGGATTGTAGGAAAAATCTGTGGGTAATGGGTGAAAATGACAATTTCACTTTTTGAAATAGAGTGTCTTATTATTGAGAAAATGTTTCGTTAAAAATAATACAATCAATTAGATACGACGAGATAAAATCGATGCTTCTGATTCAGACAGTAATCAGGCGGGGGAAGAGTAGGTAAGCATGTTTATTTATCTTTTTATCCCATTGTCACTTATTGGCGTAGCAACAACAAACAGTCTGACGTGGATTTAAGTTTGGCGTTGTATTTGCACTTGCAGCTTATCGATGAATCAGTAAAGATCACTTTTTTCCATATTTAGAGTTTGTTATGAGCCAATCTTCTTTCGAATCTATTGTCCATTTACGTCGTTCAGTTAGAAAATACGATGCGGATGCTGAATTTAACCACGACGATGTAGCAACGGCCCTAGAGTTGACGACTTTAAGCCCCAATAGCAGCAACATGCAGATGTGGGAATTTCATCGAGTTATCTCGGATGAGAAAAAAGCAAAGCTAGCAGAATACTGTATGGGACAAAATGCAGCCAAAACCGCGAATGAACTGGTGGTTTTTGTCGCAACGACCCACAACTGGGAAGAGCGCGCCAAGCGCAACGCAGAGACTGTGCGTCAAGCTTTTAAAGGCCGTGACGACGTTGCGGCCAAGCGCGCTCTAAAGTATTACGAAAAACTCATCCCAATGGTTTACAACAACGACATGTTTGGTGTCCGCGGTTTGCTGAGGAAGGCATATAGCTGGTGGTTAGGTAGAAACAAGCCCATGGTGCGAGAAGTGGGTAAATCGGACGTACGTGTTTGTTTGCACAAGAGCGTTTCACTTGCTGCGATGACCTTTATGTACGCAATGCGCGAGAAAGGTTATGACACATGCCCGATGGAGGGCTTTGATTCAAAACGCGTAAAACAGCTACTCGGTTTAAGAGACAGCGACCAGATCACAATGGTTGTTAGCTGTGGTGTTAGAACCGATGAGGGCGTATACGGAGAGCGTCATCGTGTCGCGAATGAGTCAGTGATTAAAACGCACTAATTTATCGCTAAACTTTTTGTTCGAGCTGCCGCTAATAACTAGAACGCCTTTCCATATTGAACGTATGGCTGTGTTTTGTTCAAAAATGAGACGAAATTTCAGCATTTGATATAGAAGTGTGCAGTCAGCATCCTTTTGATTATTTACAAATTCTGTCTCAAAGACTACAAAAGGACTCTTGGAAATTTACGCCTGTGAAGTGATTCTCTGTGGCATTGCATCAAGCCACTTCTTGATGCGTATTTTGGATAATTGGGTTTATGAGTAACGTAACCAGTACTATTCTGACTGAAAGTGGTACCAATGAGCTTGAAATCATTGAGTTCCATTTAGAAAAACAATTGCCAGATGGCAGCACAAAAACATGTTATTACGGTATTAACGTCGCTAAAGTACGAGAAGTGATTCGCGTACCAGAGACTACTGATTATCCGAATGCACAACCTCATATGATCGGCGTATTCTCGTCGCGCGAAGTATTAACACCTCTGGTTGACCTTGCTGGTTGGTTAGGTGTTCCTACTCGCCCTGATCTTGAGCGTAAGTTCGTTATCGTTACCGATTTTAACAAGATGACAAATGGCTTCTTGATTGACAGCATTTCGCGTATCCACCGTATTTCATGGAACGATGTGGAATCCCCAAGCCAATTCTTAGAGGCGGGTGAGCAAGATTGTGTTGTGGCTGTTGTTCGTAAAGATGGCAACCTGATCATGATTCTGGATTTCGAGAAAATCATTGCAGACATCAACCCAGAACTGAGTATGGAAAAATACGACGTGACTGGTGATAAATCAGTAGACTTGAACCAACGTATGGTAGGTAAGCGTAACGCAAAAACCATCATGGTGGTGGATGACTCTGCGTTTATTCGATCATTGATTCAAGATACATTGGCTTCCGCGGGTTATAACGTGATCACCTGTAAAGATGGTGGCGAAGCGTATGAAAAATTGATGAGCTTGATCGAAGTCGCGAAAGAAGAAAACTTGCCAGTTCGTGAATTGCTTGATGCCGTTGTAACCGATGTAGAAATGCCTCGTATGGATGGTATGCACTTAGTCAAACGACTGCGTGATACGCAAGAATATAACGAAATGCCTATCGTAATGTTTTCTTCATTAATGAGTGAAGATAACCGTGCGAAGGCGTTGTCCCTTGGTGCCAATGACACCATCACCAAGCCAGAGATTGGCCGCATGGTGAATATGATGGACAAGCACGTATTTAATTTCGCATAAATTATCTCGAGATACTAAAAAGGCTGCCGAATTGGCAGCCTTTTTTTGTTACGGACAAGGAAGGATTTCAAGCTTGTAACTTTCGTTTTCTGATTGAGGTGGCCCATATAAAATACCGCATTGCGTTAGACTCGCTCTTGGGTCATCCGCTGCGGCAATCACCATTTCGCGGGTACTTGAACCTGATGGATGTCGGATTATTTTCCAATCTGAGTCCGAACCATCAATACCTTGCACTAGCAGAGGCAAGCTGTCATTGTCGGCGTCAGGGTAGCCATATAAAAATACGCAGTACTTCGAGCCATTTAGCTCACAACCATCGAAAGGCAGTGCCTGCATTGGTGTTTTATCGTGCGTGTTCTTGTTTGAAACATAGGCGAGGTGTTCTTGCCCGGTAGTTGCTAGTTTTGCATATCCAACTCCCAAGCCTGATGCGATTGCACCTTTCATACCTTCTAAACGAGCTTCACGAGCATCATCTTGAATGTTTAAAAAGCGTGGCGCGGCAGTAACGGCAAGGATGCCGAGAATTACGATAACAACAACAAGCTCAATTAAAGTAAAACCTGATTTTCTTTTCATAAACCATCTTTAAGTTAGGTTGATACGATAGTCTAATGTTCTTATATTTTTGTGGTGCGATAGACTACTTAAGCCCATAAACGGTGAATTTTGATGGGGTGCATTCACTCTAAATGGAGATTGATTATAGTCTTATATTTTCCTTCTCGATACCATTCGTTTTATAAATGATGTGCTCAAGGAATACGCAGCTTTTGATGGGATAAAAATGGCCTCTAAGTGATCAGATTTTGAAACATTTTGATTGTGTTTTTTATGCGTTTGATGAATCCTACGCGGGGTGAGAGTTAGCTATTAATAATTTATATATATTCAACTGACTCTCTAATAAATAATTAGAATGTAAGAACATATCGATGGATTTCGATTCAACTACTTTGCTTGCTATGGGCCTGATTTTCCTCGGCTCTTACGTACAAACTGCCATAGGTTTTGGCCTGGCTATTGTGTCTGCGCCATTATTGATTCTTTGGGCGCCGGAGTATGTGCCGGCACCAATCTGTCTTGTTGCGCTGTTTATCTCTTTGATGAACGCAATGAAGCACCGCAGTAGTGTAGAAATCGGCGGTTTAAAAATGGCACTGATTGGTCGTGTGCCAGGTTCATTAGCGGGTGGGGCATTGCTGTTTTTTGTCTCTACAGAAGCACTGACACTTTGGATAGGATTCCTTGTACTTTTTGCCGTGGCAGTAAGTGTACTTCCGTTTCGTATTGAGCCAACGCCTGGGCGTATGACGTTTGCTGGTTTCTTCTCTGGCTTATTTGGTACGAGCTCTGCCATTGGCGGTCCGCCGATGGCGTTATTACTGCAACATCAAGAAGCGAATCAGTTACGTGGTAACCTTTCTGCCTTCTTTGTTTTCAGCTCTATTATCTCGCTAGTGGTGCAAATTCCAGTTGGTTTCTTCACTCTTCATCATTTAGTGATTACTTTGCCATTGCTGCCAGCAGGGGCGTTTGGCTACTGGCTGGCAATGAAAACAACGCAATCTTTACCAAAAGAAAAAATTCGCTTTGGTGCGCTGACACTCTGTTTTGTTAGCGGTATTACAGCAGTGATTCAAGGCTTAGCTTTGTAAAGGCGATCTTCGCTCTCAAATTCACTTTACAAAACGACTTTGCGCTATAGAATCGCGTCACTTTTTATATGTCGAGTTAGTTATGAACAACAGTCTTTACGGCAATTTAATGGCTGCATTGTCCTTTGTTATTTGGGGATTGTTGCCAATTTATTATCGCTTTCTGCCAAATGCATCGATGGATGAATTGTTGGCGTTACGCATCATTGGCTCGGTGCCAGTAGGGTTTATTTTAGTATTGGCGATGATGCGCCATATGCCGAAATGGTCTAAGGTTTGGCAAGATAAAAAGTCACTTTGGTATACGTTTGTCGCCAGTAGCCTTATGTGTATTTCTTGGGTTGCCTTTACATGGGCGCTGACCAACAACCGAGTGATTGACGCTAGCTTGGGTTTCTTCATCGGTCCTCTTATTTCTGTCGCGCTTGGTGTGTTTATCTTGGGTGATAAGCTATCCAAAAGGCAATTTATTGCGATTCTTTTAGCGACCATTGGCGTGTTGTATCAGGTTTTCCAGTACGGTCAATTACCGCTGGTGGCACTGACGATGGGCTTGTTCTTCTCTCTGTATGGTCTTTTTAAGAAGAAGATTAATTTTGATTGGAGTACAACGCTGTTTATTGAGGCGTTAGTACTGACACCAATCGCGCTTGCCTATCTTATTGTTAAACAAGTAACGGTGGGAGAGTTAGCCTCTACGGTAGATATGACGACCTTCATGCTCTATTTAGGCAGTGCACCGGTGACGATTCTACCGCTGATTTTCTACTCGATTGCAATCCGAATTACAAACTTGTCTACGGTTGGACTTATGCAATACATTGAGCCAAGCCTGCAGTTTGTGTTGGCTGTCGTGTTCTTTGGTGAGTTGTTCGACAGCGTAAAAGCAGTGACATTTGCCTTTATCTGGGTTGGCCTAATGTTTACGATTTTTGAGGGTGTGGCCAAGCTATCAAAACGAAGAAAGCTTGCTGACCACTCAATTTAACCCATTCCTTCTTTAGGTTCATAGGGCTAGCTTATATTTTAGATACAGTTAGTCCTTCATTCTCGGTAGTTGAATACTATCGTACTGCCTAAAGAAGGAAGTTCTATGATCACCGCTCTCTACGCATCCATTCTTGCATTACTGCTCATCTGGCTTGCTTTTCAAGTTATCAAACAGCGTCGCAGCAACAAAATCGCTTATGCCGATGGAGGTGTAGCTGCGCTTCAAATCGCGCGCAGTGCCCAAAGCAACGCAAGTGAATATATTCCGATTACCCTGATTCTCATGGCTTTAGTTGAATACAATGGCGCTTCTGTTATTTGGATTCATCTCTCCGGCGTTTTGTTTGTTGTCGGACGCATTATTCATGCTCGTGGGATTTTAGGTGAAGACTTAAAAGGACGCGTGACCGGGATGAAATTGACCTTTTTTACTATGATTGGTTTAGTGGTGCTGAACTTAATCTACTTACCTTACGGTAATTTATGGTAAAAAATTCGACTTACTTGCCTCCGGCTTGGCTACTGGTTCTGATTGGGCTTGTACTCAACATTGCTGCAATCATTCTAACCAGTGTGGTGTTAGACAAGCTGGGCAAAGAAACAGGGCTGCTTGCCGATCAAAAAGCCGACAACTTGTATTCGATTCAACTGGCTTGGAACAGCGTAGAAACGCTAGAGCGAAAGCGAGAGGTGTTGCTATTGCATTTACACTTGTCTCAAAGTGAAGCGGTTTCTGAGGAGATGAATCAAGTGCTACAAGGACACCTTTCTGCTTGGACGGGAGATAAAGTTAGCGCCATTGATATTACTCAACTGCCTAAGCTGATGTCCGAAATCAATCAAGCTCAAACTAACTATCGAGACCGCATTGACAGTTACTACCTTGAAAACCTTGAGGTAACTGAAGTCATGTCGAATCTAGATGAAAAGATCGCTTGGTATAAGAGCATCGGGCTGTTTCTTCAGGTTTTTGGTCTAGCGTTGATTTTAGCGCGAGACCTTGCGCGAAAACCCTAGGGGTAACACAAATTATTTGCGATTTGCAAAGTGTTGTTTGCAATATGCATCTGCATGGAAAGTGCGAGGATTAATATTCGTACAACTTTATTGCAAGTGATTAAATATCAATCGATTTGAGTGCATCAAAAAGTTGGCATGCCTAATGCTTTAGTTGTAATGACCCTTTTAAGCCGAGGGTCACCTAGCCAACTGACGTTGTTAGTGAACCAGATTGTTCACACGTATATACAGCCAATCACAAACCTTGTGGTTGGCTTTTTTTTCACAATCAATTCACGTTTTAATTGTTACAGTTTCCAGTCGAATAATGCCGAGAGCTGTGATAGTTTTCGGGCGCATATGAACTCTAATTGGTTGTATTAATGAAGAAAGTTGTACGTTTAGTTGGTGTCGTCTCTATTTTTTGTGCTCATTCGGTACATGCGATGAGTGAAAAAGATTGGGGCGTGCTTACCGATATCGGTGCTTATGGCTTGGTTGCAACGGCGGCCGCGGTACCTGCATACAAAGGAGATTGGGAAGGCTTCTGGCAAGCAGGGTTTAGTATTGGCGCAGCATCGGGCATTGGTTTAATTGGTAAAACAACCATCGACGCAGAACGCCCGGATAAAAGTGGTAATGACAGTTTCCCTTCCAACCATACGGCTAACGCTTTTGCTTCGGCGACAAACCTTTATTTGCGTTATGGCTGGGAAGCAGGCTTACCTGCATACGGTGTCGCTGCTTTAGTCGGCATAGGGCGAGTAGAGGCGAAGAAGCACTACTGGCGTGACGTACTTGCTGGCGCTGCACTTGGCACCTTAAGCGCATATGTATTTACAGATGCATACGATGAAAATGTTCAGCTTGTACCTTGGGTGACGAGCGAAGATGTGGGTGTTTCACTTACATACCGTTGGTAGTGTTCACCCCAATAAACAAAAGCCTCGGCATAGACCGAGGCTTTGTTGTATCTAAATGTAAGAGGCTCAGTACTTAAAACTGCGCTTTGATCCAAACCATGCGGTGGTCAGAAGACACATCTTTACCGTTACCGTACTTACCGATGCGGTCGTCGTTAAACAGTTTACGACCTTCTTCGTAAGATGCAGCCCAGTAAACACCAGAGTCCACAACGTTTAGGTTTGCGGATGGCATCGCATAGTCAACACCAAGGCCGAACGTAGACGTGATGCGGTTTGGAATTGGATGAGTCGAGTTTTTGTCTACCGCATGCTCGGCTGCACCATAGCTAGTAGGGTAAAGCTCACCATTCATCACATCTTGATTAACCAATGGATCGTTGTGGAAAGCTTGCATGATTTCACTGAAACCATCGCCATCCAGTGGATCAAGGTTTTGGTCACCCATCATCACAAACTTCGCACCTTCAGCTAAGCCACCTTTGTTGCCTGCATCATCGTAGAAGTACTCTTTGCCTTGTACATAGTGATGCCAAAACTCAACCTCAGCTCCATTTTGTACTTTGTTTTTGCCTGGATCGAATACTGGCGGAGTAGGGTGAGACATCAACAGGTGAACCACTTCATCACCTTTCTCAGTAGGGATGATAATTGGTGCATCTACGTGGTTTTTAGAAGATAGACGAACGACATCCCACTCTTCAGCTGTGTACCATTCATCGCCACACTGCATGCCCTCAGGAATGGTTTGTGAACCGTCACAGATCGTAATGGTTGGGATTTTTGCACCTTCCATGTCTTTCCATTTGAACTCTTGGAAAGTACGTGTGTTTTCTGTGTCAATTTCGTACTTAGACATTAATGCGAACGCGTATTGACCGTGGTAGAAACCAAAGCCCCAAGCGTCACCCGGTAGCTGACCGGCAGTACCGTTGTTGTCTAGATCAAGCTCGCTGTTTAGGCCTGTGTTTGTTGAGTAAGACTCGGTGTATGGATACTCGATTGGTTCTAGGTTCGCTTCACCACCTGCACCTTCAAGGCTTTGTGCTACAGATAGGTAGTTTTTCTGGAAACCTTCCTGTGCCACCTTATCTTCACCTGTACCGTCGTTGTTGTATTCCGCCATCATAAGAACATCTGGACGGTTTTTCTGAATGATTGCCGCAACGTTACGGATTTGAATGACTTTTTCAGCCATTGTCTTGTCTGCATCCGCGATGCTGCCGTCAAGGTAAGCGGTGACAAGCTCAGTTTGCTTGGCTGGTTCAACTTGCATTTCTGCAACGAGATCTTCAAAAGTACTGCGATCAAAAGAGAGGTTATAAGTGGCGATCTTTACTTCTTTAGGTTGAACATCTACGTATTCAGTGTCGTCGTTACAGCCAGTCAGTAGTGCAGCGCCGATTAGGAGAGCAAGAGGGGTTTTGATGTATTTCATTAGTATGCAATACCTTATAATTGGGTTCGCGCAAATACTAAAGTTATCAGTAAGTTTTGTAAGCGATCTGTGTCACACAAACGATTGCGTAGTTACACAAATGCGCAGGTTTTGTGTGATTTATGCAATAAATGCATCATTTTCAACACCAGAAGGTTATATTCAAACTGTTAAATAATGATGTCTATTTTATTTAATGTGCTTAGATTTATATATCATATTAATCAGTTTGGATAGATTTTGTTCGTTAATCATCTGAGTTTTAGTAATGGGAAGTTTTTCTTTATACTAGGCGCAGAACAGAAGTGAGGACGACCTCACCGCTCTTATCACTATCGGGGACGACCCCAATCATTTGGAATCTCTCAATGGCTTGGGCAATTCTTTTTCTTGCTGGTCTATGCGAAGTCGCATGGGCAGTTGGGCTCAAATACACGGAAGGTTTTAGTAAGCTTGCACCATCTGCATTCACTATTGGGTTTATGGGGTTAAGCTTTTGGTTACTGGGTATCGCGCTTAGAACGTTACCGCTAGGCGTTGCTTATGGCGTTTGGGTGGGTATTGGTGCGATAGGTACCGCAATTGCCAGTATCTATTTATTTAATGAACCGGCCACACTAATCAAGCTAATCAGTTTACTGCTCATTGTTGCGGGTATCGCGGGTTTGAAGTTCGCTGCGTAACGTGACAAATACCGCCAAAAGAAAAGCCAGAGTGATGCTCTGGCTTTGTTGTTTTTCGATCAAACGAAACGTAATTAGAAGGGCGATTACTATCGTTTTATAAACGGCAACTTGAGATGCTGACCAAATACGTTGATCAGCGCGCCTGTTACGATTAATGCGCCACCTAAGTATGTCCACGCCGAAGGTAATTCACCAAAGAAGACGATGCCTAAAATGACAGAGAAAATGATCTGTACATAAGAGTAGGCCGATGCTTTTCCTGCTTCTTGGGTTTGCATTGCTTTCGTGAGGCCCAGCTGTCCTATTTGCGTAAAGACGCCGACCAAAACGAGCATCATGGTTAGATACAAATCTGGCATGACGAATTGATCCCCAATCAAAAGAATCGATGCAGGCAGCGCCACTAACGGGAAGTAAAAAATGATCACCGAGCTGTCTTCGGTCTGACTTAACTTACGTACGATTACGTACGCGATGGAGCTACCAAAAGCACCTAAGATAGCAATTATCACACTGAACATTGGTAAGGCATGTTCGGCATCTGGACCGGTTTCCGGCCTCACCATCACGTATACCCCAAGCAAACACAGAGCGATACAAATAAACGTCGAAGACTGGATACGTTCTTTAAGGAAGAAAATCGCAAGTAAGGTAGTAAATACAGGGTGGATATACTGGAAAATGGTCGCTTCCGCGAGTGGTAGCGTTGTAACGGAATAGTACACGCACATCAAAGCCATGGTTCCTACAGCGCCTCGCGCGAAAAGGAGAGGCTTATTATTACCCCAAACCGAAATGCCTTTGCGTTTTACATCAAGATAGCTGATCACCAATGAGACCAGTGCCCTTGCTGCTACGATTTCAAATACAGGAATGCCGTGCAGGCTAACGTGCTTTACGGTGGCAGACATCAGTGCAAAACCAAAAGCGGACAGCACCATAAAGCGCACGCCAATCGGAATTATTGAGTTGAGAGAGTTAGGCATCTTACTGCTCGTTTATTGCCGAGGATCGCACTTTAGCACACTAAACTCACAAAAAGATCAGCACCTTGTGATTAAGGCTCCGAATCTTCTTGAACCAAGGTAGACTATGTCGTTCAGATATAAAAACAATAAATACATAAGGAGAAAGGGATGATTCCTATTCAAGCAACGCATGTGTCTGGTGTGGTGATTTCCGAATTCGACGGCATAAAGAAAATGCTGTTGTTAGAGCGAGTCAAAGGTGGTTATTGGTGTCATGTCGCTGGTGGTGTGGAAGAGGGCGAAACTGGCTGGCAAACCATCGTACGAGAGCTTAAGGAAGAAACACAAATCGAAGGTGTAGAGCTTCATAGCGCAGATTTTCTCGAACAGTTTTATGAGGCACACAAGAATCGAATCATGGTCATTCCTTGTTTTGTCTTGTTCTGCAAACCGAATCAAACGGTAACGCTAAATCACGAACATACTGATTATCGTTGGTGTACATTAGAAGAAGCCAAACAGCTCGCACCATTTGCCAATCAACATCAACTTTACGAGCATGTATGGAAGCACTATGTTGAAAGCGAACCGACACCTTTCACTTTGATTAAGCAAAGTTAACTACGGAATCACTATGTACCAAGGTTATGAACAACATCAGGCACTGCAAATTTCAGAGCGTATTTCCATTGAACCTTTGCTGACTAAGCATGCCGCTATCTTACTCTCGGCGGTTAATGAGAGTCGGGAGAGTTTATCTCAATATCTACCTTGGACAGATTGGGTCACGAACCGCAGGGAAGCCGTTGCGTATATTTCCCAGCGAATTAATTCAAATGCACTTGATACCTATTGGTTCGCTTTAAACTTAAATCAAGAGTTCGTGGGAGTGCTTGGTATTAAAGGTGTCGAGACACAAAGCAAAGTGACTGAGATTGGATATTGGTTGGCAGAGAAAGGGCGTGGTCATCAAATTATCGATCTGGTCTTGATGACGTTAGTGCCACTGATTCAAGAGAGAGGCAATGCTAACGTTATCCAGTTCCATTGTATGGAAGACAATATACCAAGCATCAAAATTGCAGAACGTGCTGGTGCGATATTAAAGGAATATGTTGAACATGATTTTGAAACCCTAGATTCTTCTCAACGACTGGGTATTTATGAGCTGGATCTGGCTACAATAAGTAATTGAAAGTAGTAGCTTAAAATTCGTTGCGGCGATATAAAGGGGTGAGTGAGCTGGAAAGGAAAAGAGCAATGGAAATAAGCATTAATACCATTACTTGGCAAGACGCGATGCCAATTCGCCATCAAGTACTATGGGCAAATAAACCCATCGAACATTGCCAAGTAGAAGGCGACGAGGAAGCGGAGCATTTTGGCGCATTCGTCGACAACGTATTGGTGGGGGTGGCGTCGATATACCGAGATGACAATCAAGCTCGGTTGCGCAAGTTTGCTGTCTTGCCTGAGTATCAAGGGCAGGGCATTGGTTCGTCCATGATTCGATGTGTGTTAGAAAGCTTTAAGTTTTCACCTGTTGAGTATTTCTGGTGCGATGCGAGAGAATCAGCACTAGCGTTTTACGAAAGGTTTGGGATGCAAGTTGAAGGTGAGCGCTTCTACAAATCTGACGTTCCTTATTACAAAATGAAGCTTGCGCTTTAACCAGAGCAAATCTGAGTTTGAACTCTAACTTCCTTATTGCGTTAATAGTCAGAATGTTGCCCTTGTGTTAACTTTGAATCGTACATAAGTGCGACATTGCCCTTGATTGGGTGCACAAGGAGAACATCATGAATGCGATCGTCGACGTTGAAGTTGGTCAACTGCTGCAACAAAAATTGGATAAGCTCAAAGCTGCATACAATGCCGAACCTTATCCAGCTTTAGAGGTAAGAAAGCAAAAGCTGAACCTTCTTAAGCAGACTATCTTGAATAACCAGCAAGCGCTGGTGGAAGCCTTAAGTGCCGACTTTGGTTACCGCTCTGAATTTGATACGGCAATGACGGATGTATTGCCGACGGTTGCGCAAATCAATTACACCCTAAAACGCCTCAATAAATGGTGTAAGCCAAGTCGTCGTCATGCAGGTTTGTTGCTTGCTCCTTCAAAAGTCACCGTTGAATACCAACCGGTTGGCGTAGTCGGCATCATCTCTCCATGGAACTTCCCAGTCATTCTAAGTTTATCGCCATTAGTGACTGCGCTTGCTGCTGGTAACCGAGTGATGATGAAACTCAGCGAATTTACACCGATGACCAACAAGGTGATTTCTGAGATTTGTCGAGCGTTACCTGAGGATATCGAAGTCATAGAGGGCGAAGCGGAAGTTGCTCAAGCGTTCAGTAAATTGCCGTTTGATCATCTGCTGTTTACTGGATCAACCAATGTTGGCCGCGCGGTTGCTCGTGCTGCTGCGGAAAACTTAACCCCAATTACGTTGGAGCTCGGTGGTAAGTCACCGGTGATCGTGGCAGATGACGCTAACTTGAACAAAGCGGTTGATGCGATACTGTTTGGTAAATGCATCAATGCCGGACAAATCTGTGTTGCGCCAGATTATGCCTTTGTACCAGAGGGAAGAATCAACGAGTTTGTCGCGCTGTTTCTACAACGTTTTGAAGCGCTGTACCTCAAAGGCCAAAACGACCAAGGCTTTACTCATATCATCAATCAGCGCCAGTACGATCGCTTAAAGGCAGTATTGGAAGATGCCAAAGTCAAGGGCGCAGAAATACACACCGTGTCCGAGAAGAGCGCAGAAGGTCGACTATTATATCCGCACCTAGTGACCAATGTTTCGGAAGAGATGGTCATTATGCAGGAAGAGATTTTTGGTCCTCTTATGCCAATCAAGCCTTACCGTGATATCCAAGAGGTCATCAGTTACATCAATCAGAATCAACGCCCACTTGCGCTCTACATCATGTCAGAAGATAAGAGTGTTATTGAGCGAATTACCCGTAATACCCACAGTGGTGGGGTTGGGGTGAATGACACCATCTTGCACGTCGGTGCGGAAGACGCGCCATTTGGTGGTATTGGTGAATCTGGTATCGGTCACTACCATGGCGAAGAAGGCTTTAGAACTTTTAGTCACGCCAAAACCATTCTAAGTACACCAACGTGGTTACCACGTGTAGGAATGTTGATGGAGCGTCGTGGCATGGCAATAAAAGCATTACAAAAGTTCTTTATGCGTTAACGCTACTGACATTGGAACACCCAAGAAAAAGAAAACCGCCCAGTGAGGCGGTTTTTGTTTGTTGTTAATTCGTATTATTGAAATAGTGTTAATGGCTACCTAAACACCCGGTAGCCATTGAAAATATTACTCTACACAGTTCCAGCCTGTGGTATCAATCGAGTTAATCCAATCGGCAATTAACTGAACACCTTCATCGTGAACAACGTGTCTGCCTAGTTCTGGCATCATATTTCCGTTGTCGACATTGATGCGGTAGTGCAACACAGAGTTTTCTGGATCACCCGGTACAATCACATACGGAGATGGACCTTTGTGGAAGGTGATTCCACGAGCACAAATGCCCATTTCACTGATCCCTTCACGCCAGTATTCAAACTTGAACGGGTTGCTCGCCGCTTTGCCTTCAGTGCGGTGACAGTGTGCGCAGTTAACATCAAGGTACGCTTTGGCATAATCCAGTAGCTCAGTATCCGTTAGATTACTTGCTCCCGCTTCGGTATCAAACACAGGGGTCTTAGGTAAGTTCTCCGGCGTATCTGGTAAAGCTTCTGTGAATAGCCCCAGCGTTTCCCAATGCACAAGCTGGTTGACTGGCGAGCTATCAGAGACATCCTGAACACTGTTTAGGTTACGTGCTTTAGGACCAATAGGAGAGAAACCTTTTGGCTGTGTGTTACCAGTAGGATCGGAGACATCGGATTCTACTTTGTGACACAAGGTACACTCATTTCGGCTTGGTACTTCATAAGTGAAGTTCAGTGTTTCGCCGTTATGTTCTACGCTGCGCTCAAAGGGTACTGATACCGCAGTCAGGTAAGCGTCGGTTTTGTCTTCGTTCCATACGTAAGGCAGGGCAATCCAACCGCTGTCACGACGAATCAATAGGCGAGTCTCAATGAGCTCTTCGTTTTCACCACGGGCATTCTCAGTGCTTGAAGGCAGCGCAAAGGTTTTAATCAATACGGTACCTACTGGGAAGTCGAACACCTCTTGCTCACGATAGCTTGCTGAAGCCTCGTTCGGCATCACTACAAAGCGGTATTTGCGTGCATAGTCAGTAAAGAGTTCAACGTTCATCTCATACAGAGTGCCTTTCGCAGATGCCGCTAAATTGAGATTTTGTGTTGGATCTTTCGCATCTTCAAACAGATTGTATTGCGACAAGCTCACACAGTTTTCACCGTATGTCGCGCTTTCACGAGTAATCGCATCCCAGTTAATACCCGTCACGTTATCTAGGGTACAGCTTGCGTTGCCGACGATACCGTTTGGTGTATCTGGGTTATCAGGATCCGTCGCTCCGTCTTCGGTTTGATTATAACCATACACCACGCCATTAATTGTGACGGTATTGATGTCTAATGGCGTCTTAGAATCACAACCTGCGGTAAGTAGCGTTGTTTGCTCGTTCTCATATAAGAAATCTGCATTGGCTGGGTTTTCCGCATAACGGCCAATCGCGGTTGGGTCCATGTTATCAACCAATACACCAACACTTGCGCCATTGTTCACTAAGCAGTTGCTGTCTGCATCGGTAAACTCGGTAAGGTAATTCCAGTTGGTTGTTCCTGTCATACCGTTGAGCGCATCACGCAATGGTGCAAACATTTGTGAACGAATCAGTGACTCACCAGCGCCATCATAAAACAGAGCAGGGAAGGCTTGATGATTTAACGTGTACGCTAAAATCATATCTTCAATCAGAGAACCATTTGGATTGGCGCCCGTGTTGGTTATGGTGTTGTCGTGGAAATACATGTTGGTCGGAACAGGGTTCCAGCCCTGCATAACGGCATTGCCCTCAGATGTCCCATTGAGTGGGCTGTAAGCGTTGGGATCGCCGTTCACCAACAAGTAACTCGTCATCGCAAGTGCCATTGAGTCGTGGTTAGTAATCGTGTTGTTGAAGAACTCACTATTACGCCCGGACAGAATGACGACGCCAGTACCAGGAGGGACGATGCCCACAACACCACAGCCGCCAAGCCCATTTTGACAGGTGGTATCGACGTAGTTCTCTAAGTTGTTGTCACGAATGACGTTATCAAAGATGCGTACATCATCAATTAAGCGACCAATAGTGGTCGCGCCCGGTAGGTCAAATAGCAGCACACCGCCCGTGTTTCCGAGCGCTAAGTTGTTGTAGACATCCACATTCGAACTGTTTTCTATCTCTATACCGGCGATGTTCTTTTCCGCTACGTTGTCACGGATAACCGCACCGATGGTTTGACCCACATAGATACCCGCGTCGGCACTGCCGTAACTCCATGTGTCTTCAATCAAGACGTTTTGAGATTTTACGGGATAGATGCCGTAGGTACCGCGTAGGTTACCATCTTCGTCACGTGCACGAGGCACTTCGAGCCAAACCGCCGCGACATCACGAATAATGATGCCTTCAACCCCGTCAGCTTTAAGACCGTTCTTAGAGGCTTCTGCAATTTGGAGATCGGATACGGTGATGTTCGAACCACCACTGATGGCAATACCGTCTTTGCCATCCACGCCACTGAAGTCGAGGTAGGTTTGGTCGATACCAGCACCACGTAACACGAGGTTATTCTTCGAATCGACCGTCAATTGGTTATTCATTTTGAAACAACCAGCGGGCAGTGTTACAACGCTGTTGTCTTCGGCAAGTTCGACTAGGTTTTCAATCGCGGTGACTTGTTCCGCGCTCGCCCATTCCTGGCCATTGCCACATAATTCTGGTGTACCGTATTCAGATAATTCATAACCGCTAGAGGTTTGCGGTTCATCATAATCGTCACTGTTACAACCCATCAAAAGACTGGAACTGATGAGTGCAGCGACAACCGTTTTGTTTATTCCGTGCATGATTTGCTTCCCTGTAATTAGTGTTATTGACTCAGTCAGGAATAATTAGAAAGAGTGGTTGTATTGGATTCCGTATATGTAGGCGTCACCTTCGGAGCGATAGGCGATATCCACGCCCGGTAGAGCGTGAGGCTCAAGCGGTTCAGTGAACGTGACTTCTTCAGCATCAATAAAGGTGAAGCCAAAGTCGATTCGGCTGTTTTGATTGAAGGCGTACGTGGCACCAAAGCTGTAATTGATTCGGTCGGAATCTGGCAAACTGATGCTCTTGTCGTTCACGTTGGGCGTTTCGTCGTAAGCAATACCGGCGCGCAGAGTGAAGGATGGGTTGAGTTGGTAAGTCGCACCAAACGCATATTTGAAGGCATTTTCAAAGTTCTCATCCTTTTGCAGAACTTCTTGCCCATCAACGGTAGCGCGGATTTCTTCAAACACATCCCAACCCGTCATCATCACACTGTAGTGAATAGCCAGAGGGTCAATAATCTGGTGGAAACCAGAGAATTCAGTAATGCTCGGTAGGTTTAGGGTTAGGTCACCTGTCACGGTTTGACCCGGCATCGAAATAGCACTTGGGATGTCTGAGTAATAATCGCCTTCGAAATCCACATCCACTTTAGAGCGATAGCTTAATCCGAAACGGTGCTTCTCGTTGACCTCCCAAAGTGCGCCGAGGTTAAAACCGTAACCCCAGCCATCACCATCGAGTGATTTTGCCACGTCGGTGCGTGCAAAATTTGCGCCCGTATCAGCATTAATCGCATCGGCAAGAATACCCAACGTACGCGTGAGCTTGGCTTTACCATAAACAATGCTAGCGCCAGCACCGACACTGAACTCGTCGTTGATTCGGTAGGCGATGGTAGGGTTAAAATTAATGGTTTCTAAACTGGTTTCCCCACCAATCGGTCCGGCTAAATAGTCATCAGGGTATTCGGTTGCCAATCCAAAGTCAGTGAAGATACCAAGCCCCCAGGACCACGAGTCATTGATTGGGGCTGCGATATAAAAAGATGGCACAACCACATTGTCGACGACGTCATTATTGGTTAGCTGATTATTGAAGGATTCTGAAGGTCCGTTACCGGTTACGCGAACCTCTGGCATGATGTAAGCAGCACCTACGGACAATTGGTAAGAATCGAACATCGTAATGGCAGCAGAGTTATGGGCAACCACCGATGCGCCGTCTGCTATGGCGGCTTCGCCTGCATTGGCACGCCCTAGACCAGCGGCAGAATGTTCGGATAATTGAAATCCAGCGGCGTATAACTTAGGGGAGCTGAGCGCTATACCTATTGCAAGCGCGAGTTTTGCATTCCTTGTCTTCATATCACTCTGAAACTCCATGTGTTTTTAGGATGCGTTTTAAATAAAAGTGCCTGATAACCTATACAGGGGATGAGTAGGTTATTTGCTAAACACTCAGCTCAAGCATAAAAACAATTAACATAGTTGTAACATTGAATTTCAAGATTTGTTATTTCCATCTCATATAACTAATGGTTTGTAGTTTTGATGGTAAATATCTGTAAATGTTATAGTTAAGCTCGATTTATACATCGTGGATGTTTCACGAAAAAGCCTTATGGCGTTTGATGTCCACTCAAAAAGTACGGCTTAAGTGTTATAGAATAGTGAATGGTAATTAGTGTTTTTTGGTACGCTTGTTTTAAACGGATGTTTAATTGATATTTAAAGCTTAGTGTTAAAATCGGTCAGAATCATGCAATTTATCACTGAATCGAATGCTAAACTTTATAAGTGATTAGAGCTTTTACTTAAGGAATGGTAAGTCATATGGAGCTGTATTTCTTAGGAACGTCCTCAGGGGTTCCAACTAAATCCCGTAATGTTTCTGCAACTGCTTTGCTGGAGAGCAAGGGGAAAGGGTGGTTTCTGATTGACTGTGGAGAGGCGACTCAGCACCAATTGCTACACACTCCGTTATCACTGAATTACTTGCGAGCTATCTGTATTACTCACATTCACGGTGACCATTGCTATGGTTTACCGGGCTTGCTCGCCAGTGAAGTCATGAATAACCGTAAAGATCCTCTGACGATCATTGCGCCAGAAGGGATTAAACAGTGGTTTGAAGCGACTCAAGTGTTTACTAAACTCTATCTGCCATTTGAACTTCACTTCATTGAAGTCGAGCAGTTTGATTCGATTGAAATTGGTCAGTTTACGATTACCGCAACTGCACTTTCCCATCGTGTTCCTAGCTTTGCTTACTGTTTTGAAGAGTCAACCATTCGTATGTATCCAGACATCGATAAGCTTGAGCAATTGAACATACCGAGGGGACCTATCTGGGGAGAACTTGTCCGTGGTAATGATGTGGAGTACCGAGGTCAAACCTTAATGAGTAAGGCGTTTACTAAGCTTGCACATCCACCGAGAAAAGTGATTATTTGTGGTGATAACGACAAACCAGAAACGCTCGATAGTCTAATTGAAGGTGCGCACCTGCTGGTACACGAATCAACGTACTCAGAAGCGATGAAAGAGCGAGCGGGAGAAGTTGGTCACGCTTATTCTTCACAAGTCGCCAGTTATGCGCAGGCAAAACAAGTCCCGAACTTGATTCTCACTCACTTTAGTCCTCGCTATCAATTTAGCCCTGAAGCGGATGTCTCGATCGAGCAGATCCGGAAAGAAGCTCAAACCGCTTACTCTGGTCATCTCTTTCTTGCTCACGATCTCGCGCATTATCGAATTGACAGGGCGGGTTTGGTTGAGGAGATTAAAGACGCTGAAGATAAGAACGAATAAAGGCTCTTGTCGCGAAAGCAATTTAAAATGAAATCGTCACAACAAGAGCCAACATGTTCTAGATACCGCATTCATTGCAGCTTAAGACTAATGAAATACCTGACTACTAAAGCGTAGAAAACGACTTTCTCCCATCAGTTCACGGAACGCTTCTTTATCCAACTTAATCAAGGTTTCGTGATCGCCTGCTTCCAAATACACATGCTCTAAATTGGCGAGCATTTCATCGCAAATGGTTGCCATGTGATAAGCGCTACCCACTGGAGGTATCGCACCGTTATCGCAATCGGTAAACAAACGATAGACTTCTCTTTCTTTGATTAAATGGAAAGAGGCGTTGAGCTCGTCATTCAATCGAGACAAGCTGATTTTATTATTCGCAGGCAAGACAGCCATCATATGACGACCTTGGTGATCTTCCAAAATCACGCCTTTTGCCAAGTTATTGAGAGGGATACCCGCTGCAACACCGCTTTGCAGCGAACTATTACTATGACTGTGGTTCACGGTTTGAAAGTGAATATGGTGCTCAGTCAAATAGTGGTCGAGCCGGGTTGACATGGTCATGTTAGCCTCCAGAGTGTTGAGACCCACATAAAGTATAGGTAAATCTCTATTCCTCTGACGCTTTACTTGAGCTGTTCTACGCTTACTGAAAGCCAACCACAGAGTATGGCATTGAAAAAGGGAAGCAAAATGAGCAAACCAGTAATAGCGGATAACAAACCCATCAAAGTTGAGCTTGTGCAAGGGCAAGAATATTACTTTTGTCGATGCGGGCGATCTAAGAACCAACCTTATTGTGATGGATCCCACACCGGAACCGATTATAAACCCATGAGTTTTGTCGCTGAGAAGGATGAGGATGCGTATCTGTGTCAGTGTAAGCACACCGCAAATGCGCCTTTCTGCGATGGTACGCATAAGCAGTTTACCTCTGAGCAAGTGGGACAAGAAGGTCCGGGTATCCAGGCAGGAAATAACGAGATCCCGATTGCAGTGGCGACGCAAGAAGAACCCACGGTTGAGTTTATTCACCAACTGGCAAGAGAAGGGCTATCAAAGTTAGGGCACCATGGACCGATGACGGCGATGGGTGTGCCGAGAGACCAATTGCCACATTGGGATGACCTGCAAATGATGGTCGCACAAATGGCAACCAAACCTCTGATGGAGGATGTGCCAGTCAAAACTGAATTGGTAATTGGTCCAAAAGCGAAGAAGCCGCTGGTACTAAAAATTCCGTTGTTTGTCTCTGACATGAGCTTTGGCGCGTTATCAGAAGAAGCCAAAATCTCACTTGCGAAAGGTGCGGAGTTAGCCGGAACCGGAATCTGTTCCGGAGAAGGTGGCATGCTGCCAGAAGAGCAAGCAGCGAACTCGCGTTATTTCTATGAGTTGGCGAGTGCGCAATTTGGTTACGACGAATCTAAGTTGCTCAATGTTCAAGCCTTCCACTTTAAAGGTGGGCAGGGAGCAAAAACAGGGACTGGTGGTCATCTTCCTGCCAATAAAAATGTGGGTAAAATATCGCAAGTGCGTGGCATTCCCGAAGGGCAATCTGCGATTTCACCACCGACGTTTAAAGATCTGCATACCGCAGAAGATTTCAAAAAGTTTGCAGATCGGGTACGTGAAGTGACAGGTGGTATCCCGATAGGCTTCAAGCTCAGTGCAAACCATATCGAAGAAGATATTCAGTTCGCACTTGATGCCAGCGCGGACTACATCATTTTGGATGGTCGTGGAGGAGGTACGGGCGCAGCGCCTGCTATGTTCCGTGATCACATCAGCGTGCCAACCATTCCCGCGCTCGCCAGAGCAAGGCGCTATCTGGATGCACAAAGTGTGAGTGACCGCGTCACGTTAATCGTTACGGGTGGCCTGCGTGTTCCAATGGATTTTGTAAAAGCGATGGCGCTTGGGGCAGATGGTGTTGCGATTTCTAACAGTGCTATGCAGTCGATAGGTTGTGTAGCCGCGAGAATGTGCAATACCAACAATTGTCCAGCAGGCATTGCAACGCAAAAAGCCGACTTAAGACAGCGGTTGAATGTGGATAAAGCCTCGGTTCAATTGAAGAACTTCTTTGAAGCCTCGCTTGAGTTGATGCAAGTGATGGCAAGGGCGTGTGGGCACGATGATCTTAGCAAGTTTAATCAACACGACCTCGCCACTTGGAATCGCGATATGGCGTTGCTTTCTGGGGTGAAATACGCAGGCGTAGACAAGCCTTAACGTTTCTCTTGCTCTGATTAGCGCCTGTTTTACTGTGGCTGCAATTTGTGTGATTGATAATTGAGCTCATATGGACCATAATATCAAGACCATTTGGTCTACAGGAGCTCAGTATGGCAACGGCAACATTAAAAAGCTTTAAACCGAAGCTGCCTCATAAGGCAAACTTCTGGTTTATGCTGGGCATTGAAGATGCCGAAACCGGTCGTACCGATGCGGTTCACAAAGGCTTTGAGCCAAAGGTATACCGTAATATTGTCGAGCGTGTGAAGCTTTCTCAAAGCGAATTCCAACACGTCACATTGATCCCGGTGAGCACCATCAAACGTCGACTTAAAAACGAAGAGCGCTTCAACACGCAAGAGAGTGATGCCATCTATCGTTTAGCGATGCTACTTAAGCTAGCAACAGAACTGTTTGATGATGAAGAACGCGCACTAGGTTGGATGCGCGAGAATGTTTATGGTTTGGGTGGAAAGCGCCCACTAGACATGGTTTCAACCACGGTTGATTTTGAAATCGTCAAAGATTTGATTGGACGACTAGAGCACGGGGTATTCTCGTAATATGAAGCTCTATCGACTGACTCAAAAGAAGTTCTCTGAGTCTCCATTTAGCCCAATCGGTGCCAAGCTATACGGCGGGCGATGGAACTCTAAAGGAACCGAAGCACTTTACTTTTCTCAATCTGAATCTCTTTGCTCGTTAGAAGTTTTCGTGCATGTAAATAACGATCCGGCGATCACCAAGCTTTATGACTTGTATCGTATCGAGATGCCGGAATACTTAATTGCTGCATTGGATGAAGAAGATCTGCCGGTCACTTGGCGCTCCATTCCTGCTAGTGAGTCCACACAATACATCGGTGACCAGTTTCTCAACGATCCACACCCTGAGTTTGCTGCACTGCAAGTACCTTCGACAATTTCGCCTCGTGACAACAACTACGTTGTCAATCCAAACCATCCCAAGATGAAAGACATCCTGAAGAAAGCAGAGAAGCTCGATTTTGCTTTCGACCCAAGAATCTTTAAATAAAAAAGCTCAGAGTTTGGATTAGCGCTGAGCTTTTCTTTCTCTCTTTTCCATTGGGTTAATGCTGAGCAGTTAACTGTTGATTGCTCATTACTTCTTTCTGGTAGCTGCCTAATACGATCTCTGCGCCTTTGTAGGATAGGTGGTTCGCATCGGTGTACATGGCGTTGTTATCGCCTACCTTCATTGCACATTTGCCTTGCTGACAGATGTAACTTGTAAGGTCGACAAACTCCACATGTTCAAATTGCTCAAAATAGTGAGCCAACGTAGCCACGCGATGTGGGTGTGATTGCCTTGGCGTGAAGTCACATTCATTGCCAGTGTTGTCTCCAAACAGGCGCGCTTTCCACAAACATTCACCAATGGCATGCGGTGCGGAAGGTGTTGGACCAAAGACCAGAACTTCTCGGTCTTCTAACTCGTTCAAAAGGCGAGTGAGCGAAGCTTGGTAGTCTTGTTTGGATAGCTCTTTATTGAAGTTAGAAGAAATCACCACGCGACGGATAGAAGGGGTATTCAAAATGGTTTCTATTGCATCAGTGAAGAAATTGCTGCAAGACAATTGGTTTGCACCTGAAACTTTATCGACATAGCCAACCGCGCAAGAGTCTTGCGTAAGCTGAACAACCCCTGTTGGTGTATCATTCGCGAGTTGCTGAACAAAGACCATGCTATGGCTGTTACCCAATACAGCGACAGTAGGCTGGGAAGATGAGGAGCAGGTGTCATTGATGCCGGTATTACCGTTACATGCGATGCCGTAGCCGTTGTTCACGCGCATGGCTTCGAAAAACGCGCTACGGTCGGGAAAGCCGCCGTTTTTATGGCCGACGACACCAAAAGCAAGCAGTGGCAGGGTAACTAATACAAGTGAGGCAGTAAGTGTGCTCATGCCGATTTTCTTGCGACTACGGAAAGGCTTTTCAACAAAGCGCCAAGTTAGATAAGAAAAGGTAAATAGAGCGACAAGATAAAACGCGAGGCTGAACTCTTGTCCTGCGGTTAGCACATATCGATAAAAAACCAACAATGGAATATGCCACAAATAAAGGCTGTAGCTAATTAAACCGACAAAAACGACCGATTTGAGGCTTAGAGCTTTACCCAGCGCGTTGTCTTTGGATGAGAACAAGATGATAAGCGCGGTGCCAATCACAGGAATTAACAGCATGAGCCCGGCGCCATCTTTTGATTTATCGAACAACAAGGCAGAGGCGAGAACTAGTGTTAAACCAATCATGGCAAGTGTGTTGTTGGGCTTTATGACGGTTTTACGCATTACTAGGGCAATCAAAGAGCCTGCCGCCAACTCCCAAGCCCGGGAGAAAATCATGTAAAAGGCGAAATCAGGATCGCCACTGGCGTACCAAATAGTCATCAAACTTAGTGCAAATACTGCGATGAAGAAGGTGAGATAAGACATGAGCTTGCCACGTGCCAGCAACATAAGCAAAAGAGGGATCACAATGTAATATTGCTCTTCGACACCTAAGCTCCAAGTATGAAAGAGTGGGTTGGCTTGCTCTTCCAACCCAAAATAATTGTGGCCTTTGAGGTACAGCAAAACATTAGAAGCGGACAGAATGGAAGACACAGAAAACTCACCAACTTCTTTATGAGCGTGGGGGAGGAACAACCACCAAGAGAGCAAATAACACACCGCAATAACGAGTAGCAATAAGGGCAGGATCCTACGAATACGGCGCTCGTAGAAATCGGAAAGGCTGAATTGGCTCTTATCTAAATCGTTTATCACAATAGTGGTAATTAAATAGCCGCTGATCACGAAAAACACGTCTACGCCAATAAAGCCACCAGCAAAGGCTTGTATGTCCGCATGGAAAAAAATCACCAATAGGACGGCAATCGCTCTTAATCCATCAATCTCTGCTCTGTATGTCATTGCCTTTCTCCCTAGTCAACGACATACCTAACGCAAAATGCGCACCAAAATTTGGTCTTTGAAAATCAGAGTGTTAGTGGCGGTTATGAAGATGAGAACAGTTTTGCTGGGTGGCTTCTTATATTGATTTTCATTTTGAAAACAGAATGCTCTCTGTTTCTAGCAAAATGATGTGCTACGGATGTAAATCAAAGATCAGTTGAACGGAAGTTCTTATACTCGCAGCTAAGTTAATGAACTCAGAAATGAGGCTATGAGCCAAAACGATATTCAAGCCAAGATTGCCAGCTTTACTTGTATCGAAGAAGCATTGGATTACTTCGATATTGGTTTTGATAGCCGCTTTATTGATAAACACAGAGTGGAGTTAGTGAAGCGCTTCAATGGCTATTTGATTCTGACTAAGCCTGAAGATTGGTTTGCGGCTCGCCGTGCATTAAAGAACGCATACTGCAAGGTGCAACGTAGTTTACTGGATAAAACTACACGCTCAGCTTGTCGTGGTTGCACTTCTTGTCAGCGTCGTTAGTACTCTTTTCAACAGTGAACAATAATGTCGGTAAGCTCTGAGCGCTAAAAAACAAACCCCGCAGATGTACTCAAGCGCATCTGCGGGGTTTTTGTCTATTCAACTTGCCTATTAAAATAAGTGGGCTGAACTAGGCAAGCTCAACGGTTTAGTTTGTTTGGTAAGTTGGGTAATCCAACAGACCTTTTTCGTTACCACCAAACAGCGTCGCAGGATCGTGAGCTGCTAGCGGGTAATCGTTCTTGATACGGTTCGGTAGGTCGGGGTTCGCGATGAACGGGCGACCAAAGCCAACCATATCTGCCAAACCACTTTCTAGCGCTTGAGCCGCTTTCTCTGTGTTGTAGCGACCAGCGTAAATGATGGTGCCTTTGTAAGCTTCACGCACGGCTGTTTTGAACTCAGCAGGGGTATCTGGTGCGTCATCCCAGTCTACTTCCGCAATATGCATGTAAACGACGTTTAGCTTATCAAGCAGTGCTGCAGCAGCCGTGTAAGTTTCAACGGGTGCCTTATCAACGGTACCGTTTAGTGACGTAAACGGAGCAAGACGAACACCAACGCGATCAGCGCCAATCGCTTGAGTCATCGCTTCAACTACTTCACCTAAGAAACGTAGACGGTTTTCAACCGAACCACCGTATTCATCTGTGCGGTTGTTTGCTTCAGAATCGATAAACTGGTTTACAAGGTAGCCGTTTGCTGCGTGCAGCTCGATGCCATCAAAGCCCGCTTCAATCGCATTCAATGCCGCTTGACGGTACTCTTCGATAACCACTTTGATGTCTTCTTTCGTCATCTCACGCGGTTCTACCACGTCAACGAAACCAGGCTCATCTGTGCCGTTATCAATAAATACTTTCACGTTTTCTGCTTTTAGTGCAGAAGAAGAAATTGGTTGTTCACCACCGATGTTGTCAGGGTGAGTTACACGGCCTACGTGCCAAAGCTGAGCGAAGATCGCACCGCCTTTTGCGTGTACAGCGTCAGTGACTTTTTTCCAACCTGCGATTTGTTCTTGGCTGTAAATACCCGGTGTCCAAGCGTAACCTTGACCCATAGGTGAAATCTGTGTGCCTTCTGCAACAATCAAACCCGCTGATGCGCGCTGTGAATAGTATTCAGCCATCATGTCGTTTGCGACATTGTCAGGTTGGCTTGCACGAGAGCGAGTCATTGGCGGCATAACGATACGGTTCTGAAGGGTTAGAGAACCAAGTTGTACAGGTTGAAACAATGTATCTTTCATGACTAACCTCGTTATTTGCTTGTTTGAATCAATTCGATTTGGTAACCGTCAGGGTCTTTAATGAATGCGATATGCGTTTCACCGCCTTTCATTGGACCTGGTTCACGAGTGACATTGCCACCAAGTGCTTTTATTTTGTCACATGCAGCGTAAATATCTTCACAACCTAATGCCATGTGACCGAACGCATTACCTAGGTCATAGCTGTCTGTGTCCCAGTTGTAAGTCAGTTCAATCGTCGCGCTGCCCGGTTGGTCGGCGTTACCAATAAACACAAGTGTGTAGCGGTATTCTGTGTTTTCGAAGCGATCAAGCTCGCTCATACCAAGAACTTTGGTGTAAAACTCGATGGACTTATCTAAGTCAGCCACGCGGATCATAGTGTGAAGAAATTTCATAGTTAACCTTCTTACCTCGGCTTGTTTGCTGTCGTTGAAGTGACTGGGGCATCTCAACAAGCAACCTTGTTGAAGCTAAAGATAAAGGTAAAGCATGAAAACGTGAAATTATCATTAATTATTGTTTGAATAACATTATGTTATCAACGTCTTCGGGTAATTGATTCACTTAACGGCTAGATAGACGCAGCGAAAGTGTAAGTGAATTTAACCTTTTATTTTTAATATAAATTACTTACAGTGATTGATTGCTAGAACGGATGCATATTAATAAAACACAAGGACAATGGATGAATGAATCAGTGTATCGTGCAATGTCTTGGCTAAAAGCAATACTGGATGGTCAAGGGGTTCGCTACCAAATTGTTGGAGGTTTTGCCGCCCATATTCATGGCGGTTCTCGGCCAATTGCTGACATCGACCTCTATATTGAAAAAGAGGATGTACATGCGCTTCTACCGTTCTTTCAACCTTTTGTAAGTAAACCGCTTAAACACTACTGTGAAGAAGGGTGGGACCTAGAATATCTTCAGCTAATTTATGAAAACCAGAAAATAGAGATTGGTTTGAGTCCGGGAACTCAGATCTTCAACACCTCAAGCCAACAATGGGTTTCACTTGATGTTGATTTGGCGGAATCCGTACAGCGTGACTTTCATGGGCTTGCTTTACCTGTCATCAATACTAACTCTCTCATTGAGTACAAAAGAGTTCTGAATCGGGAAGTCGATCGAATCGACATTAAAGAGCTGGAAGATATCCAACAAGCGGATGTGGCTCAATCAAAAAATCAATCAAATTAGACGTGAATAAGGAAAGGATGTCATGAATGTCTCTCTGAGAGAGGTAACAAAACAAAATTATGGTCTCGTCTGCGACCTAGATGTAACGAAGCCTCAAGAAGAATTCGTAGCATGCAACATGTGGTCGCTGGTGGAGTTCTTCTACAACGAAGGTCATGTGGTTCGTGCAATCTATCTAGGTGAGGAAGCTGTTGGCTTTTTCATGTGGGTTTATGAAACAAGTGATAAAGTTTCTATTTGGCGTTTTATGATTGATGCCAAACACCAAAACAGAGGGATAGGGCGAGTTGCATTAAAACTGGCAATAGAAGAGATAAAGCAGACGCCGAACCTCAAGCAGATTGAGATCTGTTATAACCCGACTAACCCAGTCGCTAAGCCTTTCTACAATCAGTTTGGTTTTGAAGAAGTTGGTATGGATGAGGATGGTGAAGATATGTTGGCAATCATCGAGTTCTAACAATCATCTCGTTTAATTAAGATGCCACGGAGCAAAGGGCCAGCATCGCTTAGCCCCTTTGCGTCCGAAATTAAAAGTCCACAGAAAGCATGCCTAGCTTTCTCTACTGTCCTTTCATTTTTCGTTTGTTACTGCAAGCAATAGTTCAAGCTCTTCAGGTGTCAGTAAGTCTTTGTTTTTCAAAACTTCACTTTCTTCTAAAGAAAGCCGCGTTTGGCTTATTAAGTACTTTTTTTGAGTTGGAGTGAGATCCTTTAAGGAATCTATCAACTCTTTAAAATTTGTGTTGTTCATAGCCTAGCATTCCAATTAACGTATAATTTTTATTGTGCTGTCACTCATCCATATTGGATAAGTAATCAGTTATCTGCTGGTTTATCTTAACCAACTCTGTATTAACTATAGCCAGATCCCCGCTGTCTGGCGCGATATTATCTCTTGTGTGCTCCTCGATGTTGTTTAGTGCAAATACGGCTGACTCCTCACCAAAGCTAGCAAGGATGCTTTTCAAACTGTGTGATAGTAAGAACAACTCAGGCCAATTTTGCTGTTGATTAAGCTGATTAATTCGTTCCAATCCATTTTCGTAGTCTTCCATGTAAGTGGAGAAAACAGCAAAGATAATGTCGACATCGTTGTCCATGTATGTGCTGAGTACTTGGAAGTTGATCATTACTTACCTCCACTGTGTGGCTTGTAGATTAAATGGGGTAGGTAACTGAGAGGCGTAAGAGCCTGAGAGGTAGTCTTTAAGCCAATTAGACCAGTTGGGTGGTAAAGGGCGTTGGGAAAGAAACTCAATACTCTCGTTCAATAGAGAGTCCGAAGCTCTAACATTGCAATCCGATAGTTTTTTGAGTCGCATCTCGGCGGAAAACGGGTATCTTTTGTTAAGAGCCTCATCGTTGTTGTTCCCTTGAGTAATGGGCTTTAGAGTCGTTCCCGTTTTTGCTGCTAATAAGGTTAGTAAACAGCGTTTGATGGCAAACTCACCAAAAAAGTCCATCAGTGGTATCGCTTGTTTAAGGATAAGTGATGGGGCTTTACTTGGCGTAGCGTAATAGTAGCTAAGGGATTGCATGAGCTTTCGGTGGGCGTACTCGGGACGAGATTCTAGTAAGAGTAATTTACATTGCATCATCTGTTTAAAAGCCGCCAAATCGATTCGTTGACTCCGATTGAGTTGTTTCTCTGCAAGTAAGCAGAACTCATTGAGCTTAATGAGCACTCGCTTCTTCTCATTTGCACTGGAAAGCGTTTTAAAATGGTCACTCACTAAATCTACGTAGGTATTCATCGCAGGAAGCCACTGCGTGTCGGTCGAAGAAACATTGGAAGCATAAAGGTAACCGACTTCATACAGCCGATCATACTGTTCTAGTTTCGATAAGATTCTGGACACGGTGACAAGCCTAGCGCTGTTACTAGTGGTTAACTCGAATGCTCGATTAGCGAGGATTGAAGCGTTATTGTGCTGTCCAAGCGTTTCGTATAGCCCAACAAGGTTATCTATCGCTCTTAAGCACAGTGGATTGTGCGTGACGTAATTTGCCAGAACTTCAACAGCCTCGCGTATCTTGCCTTTCTGGTGGAGTAAGAAAGCCTCAGCGCAGATTCGACTGGCGTGTTCTTTGTCGTTGCAAAAAGGAAGAAAGTGCTCCAGAACTTCAAACTGTTTCGTGTCCACTAAGGTATCGATTAAGAGTGATTCAACACAAACGCTGTTCGCGTATTTTTTGTGTAGTTGCGCGACATCTGCGAGGGAAAGTCTCTCGACTCTGCTCAAGTATTGTTTCACTTCGGCAAGGTGATGTTGCTCTTGCAAAGCGGTAAGCATTTTAGTCTGCAACGCTTTTGTCTGTAGAGGCTTAGTGAGTAGGTGTCTAACACGGCCAGAAAGTGCAGTTAGGACAGTCTCTTGTTTCGCATCTCCCGATATCATGAGTACCGCGGTGGTATCAGATATTAATTTTGCGCGGCTCATTAAATTGATCAGATCCAAGCCAGTGAGTTTTTCCGAAAGGTGATAGTCGATAATGATGAAAGAATAGAAACGTGTTTTTATTGCGCTCAATGCTTGCTGAGCACTATTAACGCATGTGATGTTCGACATTTTTGCCCCGAGCGAAACCAGTTGATGTTTAATCAACGTTGCGGATGTGGAGCAGTCATCTATGACTAAAATACCGATGTTATCGACTTCAAACTTCCCTGTAGTCAAACTTCTACCTATTTTTACGGATTAGCACACTCTAAAATAAAGTTAGTCACCAGTTTGCATAAAGGCAAGTGATTGTTAAGACAAAGAAGGGGCAATATGCCCCTTATCAACTTTTGTAGGCGTTAACTCTGTTCAGCTTCCGTTTCTACGCGTTTTAAAAGCTCATTGGCTTTCTTCATCGCTCTACGTGCACTCTTAGATTTACGTTTGTTTAACAAGATATCGGAAAACTGAAGGTACTTATCTGCAGTCTGAAATCGTAGATCGTTGATATCTTGAAAGCCAGGTGGGAAGTTTTCAGCGAACGCGTCAATATCTTTCACCAGCTTATCTAGGTTAACCGTCGTACGAGCTTGTTTTAATCGGTAGTGCAACCCTTCAAATTCTTCTTGGTAGAGAAGTCTTGCTGCATCAGACGGAAAAGCTAGAGGGTTAGTACTCTCTTTGGCTGTTTCGTACAGTTTCATTTCGAGCACGGCATCTTTCATGGCATTGCTGAAAGCCAAGTTTTCTTGGTGTTCTTCGGATTCAGCAAAGAATGTATTGCCCACCTTAATCAAGGTCACTAAAGCGGCGGCATCTCTTAACTGAAGGGCTTCATTTAGGTGTTGTCCAAAAACTTCACTGGCAAGAGAGCTTGGTGTGAACGGGTAGTCTTGGTGGATCTCATGCAGCTCATTCTTAAGATCATAAATCGACTTCTCGTCTTCAACTTGAGCATAAACGGATTTTTCTAAGTGGCTGTTTATCTGACGTGCAATCGATAGAAGCGTTGAGTGCTTACTTGATTGAATATCCAGTGCCAACACTTCAATCTTATGTGAGTCCGGGTAGTAAACTTTTGCCTGTTGCAAGATGGATTCAATTTGATCGTAATTTGGGTAAGTGGTGACATCGGAATTCAGTACATCATCGATTTTCGATTCAAACTCGCCCAGGAGATGAGGCTTATAAAGACGTAAAAAACCTGCCTCAATCACAGGGTGTAGGCCTTGCTTGTTGTCTATTAACGCTTTTGTGTCTTCTGGTAATGTATTGAGTAACTGTTCGGCCAATTCGATGGTTTGGTCTTTCTCTGCCAGTGCTAGGTTTAGTTTGGAGATCGTATCCTGCTGCTGTTGATAGAACATGCCAAGTCCAGCCAATAAAGCGACACTTGCAGCAATACCAGAGTACAAAGGCCAACGGTTTCTATTGAGTCGTATTTTTATATCAACACAGTTCAAGCTTTGAGGTACGGTTCCTGTTGCAAAAGCATTAGCGAATAGACGCCACTTTGAGAAAGGTAAATTGGTTGGCTTCCTCACTCTAATACCTTTTTTCAACGCTTCATCGGCAGGAGTTCGACCATAGGGATGCTTGCAGCTTAAAAGTTCAAAAGTAATGCAGAAGAAGGCAAAAAGGTCGTCACTGAATTTAGGCTCTTTACCCGACAAAATGTCTAGTGACGCATAATTTGGTGTATAGCCAAGTGTGTCTGTATCTTGAGACTTCCGTTTAGCTGCGTATTGGTCATGTTTTAATTGCTGAGTTTTCGATACACCAAAATCTAACAGCTTCACTTTTCCCTCAGACGTGAGGATGACGTTGGCAGGTTTTAAATCGGCATGAACGACGCCGAGTGAATGCGCATACGACAATGCGTCCAAGGTTTGATTAAGAATCGATAGGGCAGCGTTGTATCTAAGCCCGTCCGGTCGAGAACGTTGAATTAGGCTTTCCAATGTTTCACCATCAACGTACTCCATAACAAGGAAATAAATGTCACCATCAACACCGAAGTCGTAAACGCGGATAATATTCGAGTGGCTTAACTTCTGAGTTTGTTGTGCTTCGCGAATCAGCATGCGTGCGGTCTCTGGCTGCGAGGCATACTCTTTCTGGAGAACTTTAAGTGCGACATATGGAGTATCGGAACCGGATGATTCGAGGATCTTGTCTTTCGCTAAAAAAACGTCACACAAACCACCATGACCAATTAAAGACTCGATTTCATAACGGTTTTTGATTGTCTCTCCGAGTAAAGAATCAGGACGCTTTTTGTGAGTGTGGTTCTCGAAGTCAGAGTGGGGATTACCCGCTGGCGGGATGGTGTTTTGATTATGAGACACTTTTGTATTTGTCTCATTATTATTTGGGGCGGAGCCTTCATTATTTATATTGCCCATCTTGTCGTTTGTATTTTCTCTTTTTTGAGTCTTTACAATTTTTGTTTTATCGCCATTCGAATCTTTATTTATAGAATTGTTTTTACTTTGGTCGTCCATCACGAGGCTCCATATAAAATGATGGTGTGAATATATACCTGTTCAACTAATGAAAAATAGTGAAATGTTGATTTCTCGGTAAAGCTAACATCGGTTTTTTGACGAATGAAAAATTTAGCGTCAAAAATTTGAACCTCGTTGTATATTTTGTTCTGGGTAATAATCCTCGATTGCTTTGCTACAAATTTAATTCATTATTCCGTTCGTGAAATCTAATTATTATTTGATTGGGCATTATTAACTTAAGTGTTAATAAGATGTCGCCTAACTATTAAGAACTAAATTTATATATTAAGCAGTTCCTTTGGCGAGGTTTACATGACGTTGGTTTTAACCATTACGAGCTTTCATAAGTTCACACCAGAGATAGACAACGAATTCGTTTTTGACGCGACAGGCGAGCATGAGAAAGTCAGTTTTGGTCGCTCAGAACAGTGCGATTGGACGTTGCCAGACCCTGAAAGAGTCATTTCAGGTAAGCATGGAGAGCTGATCAAGTTTGGTGACAAATACTTGATTAAAGATCTCTCCACTAATGGCACTTTTGTAAACAACGCAGTCAGCCCTGTTGGTCAAGGAAATGAATTAGCACTGAATCATGGTGATGTAGTGACCCTCGGCGATTATCAAATTCAAGTTAACCTTGAAGAGCGTTGCATTGACGATTCTTTAAATGAGGCTAATAAAATCAATGAAGTAGGTGAGAAAGTTGCTATTGAAAACTTGGCTCACGACAACTTTGGTTTGAATGCCTCAGATCTATTAAAAGAGAGCGTTTCTTCCGAGTTTCAACTAGATATCGGTCTCATGGATGACTTTTTAGATGCACCTACATCCCACTCTCAAGATGACCGAGAAGAAGAAAAGCTGCCTTCCCATACTCCAATCTCACATGAGTTCGATGAGCAAAACGTACAGGCTTTTATTAGAGGTTTGGGTATCAACCCAAATATGGTCCCGGATGAAGGCAGTGAGCAATGGTTTGAGCAGTTAGGTCAATCGTTTTCCCTGATGCTATTAGGCTTAATGGAAACATTACACAATCGTGCCGAGTTTAAACAAAATAATCGTTTGAATCATACGGCATTTAGAAAATCTGAAAATAACCCGTTAAAGTTCTCTGCTAATTTAGAAGACGCAATTCATAATTTATATAATCGCCAGTCGGCAAGTTTTATGCGAGCTGATATTGCGATAAAAGAGGCATTCTTTGATATTGAAAATCATGAGCGTGCCTTAATGAAAGGTGTCGAGGGTACTGTATCAAGTGTTATGTCATTAGTAGAGCCAGCAACGATTTATTCTGATGTGATGTCCAATGATAGTGTCTTAAATAAATTAATACCGGCGAGAAAATATGCATGCAGTTGGAAGAAGTTTGAAGGTATTCATCATCAATTGACAGATGAAGTTATAAATAAAGAATCGCCATTTTATTTAGAAGATTTTGCAAAGCATTATGAAAGCGCGCTAAAAGCTAAAATTTAAGGGATGATGATGAAAGCGACAATGAAAACTCTAGTTCTATTTTTAACTGCACTACTTGCGGGCTGCTCCGCTGCAAACCTTGTGGTTGCCCCTTACGCTGATTTAGAGCTAGCTGCAAAACACAACATCAACCCTGATTCAAATGGCAGACCCTCCCCAGTCGTGATTTATGTGTTTGAGCTCACTTCTTCGACGGTGTTTGAAAGCCAAGATTTCTTTTCAATATATGAAAACTACGACACGGTTTTGGGGCCAGATTTAGTTAACAAGTATGAGATATCGCTAACGCCAGGCCAAGAAGAGGTTTATCAAGCAAGTATGTCTGCTAAAACGAAATATCTCGGCTTAGTTGCGGCTTTTCGAGATATAGAAAACTCAAATTGGCGACAGGTGATTAAGGTTGATCAAACCGGGTACAACACCTACCAAATTCAACTAGACGATTTGTCTTTGTTCGTTAACTAATCTTGATTGGCGATAAAACCATGACACATTACTCCCGCACAGCATGGTGTGAGGGGATGTTTTTACGTCCTCAACATTTTCAACAAAGCGAACGTGCGATAGAACAAGAATTCAAGGGGCTAAATCGCTTTCAACACCCCTATAATTGGGGCGTTTACAAAGTCCGTGTTAACTCAAACAGCCTTAAAGAAGGGCTGGTGGAAGTTGAGAGTGTAGACGCAATTCTGCCTGATATGACGGTCGTCCAACTACAGAGTACGAACGATGAGCTCAGCCCTTTGAGCATTGAAAAAGGTACGCAAGACACGCTCGTTAAGTTAACCGTGCCGGCGAAGAGCTTAAAAGAGAAAATGGTCGCTGATGTTAGCGAAGGCTTGGTGTCGCGATATTTGTTGAAAGATATTGATGTTATTGATGTTCAGACAGGTCAAGACGAAGAGTGTATTCAAGTCGCATCATTGAACATGGCGTTGAAAGCGAACAATGAAAAGCTTTCTGGTTTTGTTGAATTGCCCATTCTAAAAATTAAAGAGGTAACAAGTGAAGGTGTTGTTATCTTGGATGATGAATTCACGCCACCAAACCTAAATGCGCTTAATGATCAAGCTATGATGAGCTGTCTTAAAAACGTCTCTGCAATGACTAAGATTCGTGCTGATGTCGTCTCTCAACGCCTGCTTCAAGGAAAGATGGCTTCTGCATCAGCGGTGGATTTCATCATGCTACAAATGCTAAACCGATATGAGGTGGTTCTTAAGCACCTAGGAAAATTAGATCAAATTCATCCGCTCGAGCTTATTACTTTATTGAAGGGCTACGTCGGCGAACTCTCAACATTTTCTAGCAAAACGAAGCGTACCCCTGAGTTGTCTGATTATGATCATATAAACCTCACTCCTGTTGTTCAGGAACTTAACCAAGTGTTAAGCCAATACTTAAGCGTTGTACTCGACCAGACTGCTAATAAGTTACCGTTAGAAGCTCGCCAACTCGGTATATATGTCACACCATTGCCAGACAAGCGACTACTTGATTCCAGTCAGTTCGTATTGGCTGTTAAAGCTGATACGAGCACCGAAGAGATTAGACGATTGGTACCAGCGCAACTTAAGTTTGGGCCAGCAGAACAAATTCGTGACCTCATTAACAACCAGATCAATGGCATCAATGTTGCGCCGCTCAATGTCGTTCCGAGGCAGATTCCTTATCAAACCGGGTACGTCTATTTTGAAGTCATCAAAAAAGGACCTTTCTGGAACCGGCTAAAAGAGAGTGGAGGCATCGCTCTACAGTTATCTGGCCAATTTCCAAATGCAGATATTGAGCTTTGGAGCATTAACCAATAACGGGTGACGTCACTATGGAACAGACAATTATTAAGCCAACGCCAGGCGGAAGGCCAGTAAGCGCCAAAGTATCTCAGCCACAATCGGCAGACAGCACAGTGGTAATTTCAAAAAGCACCGAGGTTGTGAACAATGACACGGTAGTCGCCTTTGGTACCAACCCAATACTGGCGGAAGCCAATGGCATCATTTCTATCATTGGTCAGATAAGAGCAACGGCGACGCACTCTGATGTGTTCTTTTTAAAAGAAACGTTAGCGCAGAAATTAAGAGATTACGAGAATCGACTACGTCAGAAAAACATTAACTTAGAAACGATAGATACGGCACGTTACTGTTTGTGTTGTGCTATTGATGAAGCGGTATTGAATACAAATTGGGGTAGCCAATCTGCTTGGAGCCACGATTCATTACTAACGTCGTTTTATTCTAGCAGCCAAGGTGGTGAGGCATTTTATCAACACCTTGAGAAATGTATGTCTTCTCCTGAGTCTCATTTAGATCTTCTTGAATTAATGTATGTCTGCTTGTCCTTGGGCTTTGTCGGTCAATATCGATTAGAGAAGAACGGACTCGAAGCGCATCGTCGTTTGAGAAAGCAGGTGATGGTGACGCTCAAGAATCATGGCCGAGGTCTGCAACAAGGCTTGAATGATAATGTTGAAGCCCGTCTTCTTAATGGTGCGCAAATCTCCGAACGAGCGCCTTTATGGGTTGTTTGCTCGGTCACACTTGCTTTGTTGGTGTGTATTTTTATGTACTTTAGTTATGACCTCAACAAAGCCTCCAACCAAACCTTTACCAACTTAATCAACTTGATCGCTCCGGCACAAGTCGAGTCAACGGCTCAAACTGATTCTCAAGTTACCGATATTGCTGAACGTGTTTCCATGTATCTAGCGACAGAAATAAGTAAAGGTTTAGTCACGGTCGATGCACTTCCAGACCGAGTTCGAATCTCCATCAAAGCTCAAGATCTCTTTGAGTCTGGAAGTGCCGAGGTTGTTGAGTACATTCAACCCGTGATATCCAAATTGGCTCGAACCTTAGAGGCGACAGAAGGGAAAATCTTGGTCGCAGGACATACCGACGACAAGCCAATTTTTACCAGCAAATATCCTTCTAACTGGCACCTCTCTCTGGCAAGAGCTACCGCGATGTCTGAGCAGTTAATCGCGAATAGCGCTTTAGAAGGGCGTGTATTGCCTGAGGGGTTAGGGGACGCGAGGCCGTTGGTCGAGAACACTAGCGATGAGAACCGAGCGATTAATCGCCGAATCGAAATTGATCTAATGGTTGCGAACTAAGGAAAGTGAGATAAATGAGTATCCGAGAAGTAGGCAAAATCTTTACTCAACGCTGGTTTATTGGCTTAGTTGGTGTTGCAGCTTGTTCAATCTTTATATGGGCTGTTGGGCCACTAATTACCGTTGCAGGTTATGAACCTTTAAAGACGGATTTTCAACGTCTCGTCAGTATTTTGGTGTTGGTTTTCGTTTGGGGGATCTTCAATCTTACGAAACAACACAAGCAAAAAGTAAAAGAAGACGAGAGTATTCAGACTTTGTTAGAAGTTGACTCTCAATCGGATAAAGAAGCCGCCTCTGAAATCAATGTCTTGCAAGAAAGGATTGAAAAGGCAATTAAAGTCGTGACTAAAACGCATAAAGGAAAACGCAGCCTTTATGAATTGCCTTGGTACGTTTTGATTGGTCCTCCTGGTACGGGTAAAACAACGGTTCTCAAGCAGTCTGGCTTGGAATTTCCTTTGGCTGAGTCAATGGGCACAGATTCGGTCGCTGGGGTTGGTGGCACTCGACATTGCGATTGGTGGTTCGCGAACAAAGCGGTGTTAATTGATACTGCTGGGCGCTACACCACGCAAGACAGTCAGGAAAAGGTCGACTCAAAGGCTTGGCATGGGTTCCTTGGACTACTTAAAAAATACCGAACTCAGAGACCAATCAATGGCGCTATTGTGACGGTGAGTTTGGCCAGCATGATGTCGCAGACTCGCACTGAGCGCAGCTTGCACGCAAGAGCAATTAAGGCTCGTTTACAAGAGTTGAAAAATCAATTAGGCATGCAATTTCCAATCTACGTACTACTCACTAAGATGGATCTCGTCGCGGGGTTTAATGAGTTTTTTTCTGACTTAAGTAAAGAAGAACGAGACGATCTCTTTGGTTTTATGTTCCCTCAAGATTGCGAGGATGAGAAAGGCGTTATTTCTCTTTTTAATAAAGAGTTTCATCACCTATTAGAACGTCTTGATGCTCGAATGTTGAGGATCCTTGAAACTGAAGATGATCTTGATAAGCGTGCGCTTATCTTCGAGTTTCCGAAACAGCTGCGTGTACTACAGGCAAACTTAGACGAGTTTCTAACCGATATTTTCGCTCAAAACAGCTTTGAAGAACCGACTCTCATCCGTGGTGTGTTTATGGTGAGTTCGGTTCAAGAAGGGATCCCTGTTAGCCGTTTAATGAATGAATCTACAAGTGGGTTGGGACTTGGCAAGCTTGGGCTATCAATGAACAGTCGAAGTTCTGATAGTTACTTTGTCAAAAACCTATTTGATCGAGTGATTTTCAAAGAGCAATTGCTTGGTACGGTGAATCGTCATTATCAAAAACAGTCTAGTTGGCTTCATCGAGGCGTTTATATCGGATGTGCAGTAGCACTGGCAGGTGCCACGGGCGTTTGGTTCACCAGTTACCAGTGGAACGTGAACCTTATTAGTCAAACCAATAATCAGACTGACCATATCAACGCAATGATAGGCGCGGATAGCTTGGACTTTGATTCAGATATTATCAGTGCAATAGAAACGCTTGATCGCATCATGATGTTACCGCTCGGTAAACAAAGCGACTATGAAGACGAAACGGCGATCAAAAAGTTTGGCCTGTATCAAGGGGATAAGGTCTCTCAAGCGGCGAACAATGCTTATACCTCTGCGTTAAATAAGCACTTTGCCCCAATGGTGCTTCAGAGTCTTGTCTCTGAAATGGAAGGAAACCAAGAGCATCGTCAATATCTATACGAAACACTCAAAACTTATTTGATGCTGTTTAACCCAAATAAATATCAGCAAGAGGAAGTTCTGAGTTGGTTTGGTTTCTACTATCAACGTCATTACCCAGGTGTACTTAATGAGATGCTAAGAGAGCGCTTAATGACGCACACTCGAAACTTGCTGGACAGCAATGAGCGAGGGCTTTCTTACGACGAATCATCGGTAGCGAAGGCTCGAGAAGTCTTAACACAAATGTCTTTGCCGGAGCGTGCTTACCAACGTATGAAGTTGCAGTTTGCGAAAAGTCATGTGCCTTCATTTAGGTTGACTGACGTTCTGGGACCGAAGAGTTTAGAGCAGTTCGAACGAAACAGTGGTAAGCCACTATCGCAAGGTATTTCCGGTTTTTACACTTACAACGGATTCCATAGCATTTTTCAAATTCAAATTAACCGCACGGTAAAAAGTTTGATGGAGGAAAACTGGGTATATGGGGATGATTTAAAAGCGCATGAAATTGACCATGCAAGCGCTATTCGAGGTGTACAAGAGCGCTATTACCAGGATTATATCAATGAGTGGAAAAACCTGATTGAAGACATCCAGCTTAAACAGGCGCCAAGTTTAGAGTTGGCTTCCGCTCAGGCGAGGGTGCTCTCTGGTGTCGAAAGGCCAATTGAATCACTACTGCGTGCGATTCAAAAAGAAGTGGGCTTAACGAAAGTGGTTTTATCAGAAAACCAAAAAGCCGCTTCTGAAGTTGCGGGAAATGTAGCCAAGGTGAAGTTTTCAAACACGGCTGACAAGCTCGATCTGTATTTACCTGAAGAAAGTGCATTTAACGTAGCCTTGCCCGGGAAAGAAGTGGAGCAACACTTTACTGAAATTCTACGTTTGGATGAGCAAGATTTTGACGACATTCAGCAAGCAATGGTTAATCTGCGTTCTTACTTGTCTGATCTATCAAGCTCAGGGAACAATCAAAAAATTGCTTACAAGAGCATTCTAGATGGAACGGTTACCCAAGATGTAGCTGCCTCTTTTGAGCGGGCGCGAGAGTTGCTACCAAAGCCATTTAATCAATGGTTAGGTGAGCTGTCTCAAGAGTCAGTGAAATTTGCTGAGAGTGGTTCTAAAGATCACCTAAACCAGCTTTGGCAAACGCAGGTCGTAAAACCGTATCGTCGCTCTATCGCGGGACGTTATCCTTTTGTTTCAAATGCGGCCAAGGAAGTGCGACTTAAAGATTTTAAACGTTTCTTCGGCTATGGCGGAACGATGGACTCTTTCTTTAAAGAGTATCTCGAACCATTTGTGGACACCTCCTCTAGACGCTGGAAACTTGAGAAAGAAATTGGTGTGAGGCCGGAAACATTAGCGGTGTTTCAACAAGCAAAGCGCATTAGACAAACCTTCTTTGAATCTGATAATTCGCTGAGAGTCGAGTTTGGAATGAAGCCAGTCTATTTAGACCAACACATAACTCGCTTTGTATTGGAGCTAGGTGAACAAGACCTCGTTTATAAACATGGCCCAGCACGTGCTAAATCGCTGAGTTGGCCAGCAGGTCAAGATCAAACTCGAATCGTATTTACGCCGCCGGAATCAAAGCGAGAAATTGCTCATACATATGAAGGTGAATGGGGCATCTTTAGATTGCTAGACCAATCGCTTAAAGCGCGTCCGGAGTCACGAAAAGACAACATCGTGATGATTGATCTCAATGGTAATAAAGTTCAGCTGGAGCTGATCCCTTCGAGCACGGTAAATCCATTCTGGTCAAATGAAATGGAGAGGTTCCGATGTCCACAAACGCTTTAACTTCTTCTTGGGGATACATAGGGAAAATGCCGGCTAAAGGGGATTTCGTTAAAGACGGTTTGTCCCAAGAATTTACTGGTCGTTGGCACGACTGGCAGCAAGCAGTGATTGCCGTTAGCCGTGAGCAACTGGGGGAAAGCTGGAGTGATTATTTTTTGACTGCTCCTATCTGGCATTTTGCGCTTGATGTTTCTTATATGGAAGACGCCACTTATATCGGCAGTGTCATTCCGAGCGTGGATTCGTCAGGTCGCTATTTCTTTTTTACGGTGGCGCGCGCAGTACAGGGACCTGCGGTGAACTACTGGCAACAGAGTGACTGGACACAGCATAGCCAAAACCTTGCAGTTGCCGTATTGAGTGATGAATTTGTTTTCGATGCATGGGCACAAGAGCTGACAGACTCTGACAATCTACCAACCGAAGAAGTAGGCGTAAGCCAAGTTCCAACGATGGTTTATGAAAGTGAACTGTCCGTCATTTATCAGCGTTCGTCGCAGCTATCAGTGAACAGCCTCTTGAATCGAATGATTGGTAAGGACTACAAAGCGCCTTGCTTTTGGTGGACAGACGGTTCGGACAACATCGAACCGTGCATGTTGGTGACATCTGGCTTGCCCTCGATAGGACAATATTCCGCAATGCTAGACGGCAAGTGGCAAAAGTGGAACTGGTAGGAAGCGAAGAATGAATTGGAATTACTTTACTTTTGCTAAGACGCACCCAGGCAAAGTGCGACCTTATAACGAAGATGCCTTGCTTGAGATGTCTGAAGCTGGGCTTTGGGTTGTAGCGGATGGAATGGGTGGACACAGTGCGGGGGATATTGCGAGTCAGATGTTAGTGGATCGTATCGCTCGCCATATCAAAGACAGCAAAACGACGAACATCGATGAACTAAGAACGGTTGTCCAGCAAGCAAACAAAGAGATTTTTGATTACGCACAAGCCCACTTAGAGGGCAAAACCATGGGCACGACTCTTGTCTTATTGTTTATGCAAGATGGCTACTTCCATTGTTTATGGGTAGGAGACAGCCGCATCTATCAACTCAGAGAAGGTCGCTTCTCCCAAAAAACCAGAGATCACAGTCAAGTCATGGATTTGGTTGAGCAAGGTCTATTGGCTTTTGAGGATGCAGAGTCACATCCACTGGCTAATGTCATTACACGAGCGATTGGTGTGGACGAAATAGTCACGATAGACCAAGTATCAGGCCAGCTTGCAGACGGTGACCAATTTCTTTTGTGCAGTGATGGACTATCAAAAGAACTCACCAACGATGAGATGTACAAGACACTTTATGCAGACTCGGTTAATCAGGCGGGCTTAGCTTTGATGCATTCTGCATTAGTGAGAGGTGCGAGTGACAATGTCACGTGTGCTTTGATCAAAGCCTGTTGTGAGAGAAGCGAGCTAGTCGGACGAACACAAGACGATGCCACGATCCCAGTATTCTTGAGGAGCAAGGCGAATGGTTGATTCAAAAAATGTATCTGACTCTAGCAGGGTATTCGATTGGTTGGCTCCGGTTCTATTGCCAGTATCAGAAGAGCGCCCAACAGGTGTAGATCCGCGTGAAGACGTGTCACCTCAATCAGCATACTACCGTTTAAAAGACAGTCGAATGGCGGCACGCAATGCTGAGCGCAATGCGATTATCGAAGAAGAGAGCATATTAACGCACACTAACTTGTGGCGTGTCTTTATTGACGAGGTTCCGGATATTCTTTCTCGCCAATCAAAAGACTTAGAATTTGTTGCATGGTTAATTGAAGCCCTCACGCGTCTTTATGGATTTCGTGGCATGGGAGTTGGCTATGAAATTGCCTCAAACTTCATCGACAATTTTTGGGAACAACTGTATCCAATGCCTGATGAAGACGGTATGGAAACGCGAATCTCTTCCATTATTGGCCTAAATGGCATCGATAGTGAAGGTACGTTGATTTTTCCTTTAGCATCTATTCCCCTGACTGACATAGGTGTAGAGCAACCGTACGCCTTTTGGGAATATCAACAAGCGATTGAGTTAGAGAGACTTGATGAAGACAAGCGCCGCTACAAGGTTGAGCAAGGTGCTGTTGAAATGTCCAAGATTAACGACACGGTGAAATCTACATCTGATGAGTTCTATCGTGAACTTATCTCTGACCTTGAGTTTGCGATGGCTGCGTTTAGCCAATTTAGTCAAAAGCTTGATGATGCGGTTGGGGACGTTACACCGAGCTCATACATCTCCAAGAAACTAGATTCAATACATTCGGCATTAAAGCATCTGTTGGGCGTTCGTTTTCAAGCTCCATCTGAGGTGACTGAAGTTATCCAGCTCGAACCGACTGAGGATGAGGAAGCACCAACGGTACAGAACCAAAACGGCGCTTTATTGATGACAAACATGCAATCGCGTGAACAGGCGATTGAGCAGTTACAAAAGGTGGCAGACTTCTTTAGAGAAAGTGAGCCTCATTCACCAGTTTCTTACTCCATCGAACAAATCATTCGTTGGTGTGGAATGCCTCTGCCGGAATTACTGGCGGAATTGATCTCCGACGGAGATGCAAAGAGAAGCTATTTCCGTTTAGTTGGCATAGCAGAACAAAATGAAAATTAAGAAAGGGAGAACGGTATGACGAGTATCCACTCGAAACTGTCACGAGTAAGGAAGCCTCGTGTTCACATTACCTATGATGTTGAAACTGAAGGAACAACGCTGAAAAAAGAGCTTCCTTTTGTTGTTGGTGTAATGGGCGATTTCGCAGGACAAAATACGGAAGCGCTGAAGCCACTCAAAGACCGTCGCTTTATTCAGATCGACAGGGATAACTTCGATGACGTTCTTAAGAAAATGAACCCGTCAGTGAAGTTTAAGGTAGCCAACAAACTCGCGAAAGATGACTCTCAATTTGAAGTTGATCTGAGCTTCAAGTCGATGCAAGACTTCGAGCCAGCAGCGATCGTTAATCAAGTTGACCCACTGCGCCAGTTAATGGAAACACGCAATAAGCTACGTGATCTAATGACCAAGGTGGATCGTTCAGAAGAGTTGGAAAATATCCTTGAAGATGTCTTAAACAACACGGATAACTTAACCAAGCTAGCAGGCGAGCTGAAACTAGGTGATGCTCACCCGACGGACAATCCAGAGGGGGTGAAGTGATGACAACGCAAATTGAAAAGCAGCTTGATCCTACCGTTGGTGAGCAGACTTCTTCTTTCCTAGAGCAAGCGATTGGCGCAACTAAGCAAACAGAAGCTTCACGTGCTGAAGAGCTGATTAAGACGTTAACTGAAGAAGCAATGAAAGGCACGGTCTCGTGGAATAAGAACCTAACCGTGACTTTCCGTGAAGCGATCAACTTACTCGATCGTCAGATTTCTGAACAGCTGTCTGAAGTCATGCACCATCCAGAACTGCAAAAACTTGAAGGTTCTTGGCGTGGTTTGAACTACTTAGTCATGAACTCAGATACCAGTTCGACACTGAAAATTCGCATGATCAGCATGACGAAGAAAGAGCTTCATAAAGATTTGAGTAAAGCGGTTGAGTTTGACCAAAGCCAGATCTTCAAAAAAGTTTATGAGTCGGAGTTCGGCAGTGCCGGTGGTGAGCCTTATGGTGCACTGATTGGTGATTATGAATTTACTAACCACCCAGAAGACATTGAATCACTTCGCTTAATGTCTAATGTGGCCGCGTCTGGTTTCTCTCCATTCTTATCTGCGGCTTCACCTGCACTGTTTGGTTTTGATGAGTGGACAGAGCTTTCTAAACCTCGCGATTTGGACAAAGTTTTCGAATCACTGGAATATGCTCAATGGCGTTCTTTCCGTGAAAGCGCAGATTCTCGTTTTGTAAGCTTGACCATGCCTAAAGTACTGGCGCGTTTGCCTTATGGACAAGCAACTTCGCCGGTGGAAGAGTTTGGCTTTGAAGAGTTTGACGTTGACTCAGTGTCGGGTATAGCAACGAATGCTGAACATAATGATTACTGTTGGATGAACTCTTCTTATGTGCTGGGCGCTAAGCTTACCGATGCATTCTCGAAATATGGCTTCTGCACCGCTATTCGTGGCGCAGAAGGTGGTGGCCGAGTAGATAACCTACCGACGCACTTCTTCATGAGCGATGACGGCGACCCAGATATGAAATGCCCGACAGAAATTGGCATTACGGACCGACGTGAAGCGGAACTAGGTAAACTTGGTTTCCTTCCTTTGTGCCACTATAAGAATACCAACTACGCGGTTTTCTTTGGGGCACAAACCTGCCAAAAACCAGCCAATCACGATTCTCCTGATGCGACTGCGAATGCGGCCATTTCAGCACGCTTACCTTACATGATGGCAACGTCACGTTTTGCTCATTACTTGAAGGTTATGGCACGCGATAAGATTGGTAGCTTTATGGAAGCTGAAGACGTGGAGTCGTGGCTAAACCGTTGGATCTTAAGCTACGTGAATGCCTCAGAAGGTGGTGGTCAAGAAATCCGTGCGAAATACCCGCTTGCTGATGCTCGTGTTCAGGTGAAAGAAATTCCGGGTGCGCCAGGTTCCTACAATGCTGTGGCATGGTTGAAGCCTTGGCTCCAAATGGAAGAGTTGACCACGTCATTACGCTTGGTCGCAAAGATCCCTCAATCGGGTGGTTAAGTAATAGGTGGTTGGCCTTTGTGTCAACCACTCCTCCCACGCTTGGGAATAGAGATTGAGTATTAAAAGTGACGATTTGGAATGGCTAACGATATGACATTGAATTTCTTAGACCCAAGTGAACTGAAACACGAGTTCAGTCCACTTGGGTGTGCGGAACTTGATAGTCACTGGGTTACCCAGTTTGTCGAGTCAGTAGATTCAATACATTCGGCAAAAATTTGGCTAGAAGGAACAAAAAGTTCAACTGTTGATGATTTTCGATATAGCGTGTTGATGGCAATCGATCAGATTGACCAAATATTGGAAGAGCAATTGAATGAGATTATTCATCATCAAGTGTTTCAAGCATTGGAAAAATCATGGTTAGGTGTTCGCTATCTGTGTGAGCAAACTGCCAGCCAATCTAGTGAGCCTGTGAAGATAAAAGTTCTTTCGGCAACATGGGATGAGGTCAGCAAAGACGCACTGAAAGCCATCGAGTTTGATCAATCTGCGCTGTTTAAATTGTTGTATCAGAATGAATATGGCATGCCGGGCGGTGAGCCTTTTGGGGTGGTGATCGGTGATTACGAACTAAGACATGACCCAGCGAAAAATCACTTTGATCGAGATTTAACGGTGTTAAGTAAGGTTGCGCAAACTGCGGCAGCGGCATTCAGTCCATTCGTTCTGTCTGCGCAGCCAAGTGTGTTTGGTGTTAATCGATTTTCAGAGCTGTCATCGACCACAGATATTGGCGCTCAGTTTGAACAAGTTGAGTACATAACATGGCAAAAGTTACGAGAATCGGAAGATGCGAAATTCATCGGTATTGCTGCACCAAACGTGTTGTTTCGCTTGCCTTATACCAGAGACGGTTCTCGTATAGAAGGGTTTGATTTCGAAGAGGCTATCAATGATTCTGAGCGCGAATTGCAGTGGGGAAGTGCCGCTTTTTGTTTCGCTGCGATTGCAATTCGCACATATCAAGAACATGGCTGGTTTACTCACATGAGGGGCGTTAAGCAAGGCGATTACACACAAGGAACAATTTTAGCGCCCACGCGAAGTTCAGTGCATTTCACTAGCAAAAATACCCGCGATAGAAGTCCTTTGAACTTAAAAGTTTCAGAGCGCAAAGAAAAAGAAATATCGGATTGTGGATTTATCACCATGTCACCGGTTGCAGAAACCTACATGGTAGGGATGACGTCCAGCGTGTCCATTTATAAGCCAAGACAGTTCGAAGAGCAGCATATCACTATGAACGCCAAGTTGACCTCGATGCTGCAATACACGCTTTGTGTTTCACGAATAGCCCATTACATAAAGGTCATGGGACGAGACAAAATCGGTGGTTATCAAGATGCAGATTCAATCCAACGAGACTTCCAAAAGTGGCTTCATCAATACACAACAGCCTCTGACGAAGCTTCGGATGAACTGAGGGCAAAATACCCTTTAAATGAGGCAAACATCAGCGTTAAAGAAAAACGTGACTCCCCCGGACACTATTATTCGGTGGTTCATTTACGGCCTCATTTTCAACTCGACCAGATGGTGTCGGCAGTCAAACTTATTACGGAATTATCACCAGAAAAAGTGGTGTAAGGGAAGACAATGAAAACATGGAAAAATGCGCTTTCTGAGGGCAACTTACAACAGGCTATAACACTGATTATCGAAGACATTAAAGCTTCACCAAAAGATGCAGGGTTACGCAGTTGTTTTATTGAACTGTTGTGTGTTGACGGTGATTTTGAACGTGCTGACGATCAGCTCATACAGTCGATAAAATTGTTCCCTGAATATTTATCTGGTGCGAGTCAATTACGCCATATGGTGAAAGCGGCACAAGCGCGAAAAGACTTTACTGGTGGGGCTGCCACTGCACAGTTTATTGAATTTGATCAGCAGGCCAACGAGCTTGTTGTAGACCTTAATTTAGCCATCAAAAATGAAGAATTTGACCATGGCTATGAACTCGCTCAGTCACTGGAAAATATGCGAGAGCAAAAGCGTTTCCTACAAGGAACGCGAGAGTTTGAGGATGTGAGAGATATTGACGATCGTTTATCCGGATACATCGAACTTTTCTCGACGGCAGGTAACTACTTTCTGGTGCCGATCAAAAACATTAAGCAGCTAGACATAAAACAAGCGAGCTCGATGCTTGAACACGTCTGGCGACCTGTTGAGTTTGACATTGAAGGCTTGGGTGAAGGTGAGGGGCATATGCCTCTGACTTACATTGATTCCGTTACCGACGCGCAAAAACTTGGCCGAGAAACAGATTGGAGGCAATTAGGTGAAAATGAACTGTTTGTCGGCCTAGGTCAAAAATGTTGGCTTGTCGGTGATAAAGCACTGCCTATCTTTGAGCTGAACACCTTGTCAGAAAGCAAGGCATTGGCATAGAGGTTTTTATGCCATTGGTCGCTTCTTTACTCGACAAGCTTATCGATAACGATCCACATCTTAGAGAAGACAAGGATTTTCCGTTGGGTCAGCAAGCATTGGTCGACAATCTTCTAAGAGATTTGGAGTCCATGCTGAACAGCCGTATCGGTTGGACGGAAATTTCGGATGATCTCAGAGAAGTAAAGTCCTCAATTTTAAATTATGGATTACCTGACTTTTCGTCTATGCCATACAGCAGCAAGCAGGGGCAAGATCAACTGTGTGAGATCGTTCGTGATGCGATTTTAGAGTTTGAACCTCGCCTAGAAAGCCCGAACGTTAGCATTCTAGATGAAAAGAGCGCAGTAGACAGAACCTTGAGACTAAAGATCAGCGCGACTTGTCTGATTGGCAATAACACACACGAAGTAACATTTAACTCAGAAGTAGAACCCGTAAGTTTAGGCATGAAGTTGAGCAGAATGAAATGAGTGACGAGTTTCTTAAGTATTACAACCGAGAGTTAGCTTACTTACGCCATAAAGGGCAAGAGTTTGGCGAGCAGTACCCCAAAATTGCTTCTCGATTGGGGATCAGCGAAGAGCAAGTCGATGACCCTCATGTGGAGAGGCTTCTTGAAGGCTGCGCTTTCATGACAGCTCGCATACGTCAAAGTCTCGATAACAGTTATCCGCAGTTTACGGAATCTTTGATGGGGCAGTTGCATCCGGATTTTCATGCGCCAATCCCTTCGATGTCGATCATTAAAATGAAATGTAATGAGTCGACCTCTGCTCCCTTTGATGTTTCTCAGGGGGAAAAGGTGATGGTTGGCGCCCCGGGTTACAAAGAATGTGAATTCAGAACGTGTTATGAGACAAGAATGTATCCCTTCGATATATCGGCAGGAACCTTTGAAAATGCCCCGATACAGCCGATTGGTTCTCCTTGGGAGCGTTCGTCTAAATCTGTACTTAAGGTAAAGATCAAGGCTAATGATAGTGAGTCTGCATTAAGTGAGATGGGCGTCGAGACGCTCAGATTCTACCTCAATGGCCAAGCACAGCTTACTCAGCGGTTATATCAGCTATTGTTCCAAAGCCTAATCGGGATCTCTGTCTCGGTGAATGGTTGTGAGCAGGCTTCGTACACTCCACGTCACCGCCAAGCTGTCGGTTTTATCGATAGTCAACAAGTCGTGCCCTACAGCAAGCGAAGCTTTTCTTCTTCGAGGATGTTGGTGGAATATTTACATTTCCCCGAGAAGTTTATGTTCTTTGATGTCGTTGACTTAAATCTCGAAAAGTTAGGTATTAACGAGGAGTTGGAACTCAACTTCTACTTTGACTGCAATGATGACTGGCTCCCAAAGCAAGTTGACAAAGACAGTGTGTTATTAGGTTGTGTTCCCATCATCAATCTGTTCAAAACCACAATGGAGCCAAAGCGACTTGATCCAGCCGAGTACGAATACCAACTGTCTCCACAATACCAAGAAGCAGAGAGTAACGAAGTGGTGTCTATTTCGAACGTCACGCTTAGAAATTGGAATAAAACATACGAGAACTTGCCCAGTTATTTTGCCGGTGAACACACCCATTACATGAACAAAAGCGAGATTTTTTGGGTCATGAGGCGAGAGGATAAGAATTGGGCAGGTGGGTTCGATGAACCGGGCCGAGAAAGCTACATTTCATTCGTGGATAAAAAGCACCGCCTATTTGCTCCTGAAAGTCGTGAAAACTGGCTGATGTACGTACAGGCGGAATGTTGCAATCGAAACTTACCGCAGAAACTGCCTTTTGGTGGCGGCCTGCCAGAGGTCTCGCTACCGAGTGTTAATGACAATTTTGCTGAGCTTCGATGCCTTGTTTCATTGTCTGAGACGGTGAGGCCGGAAATGGATGAGAGCACGCGCTGGCAACTAACCAAACTGCTTACCCTGACTCATTTTGCCGATGAGGACGGACTCTCTACGCTCAAGCAATTACTCAACTTGTATGCGTTTACGGGTACTGCGGAAACGAAATCGCTGATCGATGCTCTGGTAAATTTCGAGTATCAGCAAACAACGGGAAGGGTCAACGAAAAAGGTAAAGTTGGATTTGCTCATGGTGTAAAGCTCATATTGACAGTTTCTGATCAAATGATATCTAAAGAGCAAGTCTTCCTTTTAGGTTGCGTCTTGTCGGTGTACTTCTCTCAGTTTGCGGAAGTAAACATTTTTACGCAGTTAGAAGTAAAACTTAAATCGACAGGCCAGTTATTTCATCGGTGGCCAGCACTGATTGGAAACAAAGCTTTGTTATGAAACCAGAAGAGTTCTTAATTCAGCTGAAAAAGCGACCGTTGTTCGAAGCGATTCACCTAATCGAGCAAGCGTTACTTCGTTCACAAGCTCAACTAGGCTCGGATGAGTTACCCAAGAAAGAGAAACTTGAGTTAAAAGTAAACGCCTCATTGGGTTATGAGAATGCACAACTGGTTAATGCGACACTTTCTGAACATAAAGTTTTCCTAGAAACGAACTTGCTTGGATTAACGGGTGAGCAAGGCGTTTTACCAAGCTACTACAGTGAATTGGCCATCGGTCGTGAAAAAGCCGGTGATGGTGCAATGGTTGATTTTTATAATATTTTCAATCATCGCTTGCTGTCACTGTACTACCGAAGTTGGCAGTTGAGTCAATTTGCGGTGCAGGCACGTGATCACAATAAGGGCAATCGAGCACCTCTATTGAGCAGTCTTGAAGCGGTAACTGGGCATGAAAAGCGGCTGAACAATTACTATGCAGGATTGTTTGCGCAGAAAGGTCGCGGTAAAGGTGCGCTAAAAGACTTAATTGAGCACCTCACAGGCTGTGATGCTAAGTTACACGAGCTTCAGGGGCAGTGGATGAGTGTATCGCAAGATGAACAAACGAAGCTAGCTGGGGGCTCATCGCCTGAAGGGCAGTTTGCCCAATTGGGGCGAGGAGCTTCTATCGGTGCCAAGGCTTGGAATATCAATGCAGGAATTACCATTGAGCTGTTTCCGACGAACACATTACAAGTTGAGCAATTACTGCCAAATAAATCGAGCTTAGCAACCATAAAGTCAGTTGTGCAGGACTTTGTTGGTAAGCATAAGCGCATTAATTGGAAGCTCACGACACGTCATAAACATTTACCTCTAGTTCGTCTTGTTAAAGGTTCTGGTCAATTAGGGATAGGAACCGTTTTGGCAAAACATAAACGAACCAAAGATCGAAAAATAACAATTACCATTTAAGGGAATCAAAATGGCTTTACTCTCACTTTCAGCGTTGGTCGAAAGGTTATCACCTGTTGCACGAGAAACACTTGAGCAAGCTGCCGCTATGGCCAGTTCGCGTACCCACCATAGTATTGAAATGACGCATTGGTTACTCACCATTGTCCAAAATCCCAATCAAATCTATGCTGAAGTTTTCGATAAATTTAATGTCGACGCGCAGGTAGTTGAATCACAGCTACTATCTCAATTAGAAAAGTATAAAACAGGTTGTGAGTCAGTTCCGGGACTTTCAGCACATACAGTTTCGGTGATGCAAAACGCCATGATGGTCTCGACGATTGAGTTTCAAGCAACGGATCTTGATTGTATCCATCTGCTAAGTGCTTATTTGTCAGATGAAAGCTTGGCGAACGTGATGAAGCAAGTCAGCACAGAGCTAGACAAAGTAGAGGCAGGTGCACTCCTTGGATTATCAGAGGCGAATTCGCCACATCAAGCTGGCGTTACTGGAACTAAAGGGTCGAACGCGGCGTTGGATCAGTTCACCGTGGATCTCACTGAACAAGCAAAGGCAGGGAAGATTGATCCAGTGGTTGGACGAGAGAATGAAATCCGTCTAATGATTGATATTTTGCTTAGAAGGCGTCAAAACAACCCAATACTGACGGGTGAAGCTGGGGTCGGTAAAACAGCGGTTGTCGAAGGACTGGCTCAAAAGATCGTCGACGGAGATGTCCCTCCAGCGCTAGAAGGCGTTTCAATTAAGTCTCTTGATATGGCTCTGCTTCAGGCAGGAGCGGGCATGAAAGGCGAATTCGAAAATCGGTTAAAAAACGTAATTAAAGAGGTTAACGAGTCTTCCACGCCAATCATCCTTTTCATTGATGAAGCGCATGGTTTGATTGGTGGTGGCGGGCAAGCCGGTCAAGGTGATGCTGCGAACATTCTCAAACCCGCTCTGGCAAGAGGTGAGCTGCGAACAATAGCAGCAACGACCTGGGCGGAATACAAAAAATACTTTGAGAAAGACGCAGCCCTGACAAGACGATTTCAAGTCGTCAAAGTGGAAGAGCCAACGCCAGCGGTTGCCGTAAACATGTTACGTGGACTACTGAGTGTTATGGCTGAACACCATGGTGTTTACATCACCAGCGATGCTTTAGAAGCCGCTGTACAGCTCTCCTCGCGTTACATAAATGGAAGGCAGTTGCCAGACAAAGCCGTTTCCGTTTTAGATACCGCATGTTCCCGCGTAGCCTTGAGCCAAAATGCCATTCCGGGGTTGCTCGATAGCAAAAGGAAATCTGTTCAACTTAAACAAGACGAGTTAAAGCAGCTTGAGAAAGAGTTTCAATTTGGCTCGGAGAATACTGAATCAGTCCAGCGCATAAGACGAGATATTGATGAGTTATCTACTCAGGTCTCTGACTTGGAGTTGCAATGGAACAAAGAACAAGCGTGGGTTGAACAAGCGATAGCGTTACGCGAAAAAATTGCTCTAGAACCATTAAGTGAAGATAAGAAAAAATTAATGGGAATCGAAAGCGACTTAAACGCGAGTGCGCAGCCTTTAGTGTTTTCCCATGTTAGCGAGGCTTTGATTGCTGAAGTGATATCAGATTGGACTGGGATTCCACTAGGCAAACTGCAAGATGATGAAATAAAAGCTGTTCTAAACCTAAAAGAGAGTTTAATCGAGAGGGTTGTTGGCCAAGACCACGCGCTAGAAATCATGTCTGAGGTGATCAAAACGGCGAGTGCGCAATTGACTGATGAATCCAAGCCAAACGGAGTGTTTTTATTAACTGGTCCAAGTGGTGTGGGTAAAACGGAATCTGCGTTAGCGATTGCGGAAAAAGTGTATGGTAGTGAGGACAACGTTACGACAATCAACATGTCGGAGTTCAAAGAAGAACATAAGGTCTCATTGTTGTTAGGTTCTCCTCCTGGTTACGTGGGTTATGGTGAAGGTGGTGTATTAACCGAAGCCGTCAGACGTAAGCCATATAGTGTAATACTGCTGGATGAAATGGAAAAAGCGCACCCAGGAGTTCAAGACATTTTCTACCAAGTCTTTGATAAAGGCATAATTAAGGACGGGGAAGGCAGAGATATCGATTTCAAAAATACGATTATCATCATGACAGCGAATACGGGGACGGATACCACCATGTCACTGTTCGATGACCCAGAACTTGCTCCTGATCCAAGTACACTAAAAGAAGCACTACACGATGACTTACTAAACGACTTTAAGCCCGCGTTTTTGGGAAGAGTGAATGTCCTTCCGTATGTGCCTTTGGATAAGGAATTACTTGCCCAAATTACACGCCTCAAGCTGAAAAAAGTGTCAGACAGGATCGACAAACACTATTCGGCTGAACTTCATTTCAGTGACGACCTTGTAACCGACATTGTTGATAGCAGTAACGAGTCTGGGAGCGGGGCAAGAGTCGTGCAAACAACCATTGAAAATACGCTATTACCGAAAGTTTCTCATGAAATATTGAACGCTATTCTTAATGATAAGACATTTGAAATAATTAATGTTGAAGGTTCTGTTAAATCATTGAGTGTCTCACTTATTTAACAGTTTTTCTAAAGTAAAAATTATTTGAGAGTCGCTTCATAATAAACATTTTTGATCAGAAATAGCGCTTAATTTAATTCTTAATTAAAGATATAAAAGAGCGTATTTAAAATGAAGTTTTTGATACATCAATCATTAATTATCAAAACAAAATAGATAATTAAAACATTAAGCAATATGTCATTAATAATGCTATAGGAGATTAGCATGCAGTCTAACACGTATCTTAAATATGCAGATATTAAAGGTGAAGCAACTGCTGAGCAGTACAAGGATCTAATTACACTACTATCTGTAGATTGGAGTGTTGGTCGTGAAATTTCATCATTCACTGGTACTGCTATGGACCGTGAAGCAAGTGCAACACGTCTATACGACCTGACAATCACTAAGCTTCAAGACCGCGCGTCACCGGACCTATTTAAAGAAGCGACCATTGGTAAAGGTAAACCAGCTGTATTCCACATCACCAAGCAAGGTGAGAAAGTGGAAGAAATCATGAAAATCGAGCTTACAGATGCAATGATTTCAAACTACTCAGTGTCAATTCAAGATGACCGCCCAATTGAAACTATCACTATTTCATACACTGAAATGATGATGACAGTGACACCAACTGACGATAAGAACAACACATCTGCACCATTAGTATATGGCTACAGCGGTGTGAAAGGTCAACAAATGTAATTGAATTGCGGGAAGTCAACGCTTCCCGCTATTTTATAAAGAAGTATCTAATGAAAAAAGCGACACAGAAAAATAATTTTATTCGTATTTCTACACCATTTGGTACAGATGCCATTATTCTAAATTCATTTGAATATAAGGAAAAAGTATCAGATCTTTTTTCATTACATGCGCAAGCTTATTTCAACGGGCAACATGAAGATCTCAATAATATTATTGGAAAAGAGGTTGTTATCGCTATGGACAATGATCCAAGTGTTAGCTTTCAACCTCGTTACTTTCATGGTGTCGTTTCACGGGCTAAGTTAGCCGGATCGCGGGTGACCACTGTTCATCAAGGTGAAAACTATCGAAATATCGATTTACTTATTGAGCCTAAAGTTCGCTTTGCCGATTATCGAGTCCACTCCCGTATTTTTCAAAACAAAGACATTAAAGAAATTGTGTCGGAAGTATTATCTGAGCATGACGTAAGCTTTAGCCTAAAGCTTACCAAGTCGTACTCTAAATATACTTATAAAGTTCAATATGAAGAATCTGATCTGGCATTTGTTGAACGACTCCTGTCTGAAGAAGGGATTGCTTACTGCTTCTCACATACAAATTCAGCACACATACTGGAATTGTTTGATGATCTTAACTTTTACATACCCGGCTCAGAGTTTCTTGTCGAACATACGACGGGAACAGGTCAAGCAAGCCACATTTACTCTTGGAATGAAACGCAAATACTGACGACAAAAGCCGCACACAAGTCTGGCTTTAATATGCTTAAGCCTTTATCACCTCCACAGAATCTAACTAGTGGATCTGCACAACTGTTTTCGGTGCCAAATAGTGAGCACTACGAATACTTAGCTGAAGCTGAAACTGACGATGAGTTTGTGTTGCGAAATACACACGCGATTGAATCACTTCAGCAAGACGTTTATCAATGCAGTGGAGAATCGAGCTGCAGAACATTTGCTGTCGGCAAACTTTTTAAATTTAAAAAACATGAGGATAAGACTCGAGTAGGAAAAGAGTATGTGCTTTCTTCTGTCGCGCTTTCTGCTGCGGTATTTAACCAAACGGGACAGGGCGGTACGTCCTCACAAGGTGTAAGAGTTTCGTTTCATTGCGTTGACTCAAACACCATTCTGCGCCCAAAAATGCAGAGGTTTAAACCGCAGATTAGAGGTTTGCAAACCGCAATTGTGACAGGAAACAAAGATGGCGAAATCTACGTTGATAAATTTGGCCGAATCAAAGTGCAGTTTCACTGGGATCGTGAAGGTCAATATGATGCGAACAGTTCATGTTGGATTCGAGTCGCTCAAGCGAGTGCCGGCAATGGTTGGGGGAGTGTATTCCACCCAAGAGTCGGACAAGAAGTTATCGTCGATTTTGTAAATGGAGACCCAGATCAGCCAATCGTAACCGGTGCTCTCTATAACGGTACCCAGCTAACACCTTATCAATTACCTGCTCAAGCTTCCCAAAGCGGCTATAAGTCCCGTTCAGTACAAAAAGGCAGCGACAAGTTCAACGAGCTACGTTTTGAAGACAAACCCGGCGAAGAACACGTGTATTTGCATGCTGAGAAACTCTTTCAAATGGTGGTAGAAGACAATGCCGATATTGCTGTAGAGAACAATAAAAGTGAAAGGATTACCAATGATTTCGTGCAAGAGGTTGGTAATAACGCAAGTCAGAAAGTAGGCAAAAACCAAGGGGTTGATATCGGTGAAGCACTTGTCGTTAAAGCAGGTAAGAGCATTGAAATAAAGGTAGGAGGGGCGTCCATACAAATGTCGAGTTCTGGGGAGATCAACATTAAAGGTAACAAGATCTCTATTAATGGTTCAGCCATAGCACTTAAAGCTGGTCAAATTTCTCTTAACTAAAGGTGAGCAGATATGGGTAAACCAGCGGCAGTATTAGGGAGTCATCATGTGTGCCCTAAAAAGACAAATAAAGTCTCTCATGTGGGCGGGCCCGTCGTAGTTGGTTCTCCAAACGTCAAGATTTCTGGCATTCCAGCTGCGCGTCAGGGAGATAAGCTGTCTTGTGTGGGGCCACCTGACACTATTTCATCCGGGTCTTCGAGCGTTAAAGTCAACGGAAAACCTGCAGCTAGGCTAGGAGACTCCACCGCGCATGGCGGTAAAATTGTTGCCGGTAACTCAGCAATATTAATTGGTGGGTAAATGGCGCTATTGTTTCAATCCCAACTTTGTATGCTGGGCGATCAAGCGTTTTCTGTAGAGCAATTGGCTAACAACACGCTAAGGCCATCAGAAAATAACGAACGGATTCCGCAAGCTAGGGAAAGCTCAGTCCTACCTGTCTATGACAGATTAACTCACTATTCGAAAGCGCTGTCTGAATGTGGTATCGAAGGGCAAGTTTATCTTCTGTTACCAAAGCTATCGGACAAGGTTGAGCTTCAACGTATTACAACGCTGCTTCTTTCGGTGTTTCAACAAGTAGAACCGCAACATTTGGCGTTATATCCGTATGGGAGTGCGTCTTTTCTGATGGCACTGAGTCGCATCCAACGAGAAGTAAAACAAACTAAACCATTATGGATTGTCGCTTTACATGCTGCCGATGCTAAAGGGGAACATGACTCATTAGTTGTCGCGCGCAGCTCCGCGCAAAAGCAAGGACTTATATTCAATAAGATCGCAATTGATCTTCAACTCGATAGTAACAACACCGCGGTTTCAAATGTCGTTAAGCAACTCGGAAAGTCGTGTGTAGAGGAGTTGGATGAATTGATGTTGTCAGCCGAAGGCGATGAGCCTGTTTGGCTGGAATCAATTCAATTCCTTTCTCCTTGGGTTAATAGAGACACCTCCTATCGGCTAATAGGTACCACGACTGGCCCTTTGGGAGCGAGTGGAGGGGTATTGAAGGCGATTTGTACTTGCCTGCAACCGAAAGAAACACACGATAAAAATTATTCAGGTATTCAGCTTGATATTGAGCGTGGTGGGTATGCCGTTGGCGCCACTTACCGCTGGGGTAGTGAGTAACTTACAAAATGAATATACAAAGGATTGTTAAACTCACATCTTTAAACGGAATCACGTTTTACTTTTCCACGCAGCGACTCAGTACCGGCTTGGAACAAAGCTTTGCAACCGCTCGAAGTGCAGAAGCGTTTATTGAGAATTTTCATTTTTCCGATTTAGAGGAGCTCAGTGAAATTGCGTCATGGACAAGCATGAGTGCGACTTTTTCACATGAATACCAGACAAAAACTAAGTCTGAACTTCTTCAAATTATTGCTCAAGGATTACAAGAAAAAATCCTTTTTGCTATTGAGTTACCTAAGACTGCACCAAGCACATTTTATCCATCAGCCAACATACCTTCCCAAGTCATAAACCAACTGGCGAAGGTTGAGCGTAATAACTCGAACGCTACTCACTCAGGCACCAACACTTTCGCAGGTAATGGTAATCCTCAAGAAGAAAGTAGCAAAAGGCATGTAAAAGCAGGCGATCCTGTCTCCATGGTCACAGGGGAAGAAAATCTCTCATTGTCTGATGTCGTACTGCCGAATGGATTGGTTTGGTCACGAACGTATCGCTCATCGTTGTGCGATTCTACTACCACGCTTGGCTTTGGTTGGAGACATATTTTTCAATATGAGCTAACAGACGTATTGGATGAAAAATCTAATATTACGGGGTGGCTGTTCATTGACGAAATGGGGGACACAATCCTATTTCCTAATGTCGCCAAAGGCGGAATTAGTTACCAAACTTATGTAGGTGCGAGTTGTCAGTATCATCACAGCGGTTTTCGATTAGTTACGTTAAGTAATGAAGCTCAAATCAAGTTTTTCTTTAAGAATGAGCAGTGGGTTGCCACTGAAATCCGTCTAGGTCATATGAAAACGGTAAACCTCGAATACTCTCGAAATCACCGTATCACCCATATATGCGTCAACCGACAAAACCAGCTTGAGCTCCAATACAATCATCAAGGCCAACTAATAGAGATTAGAAATCCAAAGACTCAACATTTGCTAGCCAAGTATGATTTCGATGTTGATGGGCGATTGATCGTTGCTCAGAATGAAAATGGTTTAATTGAACAATACCAATACGATTACACAAACCTAATTGTTAAACGAACGAGAGCTAGCGGACTTTCTCACTACTTTACATGGTCTGGGCGAGGGCCTGATGCGCAATGCATAAAAAATTGGGCGGATGAAAGTGTTTATGATTACTCGTTTGAGTTTGATGGGAGCGAATCCAAATACCGAAATTCACTTGGACACTGTTGGCACTATAAACACAATGAACAAGGCAAGCTGCTTGAGAGTGTAAGCCCTGAATCGAGATGTAGAGCATTTGAGTACGACCCACTCGGTAGATTAGTTTGTACTATCAATGCAGATCAGACATACACCCATCATAGCTACAACCCATTTGGTTTGCTCGAGAAACAGACACACTCGTCTGGGGCTACAGAGGGTTTTGAGTACAATGAATTTGGTCAATGCATTAAGCATCAATTTCCTGACGGTGAAATCGAGTTTAAAGAGTTCAATGCACTTGGTCAGCTCGTATGGCATCAACACAGTAATGGGCTTCGAGAACGCGCCGTATTTGATAAATATGGCAGACAAGTAGAAAGGAGTGCAGATACTGGATCTCGTACACAATGGTGGTGGAATGAGTCGCATCAGCTGTTAGCAAAAAAAGTCGATCAAAGCTTGATTCGCTATAGCTATGACGAGCGCGATCGAGTGAACGGAGTCGCTTACCCACATGGCCTTATAAGCGGATTTGAGCGCAACGAAAGCAACTTACTCACACGCCTATACTTCCAAAGCTCAGAAGACGGTACGTCTCGAGAGCATCGCTACCAATATGACGAAGTTGGGCGAGTTAAACAGCTTAATACGCCAAGAGGGACGACCCAAATTGTTTGGGGGAACTTTGCTCAACCAACGGAAATTGTTAAACCAGATCATAGCTCTTTTTCCTTCTCGTACGATGCGGAAAGGAACCTGATATCTATCGAGCGTTCTGACGGTTGCCAATACAAGTTTGCATACACTCCAGATGGCCAGATCAGCCAGACAATTAGCTTCGATCAAGTGCAAACAAACTACACCTATGACCGCGCTGAAAGATTAAGTGAAATCTTGCATTGTAGTGGTCGCATCTCTTTTCAGTATGACGAAGTTGGTCGCATCGCTAGGGTGAAAGCCCATGGTAAAAATAGCGGTGTTGAGAACCATTACCAACACACCTTAGGCGGCAAGTTAATCCGCGCGCACAACCGTTTTTCAAACGTCTCCTATACGTATTTAGGTACAAAATTGGTAAGTGAAGAGCAGGGACGCTTTTCTTTCACCAATCAATACCAAGATAACGGTTTACTTCGCTCTCAACGTTATGACGACGGCACAGAGGTTATATATGAGCATGACCAATTTGGCACGGTATGCGGGTTAACGATTCATTCAAACTGCTCTGAAAGAGAAGATTCAATTAAGTTTGAATACGATGAATTACAACGTTTATCGATAATCACCTGTAGCGCGGGAAAAGAGCGGAGAGAGTTCGATGGAATAGGTCGCTTGAAGCGCCAAACATGGACTGGTTTTGAGCGTAAATACTATTTCAACGCACAGCATTATCTGTCGCTTATCATCGACAGTGAGAAGGGAGCTCAACATTATCAATATGATGAACTCGGCCAATTAGAAAGAGTAAAGACGGAAACTTCTGAAGAGTCATACGTTTATGACAGTTTTGGCAACTTTAATGACGAAGGTGTACAGCGAGAACATGACCGTCTTATTGAATACCATGGCATCAGGTACGACTACGATGAACTAGGAAACAGAACCAGTAGCCAAGGCAATGGACGAGAGCAGTACTGCACTTATGATGCAAAAGGGCAGCTGATTGTTGTCGAAAGCGAAGGGCATTTATGCCAATTTGAATACGATGCGCTAGGTCGAAGAACGAAGAAAATCAGCGAAAATGGGACCACTGAATTTATTTGGCAAGGAAGTCATCTAGTCGGCGAGTATTCTCGTTCAGGTTATCGGTGGTATCTATATCAACCAAACAGTTTTGTTCCGCTTGCTCTTATTGAAAACGGCGAGTGTTATTTTTACCAATGTAATCAAATCGGAACTCCTGAACGTTTGGTGGACTCGAATGGGCAGGTAGTTTGGCAAGCAACATACGATACATTTGGATTTGCGAACGTTGAAATCGAGACGGTTAAAAACAACCTTCGCTTACAGGGGCAATACTTCGATATTGAGACTGGTCTGCACTACAACTTAGCACGTTACTACGACCCTCAAATAGGTCGATTTATCCAACCCGATCCCCTAGGGCTGCTTGGCGGAACAAACCACTATCAATTTGCGCCAAATCCAGTTTCTTGGGTCGACCCCTTAGGTTTGTGTGCAAAAGAAGACACGCCGACAGTTCTTGCCGGACACAATGATAATTCGCCTGAGAGAGCAGTGTATGAAAAATCAGTAACTAATATTGCTGGGCCTACGATTGAGGAGCTCATCGCAGATCCGACATTACAGGGACTTAAACCAGTCAATATCGATCCAATGTCGATGATGGTCGAAGGAATAGAAGATATGATAGATGCTGGTAAAGCGTTTATTAATAATCCTTCGGTTGCAGGTGCAACAAATATAGCCATCTCTGCAATACCCGGTAGATATGCAGAGAAAGTTGTAAAGAAGCCAAAAAGGTTTGCTGACAACTCAAAATTAATAAGCCACTTTGAAAAACATGGGGCTGAATTTGATGCTAAAAGTGCAGATGAGTACTTATCTATGGCTAGAAAAGTTATGCAAGATGGAATTAAAGTGCAGTATCCTTACAAAGGCGAAGTTAGAATAGGGTTTGTTCAATTAATGGGGACTAATAGAAAAGGTCAGGCTAAATTTGCTTTTGTAGGTACGAATGGTCAAGGGCAAATAACAACGCTACATACCAAGAGTGGTAAGGATTTCTGGAAGACTCTAAACAACAACTCCAAAGAGAAAGTTATAAGGCCCGTTGAATAATGATTATATACAACGCAAAAGTTCTTGGATTAAATCCAGAGATTGAAGAAGAAGTTACGATTGAAGTTAATGGTATCGAATTAACCTGTTTTGCAGGAATGTGTCCCTATGAACTGAATATTGGGCAAGAGTATCCCGTTACATTTGAAATGTTGGATTTTGAATTAACAGAGCAGGAAAGTGCAGAAGAAACTAGTACGACAAGGGTCGATAGTACCTATGCTTACAAGCTATTAGGTAGACTAAACGGTGGGACCATAGACGCTGGACTTAAGATTTGCGATGATTTTTTAGAGTCTGATTATGCTTATTTGGATGGTCAGTTTATCTGCCTCTGTGTCGAGCGGCTGGACGTAGAGTTCTTGGATAGATAAACCAAGTGCTTGGGGGCATATTCTTTGCCCCCAAATAATGAGCGGGTTTGTGCAAGTAAATTAGGCAAAAGATATGAGCTCAAATGATTAATCAAAACTCTAGTTCGCTTTGTTATGAATGCTGATAAATTGAAAAAAGTACCTCATCAATCCTATAGCCTAGATGGACTAAAAAATGGTGAGTGTTTGTGTGTGATCAATCGAGATGATTCTTGGCAAGTTGTATACAACAGTCAAGGAAGAATTACGTCTGTAACTGAATGTCAAAATGAAGAAGATGCGTATGAGGAACTATATCGCCAAATCTCAGATGCTTATGGTTGGTAGATTTGAAGAACGCACAATTAGCTCGTTTATACTTTAACTTCAGCATACGCCACAAACCACATGAAAAGCTTACGAACTCAGGATATCCTAGGGGGATAATAAGATAGCGCCATGTAGATGGCAGAAAGTGAATTCGAATGAAGTTTATCCATACCTCAGATTGGCACCTTGGCCGACAGTTTCATAACGTCTCCTTGCTTGACGATCAGCAAGCCGTTCTTGACCAGTTAATCCAATACATTGAAAACAACCCTGTTGATGCGGTGGTTGTTGCTGGTGATATTTATGACCGTTCTGTCCCACCAACCATTGCGATTGAACTACTTAACAAAGTGGTGAAGCGAATCTGTGGTGAGCTAAACACGCCGATGATTCTGATTTCTGGCAACCATGATGGTGCTGAGCGCTTAGGTTTTGGCTCAGAACAGATGAAAAATGCGGGTCTTCACATTATCAGTAACTTCGAAGACATGCTTACCCCTGTTGTTATTGAAACCGAAAGCGCAGGGAGAGTGGCTTTTTATGGCATGCCTTATAACGATCCTGAGCAAGTCCGTTTTGCCTATCAAGAACCCGTTTCGACCCACGATCAAGCGCACAAGCTACTCGCAGAAAAAATCACTGAGCAGTTCCAACCAGAGCAACGCAACGTGTTGGTCAGCCACTGTTTTGTCGATGGTGCCATTGAGTCTGAATCTGAGCGTCCACTTTCGATTGGCGGTTCCGACCGTGTCAGTCACGAGCATTTTCTCAACTTTGACTATGTAGCGTTGGGGCATTTGCACCAGCCACAGAAAAAAGGCGAAGAGTACATTCGTTATTCTGGTTCACTGATGAAATACAGTTTTGGTGAACAAAACCAGAAGAAAGGTTTCACGCTGGTGGAAATTGACCAAAACGGTTTTGTCTCGGCAGAGCATATTGACCTTGCCGCACCTCATGAGATGCGAATCGTTGAAGGCGAACTTGAACAAGTAATAGAGCAGGGCAAAACTGATCCGAAAAACGAAGACTACCTGTTGGTACGTTTGATGGATAAGCACGCGATCTTAAACCCAATGGAAAAGCTACGTACTGTTTACCCAAACGTTTTGCACCTAGAAAAACCGGGCATGTTAATTGGTGTCGAGCAGGAGATGGCGCAAGCGAAGTTGGCGAGAAGTGAGATAGACATGTTCCGAGACTTCTTTTCGGAAGCGCAAGACAGTCAATTATCGCAAGAACAAGATCAAGCAATCAGTGACATCATTAAACAACTTTCCCAGCAGGCTTAGTAAGGACCAAACATGAAACCCATTAAACTGACAATGCAGGCTTTTGGTCCGTTTGCTCAAACAGAAACGATTGAATTCGACAAGCTGGGAACTAACCCTCTGTTTCTTATCAATGGTCCTACTGGTTCGGGTAAAACCTCGATTCTCGATGCGATTTGTTTTGCGCTTTATGGTGAAACAACGGGTAACGAGCGCCAAGGTGTTCAAATGCGTTGCGATATGGCAGCACCAACGTTATTGACCGAAGTGACGCTAGAATTCTCTTTACACGGCAAGTCTTATCGAGTGATTCGCTCACCAGAACAAGAAGCACCAAAGGCGCGTGGTGAGGGCATGACGGTGCGTAAGCATACCGCAGCTTTGTATGAGATTACGGAAGAAGAAAAGCTCATCACCAGCAAAACAACGCAAGTAAAGACAGAAGTGACCAATATTATTGGCTTGAACGAAACTCAGTTCCGCCAAGTGATGGTGCTACCACAAGGTAAGTTCCGAGAGTTGTTACTTGCAACGTCCAAAGAGCGTGAAGAGATATTTGGTCAGCTATTCCAAACGGATATCTACAAGAAGATTGAATATGCGCTGAAAGATAAAGCGAGTGCCATTAGCAAAGCCAAAGACGAGTTTGATAACCAAATTCGAGGCGCACTGCAGGTGGCTGGTGTTTCTTCAGAAGCGGAGTTGACAGAGCAGCGCGAAGCCTTATCTGTTCAATTTGAATCTGTACAAAAGCAAGAGCAAGAATCTCTGGCGCAATTAAATGCGGTAAAAACGGAACTGCAAAAAGCAGAAGCATTGAGCAATGAGTTCAAAAAGCGCGAGCAAGCCGAAATTGCATTGAAGCGACATTTAGAACAGAGCGATGCTGTCTCATCACGTCAATTGCAGTTAGACAATGCGAAGAAGGCAAGCAAGGTTGAGTTGCCTTATGTCACGTTACAAAATGCCTCAAAGCAAACGCAAGAACTTGAGCAAAAGGTGGCTAAGCTTTCTCAAGATCTTACTGTGGCAAATGACGCGGTAAAATCCAAAGAAGGCGCATTGCAAACCGCGAAAGAACAAGCCGCACAATTGCCAAAACTGACAGAGCAGCAATACCAACTTGAAGGCATGAAAGGAAAGTTGGTTGAAAAGTCAGAGCTAGAGAAAGCCATTAACGCAGGTTTGACGCAAAAGTCGGAGTTTGAGGCAACGCTTAAGAAATATATCACTCTGAAAGAGAAGTTAACGCTAGAGGCGCAACAAGGTCAGAAGTCACTGGATCAAGCTCGAGTCGATGTTGCAAGTATTGGCAGTGTAGAGGCTGAGATAAAACAGCAACAACGTTTGATGCAAGACCTACAGAAGCTCATTGGCTTAAACCAAGAGCTAGCGAAATTGGATGCATTGACGCCTAGCAAGCAAGCTTTGGTTGACCAAGCAAAAGCGCGATACGTAGAACTTCAACGCTCAGCAGATACACTTGAATTGAGCTGGCACAATGCTCAAGCTGCTGTATTGGCTCAGCGCTTACGGTCCGGTGAAATGTGTCCAGTGTGCGGTAGTGTAGAACACCCTCAGCCCGCTCAATTTGTTGGCGAAGAGGTAACAAAAGAGCAAGTTCAGCGCGCTCGAAACACAGAGCGAGAAGGGCAAGTTGCGCTTAACCAATTGAGCAATCAATTGGAGCAGCACAATATCGCAGTCGGACAATACAAGCAGCAGATTGAGCAACTATCCGTTGAGCTTGGCCAAAACGCATCAATGGATTTAAGCGCGTTACAAGCGTCTATGCAGCAGCTCAATGAACGTTTACAGCAATTGTCATCGATTAACTTGGATCAGCTGGAACAAAGCGTCAATGAATTAAACCAGCGTTGTGTTACTGGGGAAGGTAAGATCAATGATCTGCAAAACCAGATGGCAGCGAATGAATCGACGATAAAAGTGAACCAAGAGCAACTGGCTAAACTGTCTGCTTCGTTAGATGCCAAGTACTCATCTCTTGAAGTTCTTGAGCAAGACATTGTTACGATTCAAAAACAGATTACGGAGTTGAATACCGCATTCGAGTCTGCACAAAACCATTTACAACAAGCCGTGCTGGCGAAGACCAATATTGAAAGCCAACTGACAACCAATCAACAGTGGTTGAATGAGGCACTAGAGCGTTTGAACACAGCCAAAACTGATTGGGCGCAAGCGTTGCAGGCGAGCGCATTCGAGGATGAAGCACAATTCCTAGCAAGTAAAGTTGATGAAGCTGAGATGCAGGTTTGGCAGCAAGAAATTGATGCGTTCAAACAGACTCAAATCAAGCTAGAACAAACCTTGGCAGACTTGAGTTCAACGTTGAAAGAATTGGCGTTACCTGATTTAGAAGGGCTTAACGTTAAATTAAGCAGTGTTCAGCAAAGTTACGTTGAAGCGCGCAGTCAGCTTGATAGCACGCGCTCTTTGTTTGAACGTCTAGAGAAAGTCCGTAATGACATCGCGACGTTACATGACAAGAACACCAAGTTAGAAGACGAATACAAAGTGTTTGGCACCTTGTATGACGTTGCAAGCGGTAAAACGGGTAGCCGTATCAGTTTGCACAGATTTGTCCTTGGTGTGTTATTAGACGACGTGTTGATTCAAGCGTCACAGCGTTTAAGCCTGATGAGCAAAGGCCGTTATATCTTGGCTCGTAAAACTGAAGGCTTCAAAGGTGCGGCAGGGCGAGGCTTGGATTTGGAAGTAGAGGACAGCTACACAGGTAAAACGCGCGATGTTGCGACGTTATCAGGTGGTGAATCTTTCATGGCAGCGTTGGCATTAGCGCTCGGTCTATCTGATGTTGTGCAGTCTTATAGTGGTGGTATTCGTTTAGATACACTGTTTATTGATGAAGGTTTTGGCAGCTTAGATCCGGAATCTTTGGATCTTGCGATTCAAACCTTGGTCGACTTACAACAAACGGGTCGGATGATTGGCGTGATTTCTCACGTATCCGAGCTGAAAGAGCAAATGGCGCAGCGCATTGATGTTGAACCGTCGCGACTTGGTTCTACAGTTTCTGTGAAGTCTCAGATGGCATTTGATTCTTAATGGGTAACGGTAGGTAAACATTGATAAACAAAAAGCCCCGCTAGATTACGGTGTAAAATAGCGGGGCTTTTTGGTTCTCAGTCTCGAAGCATTTATTGTTCGCAGAAGCGACCTTCTTTAGGTGATTGCGTAATCGCATACTCACCATCAAGGTTGCGGTAAACAACCGTGTTCCAAACTGAGCCGTCATTCAATTCAAACTCTATCGCGTAGTTCACGCCACTAACAACCTGTGCATGAACGGACAAGATCTGTTTAAACGAAGCGAGAGTTTCCATTTTCTTTAGGACAAAGGCCATAGCCTTTTGAGCGTCTGGGGTGGCGTCAAATTCATTCCACCCACCTGGCATATTTCCTTGTGTATTACATACATCTGCCGAGGTTGTTGGTTGTGCCGCTTCATCTTGAGTATTTTGCTGACATCCAGCAAGAAGAATCAAGATAGCGCAAGCTGACACGGTTTTTAATTTCATAAAATTAACCTCTGTTTGCAAGCACGTATTATAAAGCTCGGTGTTAAAGCACAATGTCTACGTTGTGCAAACTTTTGATATGCAGAGGGTTAAATCCTGATGAAATCGTTGCGAGCGAGCTCCAAAAAAAGAAGATTGGTTAAGTTTTTGTGGGATTTTGATAGAACGTCACGCTTAATTGCGAGCGCAGCTATACGGTTCATTTCGCGTCGTGAATTAAGATCACAATTATAAAATAGACATTAAAAACATAACTTTGTAAGTGTATCTGTTTTCTTAGCCCAGCCATATAATCCAAACGAAATTCATTAAGTGCCAATACAAAGTACTGAATGATTGTTGTGATGAAACAAAATGGATGAGAGGTAACACGATGAAGCAAAAAGCGCTATATCTAGCAGTAGCAATGGGTTTGAGTGGTCTTGCGAACGTCGCATCCGCTAATGAGATGGTAAATCCTGATGGTGGTGTCGTAGTGGGTTACTGGCATAACTGGTGCGATGGTGCTGGTTACAAGGGAGGTAATGCACCGTGTGTAACATTGGATGAAGTTGATCCTATGTACAATGTGGTTAACGTCTCCTTTATGAAGGTATTCAATACCAGTGAAGGTCGTATTCCAACCTTTAAGCTCGATCCAAATATCGGCCTTTCAGAACAACAATTTATTGACCAAATTGAAGCTCTCAACCAACAAGGGCGTGCCGTTCTCATCGCTCTTGGTGGTGCAGATGCGCACGTTGAACTTAAAACTGGTGACGAACAAGCGTTCGCACAAGAGATTATTCGTTTAACGGATAGATTCGGTTTTGATGGTCTAGATATCGATCTAGAGCAGTCAGCAGTAACGGCAGAGAACAACCAAACCGTAATTCCAGCTGCACTTCGCCTTGTAAAAGAGCATTATCAACAACAAGGTAAGAACTTCCTAATTACGATGGCGCCTGAATTCCCTTATCTAACAGAAGGTGGCAAGTATGTTCCTTACATTACTGGTTTAGAAGGGTACTACGATTGGATCAACCCTCAGTTTTACAACCAAGGTGGTGACGGTATTTGGGTTGATGGCGTGGGTTGGATCGCGCAAAACAATGATGAGTTAAAACAAGAGTTTATTTACTACATTTCGGACGCTCTATCGAACGGTACACGCGGTTTCCACAAAATCCCGCATGACAAACTGGTGTTTGGTATCCCATCTAACATTGATGCTGCTGCAACGGGCTTTGTTCAAAACCCTCAAGACCTTTACGACGCGTTTGATCAACTTAAAGCGCAAGGGCAGGCACTTCGTGGCGTAATGACATGGTCGGTGAACTGGGATATGGGCACCGATAAAAATGGCCAAGCGTACGGTGAAAAATTCGTGAGGGATTACGGTCCGTTTATCCACGGGCAGACTCCACCACCAAGTGAAGGTGAACCAGTGTTTAGTGGCCTCAACGATGTTCGTGTGCATCACGGTAGTTCATTTGACCCGTATGCAGGTGTTACTGCGTCTGATAAAGAAGATGGAGACCTAACCAACAGCATCACTGTCGAAGGTTCAGTTGATGTAAACACCGTTGGCACTTATGTTTTGGTTTACAGTGTAAAAGACAGCGACAACAATGAAACTAAGCAAAGTAGAACGGTTGTTGTTTACAGCCTAGTGCCTGAGTTTGAAGGTGTCGCAGATACGACCATCCAGCTTGGTGACGCTTTTGACCCAATGGCAGGTGTAAAAGCGACGGATGCCGAAGACGGTGATTTGACTGATCAAGTGCGTGTAGAAGGCAGCGTAGATGTGAACGTACTAGGTGTCTACGACTTGGTTTACCGCGTAACGGACAGTGCTAATCAAACTACGACTGCGCAACGCTCTGTGATTGTTTCTGATGGCAGCAGTTACCCTCCGTATGAATCAGGAAAAACGTATGAAGAAGGTGACATTGTCACAGGTTCAGATGGCAACTTGTATCAATGTAAACCATGGCCATACACGGGCTGGTGTTCAAACCCTTCTTATGCGCCAGGTGAAACCGTTTACTGGTCAGACGCTTGGGATAAGTTGTAATTAGCCCATTAGTTGTTGCAAGCCTCCTTAATTGGAGGCTTTTTTATGCGCGTAACTTCACATCTAATTGAATCTACACTAGAACTTTAAAGCGTAATCATTAGTATCTCGCCTCCGCATTTTCCCAACTTTCCTATAGTTGGCGTGCGTTGCTCTTTGTCAATTTGGTACGGTCACCTAGGAGGATTTAATGAAAAGGATCAATGTAGTAGGCAGCAGTGGAAGCGGTAAATCGACGTTTTCAAAGCAGCTCGCAATGAAATTAGGTGTCACGTACATAGAAATGGACAGGTTGTTCTGGCTTCCCGATTGGAAAGAACTCGATGATGAGACGTTCTTCTATAAAGTCGTGGACGTGACTCAACAAGACGCTTGGGTACTCGACGGGAACTACAGCAGAACACAACCGTACAAATGGCAAAGGGTCGATACCATCATCTGGCTCGATTATTCACGTTCTATCACCACTTATCGCTCCGCAACTCGTGCTATCAAAAGGGCATGGACTCAAGAAGAGTTCTGGGAAGGAACTGGAAATAGAGAAAGTTTTAGAAAAGCGTTTTTGAGTAAGGATTCGATTATTTGGTGGTCGGTTAAGAATTACCGAAAGAATCGGAAGCGTTATTTAAAACTGAAGGAGGATTTAAAAGGTTCGCCTATCGAGTTCATCCACATCACTTCGCCCAAAATGGCAGAAGATTTTTTGCTTTCTCAAGATTTTATAAATAAATAGCTAACTTATTTAAGTGACTTTTCTGTCACAGATCGCAGCTGTGCGAATTCTGACATTCCGACTCCTTAAGATGATGAATACTAACGAAGTTCCCGTCGTATTCATTGTGGAGGTATTATGATCGGTTACGAGGAAATGGCGATATCCGGCTACCTAGGTTGGTTACTCGCTGTTTTGTTGGTTTATCCCTTTGCCTATGTTGGTATTCATATCGGTGTATTCGATATAAAAGTTCGTACCAAAGTCAGCCGTTGTTTCAATCGTATAGTATTAGCTTTGATTGCATTTCTACTGATTATGCATATGCAAACTGAAGTGGTTTACGGCAAGTACTTTCTTGGTCTTTGGGAAGCACAACAGTAACTCTGATCGCATTAATTCCCATCGCCTTGTGCTAAGTTGTCGAAATTGAACTAAAAATCGACAACTTAGCATGAAGCCATACGACATATATTTTCTTCATACTTCACCCGTACACATTCCACCTTTCTCCGAACTGTTGACAGAGCTCGCACCTGATTTAAAAGTCGCACACTTTGCCGATGCTGGCTTGTTAGAGCGTTTGGTTGCTGGGGAGGACGAATCTAAGGTGAAGCAATCAGTACAAGACAAAGTAAGCGAGCTTTCTGAGCAAGCAAACTTGGTGGTTTGTACCTGTTCTTCAATTGGTCGCTTTGCTGAATCGCTTACGGAGCAGGGCGTTAACGTTCAGCGTATCGACCGCGCGATGGGTGACCAAGCTGTAATTCATGAGCGAGTGTTGTTACTCGCGGCATTATCGACAACCATTGAACCTAGCTTGGCGTTACTTGAGACAAGTGAGGGCAATTGTATCCGTCAGCTAGATACGTTTGTGGTTGAAGGTGCTTGGGAGCGTTTTCTCGACCAAGATAACCAAGGTTATTACGACAAGATCAAAGCGGTAATAGAGCAAAAGGCTAGTGATTATGACGTAATCGTATTGGCACAAGCTTCGATGTCAGGTGCGGCATCATTAGTTGATGTCGATATACCAGTATTAAGCAGCCCACGTTTAGGCGTAAAAAGGGCGATTGAAACCTTAAGGACATTCCATGCAAATATCTAGTTGGATTCAGCTTTGCTTACGCGAGCTTGAAGGTACGCCCATAAAAGAACATTCCGATATCGACGCGTCTTTTGCGGAGTCTGAACGTTTCTCAAAATGGAAGGCAAGCAAAAGAGAAGTACGCTTGGAAGAAGTCAGTGATCGTTGCTGGATCAAGAGCTGCACAGGTGGCTACATCACAGAGGTGCACTTACATGCGGATGGTTCACTCGATGAATACACCTTGTTTGGACGCCTTCATACCAAAGGGCATTGGGAGCTAGAGGCTGGCGTACTTCATATCACGATCTACAAAGGCGAAAACACTTATGAACTTTCTGTTGTAGGAAACCGTGAACCTTCCATCCACTCTGCGATTGAATACAAAAATGGAGAAGTGCACTCCTATCTAAAACTGACTCCAATTTCTCAATAGCAATTTAACAAGGACGAGTACCACAATATGGATATTGTATTTGTAAGGCATGGCGTGCCAGATTTTACGTTAGCGGATGAGCGGCAGATGACTCAACTTGAGAAGGATTATGCGCCGCTTTGCCAAGAGCATTTGCCCGTGCTGCAAGAAAAACTCAATCATCCAGTCTTCAATGATGCTGAAATCATCATAAGCTCACCTTATACGCGTACTCTTCAAACTGCAGAAATTCTCAATCGTCATCGCGGTTTGCCTTTGTTTGTTGAGCATGACTTGAGAGAGTGGCGTGCTGACAAAGAAGGCGGCTACATTACCTTGAATGAGAGAGACCGACGCTGGCACGAATATCGAGAGCTTTTAAATGCAGGTATTCCAATGACTGACTCCCGCTATGAACATGTTGACGAGCTAAAAACACGAGCGGAGTTAGTACTGGAGCGTTACCGTCAATATCGAAAGGTTGTTGTCGTGAGCCACTTTAATGTGTTTGAAGCACTACAAGGTTTCCAAGACGTAGGACTGTCCTGTGGAGAATTTCGATACATTAATTTCTGATCGATTTCTTATCTTCTATAGTAAAATCAGACACTAAATTAATTTCAGGTTGCTGTATGAAATCTCTTAAAACACTTTTACTTTTGTCCCTTGCAACGTTGTTTGGCTGTACGTCTAAACCAGACGGCGTGGAGCCGGTCAACAACTTTGAACTTCAACCATACCTAGGTAAGTGGTATGAAATTGCGCGTCTTGATCACTCTTTTGAGCGCGGTTTATCAAATGTGACGGCTGAATACGAGCTTCGTGAGGATGGTGGCGTAACGGTTATCAACCGAGGTTATTCAGAAGAAGATAAAGAATGGACGCAAGCAGACGGCAAAGCGTACTTCGTCGATGGTGAAAACACAGGGCATTTAAAAGTGTCTTTCTTCGGTCCGTTTTATTCGTCTTACATCGTATTTGAGCTAGGTGAGAACTACGACTACGCGTTTATCTCTGGTTTCAATCACGACTACCTATGGCTACTGTCACGCACACCAACCGTCGATAAAGCAACGATCGAGCGCTTCAAAAAAGTAGCACAAGAGAAAGGCTTCGCGTTGGACGAATTGATTCTTGTAGACCAAACCAAGTAATAGTCACAGCGACAAATGAAACATGCCCCACAAAAAGTAGGGCATGCATTTTACTTAGTCCGGGATTACTTAATCAGTCGAACAACCAAAGAACCTGGCGCTCGGATCGATTCAATGTTGTGGCTCAGTACCGTGCCTTCTGTTGGCGCCGTGTAACGCTGAATCTCATCACCAAAGCTGTCGTATTGAATCGCAACCAATTGACCTTGTTCTACCTTATCCATCATCTTCACTTGTGGCAGTACAAAGCCACCCAATTCAGCGCGAATGCTGATGATGTCTTTGCCTTCTAGGCAAGGCGTGATCTCTGCAACTTCACCAGTCACTACGTCATGACGAGCGAGGATATTGAAGATGCCAGTCACGGTACGGTCGATCAGCTCTTGTTCTGTGTAACGACCCATGCCCACCTCGATGGTGATGCTTGGAATGCCGCTGTTGTTCCAGACGGTTTCAAGTACACCTGCGTCACCCGGATCGTTAAGAATCACGTCAGGGTTAATGAGGCGAGCCATTTCCAAAGATTGCTCAATACGGAAGTCGGCAAATACGTACAGTGGGTAAGCGGCACCAGTGGTTTGAGTGTGTAAATCAATCGCCAGTTCTGCGTTCGGCTTAAGAAGGTTATTCCACAAAGCAAATAGGAAGCGGTTTGCTTCGTTGCCGTTTGCATCGCCAGGGAAGAAACGGTTTAAGTTTGCAGGAGATGCATCAGGATCCGCAGAGAAGAAGTCACGGCTGTGGTTCAGCATACCAGTTAGGTTGATGGTCGGAACGACAGTTACAGAACCTGCGATGTCTTTACCAATCAGTTCCCGAGCGGTCTTTTGCGCTGCTAAAACGCCGTTGTATTCGTCACCATGAACACCTGCTGTGATCATGATTTTCTTACCTGGTTTTTCGCCTTTGAAAACCAACACAGGCAAATGTTGCCATTGAGATAGGGCGTTGGTTGCGATACGGAACCAAAACTTGTGCTCGCCTGCAGGCAAGTCTGTTACGTCAAGAGATTGAATGACTTGATGACCTTGAATTACGTCATCCAGAAATTGTGTTGCCATTAAAGTTGTCACTCCAAAACATCTTACTTCGATGCTTGTTTGCCATACGGCTTGAATTAAAAAAGGCGAGAACTTGTCTCGCCTTATTCTTTATACCCAAACTCCGCTTTCGCGTTTAAGTTGCTTGGGGATATTGGTAATCAGTTTACGCAAAACCCATCACGTGAGCTGCGACGACGACAATGCTCGATAGGGTAAAGAGTAATAGCATAAAGCGCCAGCAGAATTTCGCCCAGTCACCCCAGTCGATACGACATACACCCAGTGTTGCCATTAGAGACGCTGAAGTTGGAACGATAACGTTAGTGAAACCGTCACCAAGTTGGAACGCTAGAACCGCTACCTGACGTGTAACGCCGGCGATGTCTGCAAGAGGAGACAATAGAGGCATTGTCAGCGCTGCTTGACCAGAACCTGAAGTCACGAAGAAGTTGAAGATAGATTGGAAAACATACATCAACCAAGCCGCAGCAACATCAGGAAGACCGCTGATCACGCCACCAGCGCTGTTCAGAATCGAGTTCAACACGCTCGCTTCATCGGTAGTACCGCCACCTAGGATAAGCAATACGCCTTTCGCACAACCAACCAATAGAGCAGGTGCAAGCATGATCGCTGCACCTTCTTTAAATGCATCAGCCGCGCAGTTTAGCGTCATGCCGTTTAGACGGAAGATCGTACCGATGATCGCAACGACAAAGCCCATTGTGAAGAATTGAGACGCGATTTCTGGGATGTACCATGCGTTAGCCACTACGCCCCAAACGACCCATACTGTAGTTGCGATTACCGTAAGGATTACTAGGGTATCACCTAGGTTCCAACGAGAGTCGTGATCACCAAGTTCTTGCTGACGGAAGTATTTGTCAGTGCGGCGGCTGTAAGAAAGCTCAGGGTTTGCTTTGATACGCGCAGCATAGATCATAGTGAAAGCTATACCAATCGCGGTAAACGCAGCCCAAAGGCCCATACGCACAGTCATACCAGACAGAACCGGAATACCAGCAATACCTTGCGCGATCGCTACCGAGAATGGGTTCATCCAAGACGTCGCAAAACCAATCTGAGTCGCAACGTAGGTCACCATTACTGTAGTGATACCATCGTAGCCAAGGCGAACCATTAGTGGCGCGATAATAATCGCAAATGCAACGGCTTCTTCACCCATACCAAATACTGCGCCGCCCAAAGAGAACAGCAAGAACAGAACTGGAATGAATAGCGCCTCGTTACCTTTGGTCTTATCGATAAGGCGAAGGATACCGTTGTCGATTGTGCCTGTGCGCATTACCACACCAAATGCACCACCGATAACTAGCATGAACATGATAACGCCAATCGCGCTGCCCCATTTAGAACCTGAAACCAGGCCTTCGAATGGGAAGTTCATTAGGCCAATGCCCCCGCCTGACGCGAAAAGTCCAACCTTGTTGTAAACCAATTCACCGTTTTCGTCGGTTGCATAAGAGAAAGAAGATGGATCGATAACTGTGCGAGTTTTTTCTGCACCGTCGACCATGTACTTCACCTGTTGGCTATCGAAATGACCAGCAGGAATTAAGTAGGTAAGAATCGCAGCAAGAATACCAACAATGAAGATCAAAATGAGGGTATCAGGCATCTGCCATGATTTTGGGGTTGCCGCCGATTCCGATGGCTGAGCGTGTGTGTGAGACATAACCTATTTCACGTCGAATAATAGAAAGCATGAAATATCGATAAAATAGAATAAAAAGTCAACATTAACTGAGTTGGTGAACTATAAATTCATCAATAATTTGATCTGAAGAGGGTTGAGTTACTTATCAATGATTTATTGGTTAATTATTTTGGTTGGATGTTGTGCGAATGAAAATAGAGTTAGGACTTGTGGCGGTTCACAAGTCCCATAATTATTCACTTTTCTGCATGAGGTGTTTGTTCTGAATAAAACGCGGCAACATCGCGTAAATCTTCATCATTCAACATGCGTAATTGGGCTGCCATCATCTCAGCCAAAGGGCCTAAGCGAAGCCCATCTTGATAGGCTTTCATAGAATCATACAGGTACTGAGCATTCTGACCGGCTAGGTTAGGGTAAGCGTCGTTTGTCGTTATGCCGTTTGAGCCATGACAATAGACACAGCTTGGCGATTTAAGTTTGCCTTTTTCTGCGTCACCGAATGGTTTCGCCACAACAGAGGAAGAGAGAATAAGAGACGCTAGAAGCACGTATCTAAACATGGATAGTTCTCGAATTTAAAATATTGGTTTCGAGATAGAATAAAGCTTCCCCTTAGGGGAAGCTCAATGATCAAAATCAAGTTAAAGCATAGATTTAAGGCTAGATAGGAAAGTATCGATGTCTTGTGCCGAAATATCTTTGTGCGTCACGAAGCGGATTGGGTTTCCTGGCGTAATCGTGATGCCTTGCTCCTTCATCTTTTCTGCAATACCAGCGATATCCACTTGCGGGTCAAGCTTAGCAAAGACGATGTTGGTTTGAACAAATTCTGGATTAACAGAGAAACCAGGCAATTCCGCTAAACCTTCCGCTAATGTCTTTGCATTGATGTGGTCTTGTTTTAGTTGTTCCACTTGCTCGGTAAGGGCTAGTTTACCAGCTGCAGCAAGAATACCCGCTTGGCGCATACCACCGCCGACCATCTTTCTTAGGCGACGAGCTTTTGCGATGTACTCTTTGTTGCCAAGCAATAATGAGCCAACAGGGGCAGCCAAACCTTTAGATAAACAGATAGTCATTGAATCAAAGTACTGACCAATCTCTTTCACCGGAACATCAAGCGCAACGGCTGCGTTGAATACGCGAGCGCCATCTAGGTGCATCTGCAAGTTATGTTTGTTCACAAACTCACGAGCCTCTGCAAGGTAGGAAAGAGGAATCACTTTACCGTTGATGGTGTTCTCTAAGCTAAGTAGGCGAGTACGTGCAAAGTGCGCGTCATCTGGCTTGATTGCAGCTTCTAGCTTATCGAATGGCAAAGTACCGTCTGGGTTGTTTTCAATCGGTTGAGGTTGGATAGAGCCCAGTACCGCCGCACCGCCAGCTTCGTACTTGTAGTTATGCGCTTGCTGACCACATAGGTATTCGTCACCGCGCTCACAATGCGCCATTAAGCCAAGTAAGTTTGCTTGTGTGCCAGAGGTTGTGAACATTGCCGCTTCAAAGCCCGCAAGCTCAGCAGCAAATTGTTCTAACTCGTTAACGGTTGGGTCATCACCGTATACATCATCGCCGACAGGAGCGGTAAACATTGCTTCACGCATTGCTTGGGTAGGTTGTGTAACGGTATCTGATCGAAAGTCCATAATTCTCTCCTCGGTCGAAAAGACCTAAATATAACCGCAAAGACGAGCTTTGCTTAGGCAAGCGATAGTTTTGGCATCAGTAATCATGCCTTGAATAATCTGTTGTTCGAGTTCTTCTCGTGACAATGTCACCACTTCAATGACTTCATCGTCGTCACACTCGTATCGATTGGTCCTGTTCAGTTGCTCAGCAACAAACAAGTACTGGATTTCATCACAGAAACCAGCAAGAGGGGTAACTTGACCAAGCGATGTGAACTTTTCGGCGCTGTATCCTGTTTCTTCTTCTAACTCTCTTTGAGCGCAGTGCAAAGGATCTTCATCGCCTTCACGTGTGCCAGCAGGCAATTCAAGCAGCCATTTGTTAAGAGAGGGGCGGAATTGATTAACAAGAACGATGTTGCCATCTGAAGTAATGGGTAAGATAACGGCAGCACCGGGGTGTTGGATAGTGGTATGTTTGATCATCCGACCAGTTGGTAGCTTGATTTCCTCTTCGACCAGAGAAATCTGCTTCCATGTATGAATTGTTTTGCTCATGCAGTTGTGGATCCTAGCTGTAACCGCGTGTTGACGTGTTTTGCACATTAACCACAAACCGCGTGAAACAAAAGTAGAAAATGGTTTCATACTCTTATGAAACCTGCACTTTCAGTGAGTTATGTCCCATAAATGAAAACTATGGTTACCCGCGCACGCGCGCGAGGAGCATCTGGTATAACCGAGGTTCACTAAAAAATACACTTGTAACAAAGTGATAACAAATGTATAAAATTAAATATACAGCCTCAGTTCAACAGCCGGAGCTTTTATGATTCAACCATCTTTCGCATCAAATGCAGAAAAGGCGCTTCTTTCAGAGCGTATCAACAAGCTGGCTAAAGCACTGACCGACGGCGTTTACGAGCGTGAACACACCATCAAACTTTGTCTTCTTGCCGCTCTAGCGGGTGAGAGCGTCTTTCTTTTAGGTCCTCCAGGCATTGCAAAAAGCTTAATCGCCAAACGTCTTATCCAAGCATTTGATAACAGTAGTTACTTTGAGTACTTAATGACTCGCTTCTCAACACCAGAAGAAGTGTTTGGTCCGTTGAGCATTCAAGAGCTGAAAGATAATGGTCGTTATGTCCGTCTTACCCAAGGTTACCTGCCAACGGCGCAAGTGGTTTTCCTTGATGAGATTTGGAAAGCAGGTCCTGCCATTCTGAACACGCTTTTGACCGTTGTGAACGAAAAGACATTTAAAAACGGCAGCGATATCGAACGTGTACCGATGCGTCTTTTGGTTTCTGCATCAAACGAGCTGCCAGATGAAGACAGCGGCTTAGACGCACTTTACGACCGTATGTTGGTGCGCGTGTTTGTAAACCGCATTCAGGACAAACAAAACTTCAAATCCATGCTGACAGTGGGTACGTCTCAAGAAGCGCAAGTTCCAGAGGGCTTGGCGATCACAGACGAAGAATACCACCGCTGGCAGCAGCAACTCGACAAACTCACTCTGACCGATAACGCATTCGAAAAGCTTTTCCAACTAAAAACGATGTTGGAAACCAAAGTCGAGTCTGAGTTTGGCGACGCATCATTAACAGACATGTACGTGTCTGACCGCCGGTGGAAGAAAGCGGTCAAACTGCTTAAAGCGAGCGCGTTCTTTAATGGGCGTGACGAAATCAATCCACTTGACCTTCTGCTACTTCAAGATTGTTTATGGAACAGCCCTGAGTCACGCGATGTCGTTCGCGGTGTGATTCAAGAGTTCGCTCTTAAGCATGCCTTCGACCAGCAAGAAGCTGAGCAAGAGATCGAATACTGTCGTGAATCTTTGGTTGATGTACAGCATGAGCTTGAAGACAAGTATCGCATGACGCTAAACGCTGAAGCGGCAACAGGTCTGCTTCGCAAAGAAACCATGAGCTTCGATACATCCAAAGCGAAAACTTACAAAGTAGGCGCGGCGGTGAATCTGGTTAAGTTGGTTATTCTGCAAAGTAACATGTCGGTTTCTGAATCAGAGAAGGGTGACAGCCGCTGGGTATACGTGCCAAAAGACGAACTTGACCGAGTGATCAAAGAAGGTCATGGCGATGTGTATGGTTACGTGAACCAAAACACCAATATGTGTCGTCTGCGTTTTGATGTCGATGCAGCCAACAACCTAGTGATCCGTGACATTGCTAACCGAGGCGTGTTGGTGAGCTTGGTTACCCAACAAGGTTTAGATGTTGAGCTTTACCAAAAATGGTTGGCAGAAAGCGAAAAAGCAGTCAGCCAATTGAGTGAAGCTGAACATCATATGCGCAAGGTTAAAGCCAACTTCCATGGCGCATTACCACACAGCTTCGTGGATCCAGAGTTACCACGTCTAATGGAGTCGAGTCTACAACAGGTGAGCCAGAGACTTGAGTCTATCCAAGGTGAAAGCGAGAAGATCATTCAACGCTTTAAAAAGTTACATCAGTTTTTCTCTTAAGGAGACGACATGTTAGGTGCAGACGGACTCAACTTAGCGCTCATGGTGGCGGATTCAGGCATCATTGATAGTGCGGTTAACGATTTAATGGCGCGCTCACAAGTCATGATGGTGGCGGAAAACCGAGGTATGAAATCCTCGGTAAAAAACCATCTGCTTAAATGGCGTGGCAACGTGAAAAAGCGCATGACGAAAGTCTGTGAGACAGAACGTTTCCAACAAGAACTCGCGCTCTACCAAGAAGTCATTTATTGGGATGAGAACGAGTTCTTTGAGCGAATTGATGACGTGATCAAGAAGCTTGAATGGCACTCAGCGTTTTACATGCAAGCGCGTCGTATGATGGAGAAGAACAAAGGGGTGAACAATCCAATGTTCCCTCATTACTTCTGTGACCAGTGGTATCAAAGCCTTGCTGAAGCAATCAAACAAGCACAAGTTTCTGAGCTTGAAGAGAACAAAGAAAAAGTCCTTAACGACCTTTATCAACGTATGGAAACCATGCGTAACATGGACAAAGTGACGGAAGCTGGTGACGAAGAAAGCGTAGGGCGCTTATGGGACATGGCGTCAGCTAAGTTGAGTAAAACAGACTTAACTGTGATGAAGCGCCACGCAGAGTTCCTTAAAAAGCACAAAGGCTTGCAAGATATCGCAGAACAGCTTGGTCGCATGGCGGGACAAGTGAATGATCCTGACCTCAACCGCGCACCAGCAGAAGAGCTGCAAATGGTTGAGGAAAAGAGTGACGAAGCGACAGACGATATCGTCGGTATTCATGAAAGTGATGATCTCAACAAACTGTTACCTAACGAAACCATGTTTTTGGCGTACCCAGAGCTGGAAGTCGTGTTCTACAAGCATCTGGTGGATAAACGTTTGATGAACTACCGCACGCAAGGTAAGTCTCGCACACTACGTAAAGTGAAAGCGCACAAACCAGATCACAAAGCGGTCGACGTTGAAAAAGGACCGTTTATCGTTTGTGTTGATGCGTCAGGCTCGATGAGTGGCTTCCCAGAGCAATGTGCCAAAGCTATGGCGTACGCACTGATGCAAATCGCTCTGGCTGAACAACGTGACTGTTATGTGATTATCTTCTCCACTGAGCACATTACTTACGAGTTAACACGTCAGGATGGCTTACGTGAAGCTGCCGACTTTTTAACTTACAGCTTCCATGGTGGTACGGATTTGGAGCCAACGTTGATTAAATCCATAGATTTGATGAACAGTGACAAATACAAAAACGCCGACATGGTTGTGATTTCAGACTTCATTGCGCCAAAACAGCAAGATGAGTTGCTCGCAAAAGTTGATGCGTTAAAAGCGAAGAAGAACCGCTTCCATGCCATTAGCTTGTCGAAGTACGGCAACCCAGCGTTAATGTCGATGTTTGACCACACTTGGTCTTACCATCCAAATGTAGTGGGGCGCTTGTTTAAACGCGTTGCCAACGGTTAATCGCGAGAATAGAGATACAAAAGCGGCATCGATTGCCGCTTTTATTTCGTCTATCTGTTTTGATTTGTCTTAACCAAAGTGAGTAAATCTGTACGGTTTAGGTCGAATTAACATCGGATTGGTTTAAAACAAAGCAAACAAACAGAAATTTTGGATTTTTGTTTGACTATATTTCCTGAATCCGTAAAGTAGCAACCAACGCAACGGGGCAGAGCCTTTAAACGTAAACAATTTGGCGCCTTGGCAGAGTGGCTATGCAGCGGATTGCAAATCCGTGGACCTCGGTTCGACTCCGGGAGGCGCCTCCATATTTTTGGGTATGGCAATGGCGATATCCAGATGCGAAAGCATCAACAATAGACCAGCGAAAGCTGGTTTTTTTGTGCCCGAAATTTGGTGTGTGAATACGCCATATTCAGTATCTTAGATAGCCCTCAAGAACGTCTTACAAAAGTTTACCTCACCATACAAACTAATACGCTGTTGCTAGTTTATCTTTAACCCGATGATACAAAGAAGTTTTTGGCTTCGCTCTGCTGTTGTTTAGTGAGGCGATATCTTTTCTTGAGTGTGTATAGTATTTTGTATGTCAATCTTTGTTGTTATCATTTCTATCAATAAAAGCTGTCGCTGATTAACATCTGTGTAGCTTTGTAGCCTCTCCCATGTGCCACGGGGGGAACGCTCTTTACAATCGATACGACAACAGGAAAACAATACGTGACCTTTAGAATACATGCTGCTCATGCATATTCCCTTTTGATGTTTACCACCCTATTTGCTTTAGCAGGCTGTGGAGGTGACTCCGGCGGTACAACTGTTACACCGCTTGGTGAACCTCAAACTCCATACACCCCTAAATTTGCTTCTGAAAGTTTAGTTCTAAACTTAAAAGATAATAGGGACATTAATGTCGAACGTGTTGAAAATACAAGTCGACTCGTTTCTGCTTTTTATGATGAAGAAATGGAGAGACTCTTTTCCGCTGTAGGTTTACCTGACAATTCGACAATAGACGACTTAAGAAACAAGCTTTCAACCCTAGTTGGCGAAACGGAACGTGGGTATGACAGAATGTATTCTATTTACGATTCTGGTGTGAGTTTCCACATTGATTCAAATTCTTACCTCGCCTTTGGCCTAAAAGATATTTTTGAGGACCAATCTGAATTGCGAGGGGATCATTACACTCATATAGGGCTTGTTTCGATACCTAACCAGATAGATTGCTCTTTGATAATAAGTGTTTTTGATAAACCATCCCTCACGTGCGAGAGTAGTGATGACGGCAATCAACTTGCCATGTCATACAGAGAAACAAATCAGTGGGCTGAATACAGTTTTAAGTTGTCGTCAGATGATTTCAATTTCGATGAAACATCTGTCACCTTTCAGCCTAATACAAGGAAAATTGAGCTGAAGCAAAACGGTAACTCTGCAAAAGAAGGATGGTTAAACAATGACACATCAGTATCGTGGATTAACTAGAACGACCGATTAATTCTGACAACAAAGGCGAGCCATACCAGCTCGCCTTTCTCGTTGAGGAAGCCTTTAAAAGCCAAGTGTGAACTTTCTTGCGGCAATCTATGTGAAATCTCTTTAGAATGTCTTCTTCGACAAGGAAGCAGTGAAGACACATGAGAAATACCGACGACTACATTATTTTCTATCATTTGGTTGAGCAAGGTTCATTCAGCGCCGCTGCAAGACAAATGGAACTCACTAAGTCGGTCGTCAGTAAGCGCATTGCCAAATTAGAGCAGGAGATAGGTGTTCAACTGCTTTATCGAACCACACGCACGCTTAAACTGACAGAAGCAGGGCAATCCTTCTTCGAGCATGCGCGTAGTGTTTACCAAGCCGTCGCAACCGCAGAAGAATCCATTGTTGGTTTGGGTAAGAGCCTATCCGGCAACATCAAGATTACCGTTCCGACCATCTCTGGTGAACTTATCCTTCCTACTGTTATTTCTGAATTCAACCAAGCTTATCCAGATATCAACATTGATATGGAACTGGATAACCGCTTCGCCGACATCGTCAACGAAGGTTTTGACCTTGCCATTCGTACCGGGGTTTTGCCTGATTCAAGCCTGATAGCGCGTAAGCTGGTTGATGCAAACTGGATTGTGTGTGCATCGCCTAAGTACGTCGCCAAACATGGCAAGCCCCAAACACCGGACGATCTCACTAAACACAATTGCTTGGTTTACGCCTATCAAGAGGCAGGTGCACGTGAGTGGGCTTTCAAGAGTGATGATGAGGTGTATCAGGTTAAGGTGGATGGGAATCTATGTACCAATAACTCATCTGCGTTACGCAACGTCGCTTTGCTAGGGCAAGGTATCATTTATGTGCCTCGGGTGCTGGTTTATGAAGACTTGCAGCAAGGTAAGCTGATTCAGTTGTTTAAAGACGAAACGGCTAAGTGTTTGGGCATTTATGCCGTGTACCCATACACTCGTCAGCAACCAGAAAAGATTAAGATCTTTATCGAGCATCTGTATCAGTGCTTTCAACGTCGTAGCCATCAATTCTAGTGACTAAACTTTTCTCAAAAGGCGTTATTCTCCTTTGGTGGCAGGGGTGCGCTCTAAATTTTAAACTCTCCAATCTATCGACTTTCTTCATTAACCGACAATGTCACAGCCAGATAACGCTGCTATAACGCCATGGCATTCACATGTTGTGGTTTTGTTTTGACTGAATATTCTTTCAAGGTCAGGTATATAAGGCCTTGTTGACCCTTTCGACTTTCATTTTCTTCGATATCGTGCACATTTGTTAACAATGTACTTTGCTATTGTTTCTTTTTGGAAACGATAAGTTTCTTTGTTTACTTTATAGTTCTGAGCACTTTAAGTAATTGAATATATGGATAATTAATGTAGTTGACTTTATCTGGACGCCGTTATCGGACTTTGGCGGCATGGACGTTCAGATTCGGACTACTTATATTGGCTGGGCATAATAACTAGAGATACGGATATGAAACAGAAGCAGCTCATCGACGCATTTGTCACCATTGTCGGGGAAGAAAATGTCCTTACCGATGAAATCAAAACCAAGTATTACCGAAGCGGTTTTCGCTCAGGGAGCGGCACGGCGTTGGCGGTGGTTTTTCCCAATACTTTGCTAGAGCAGTGGAAGGTCATCCAACAATGTGTCGACAATAATTGCATCATCATCATGCAGGCGGCTAAGACGGGTCTGACCGAAGGCTCAGCGCCAAGTGGTAGTGATTACGACCGAGATGTGGTGGTGATCAATATCACCAAGATGAAGCAAATCTATCTGTTAGACGGCGGTAAGCAAGCGGTTTGTCTTCCGGGAGCAAGTTTACATTCATTAGAAAAAGAGCTGCGAGCGGTTAATCGTGCGCCGCATTCAGTGATTGGTTCTTCCTCTCTTGGCGCAACCGTCGTGGGCGGTATTGCAAACAACTCTGGTGGCGCTTTGGTTAAACGTGGTCCGGCTTACACAGAGTTAGCCATATTCGCTCAGGTGGACAAAGACGGTAAGCTCAATCTTGTTAACCACCTTGGTATTGAAGGATTAGGCTCGACGCCTGAAGAGATCTTACAGAACATCCAAGATGGTAATTTCGACCCAGATAAAGTGATTCATGATGAACGCATGGCGTCGGATAAAGAATACGACGAACGTGTTCGTGATGTGACTTCTGATATCCCATCGCGCTTTAATGCCGACGAACGTCGTCTGTACGAGGCGAGCGGTTGTGCGGGTAAACTGGGCGTGTTCGCTGTTCGAGTCGATAGCTATCCAATCCCAGAGAAAGAGCAGGTGTTCTATTTAGGCACTAACGATCCAGAGAAATTGACCAAGCTGAGAAAAGACTTCCTTACTCAGTTTGAAAACTTGCCAGAGATGGGTGAGTACCTTCACCGTGACATCTTCAACATGGCGGAAAAATACGGTAAAGATGTGTTCCTTTCTATCGATTTATTAGGCACGGACAACCTGCCTAAGATGTTCTCGCTAAAAGCTAAGGTTGAAAACTTCTTAGAGCGTGTACCGTTAGTCAGTAAATACCTGCCAGATACTATTCTCTACTACGCAAGCAAGCTATTCCCACAGCACCTTCCTAAGCGCATGTTGGAATACCGTGATAAGTACGAGCACCATCTTGTACTTAAAATGAGTGACAGCGGTATTGCCGAAGCGCAGAAATACCTCAAAGAGGTTTGGGCAGCTGAGCGCGATAGTGACTTCTTCGAATGTACACCAGAAGAGGGCAAGAAAGCGTATCTACACCGTTTTGCAGCAGCAGGTGCAGCAATTCGTTACGAAACCATTCACCGCAAGGAAGTGGAAGACATTGTGGCTCTTGATATTGCGTTACGACGTAACGATGAAGAATGGTTAGAAACATTACCTGAGGAAGTAAGTAAGAACCTCGTTAAGTCCCTCTATTACGGGCACTTTATGTGTTATGTTTTCCACCAAGACTATGTCTTCAAAAAGGGCACCGACACCAAGCTGATGAAGAAGCTAATGTTGGAACACCTAAATAGTCGTGGCGCGAAATACCCAGCGGAACACAACGTAGGGCACCTGTACGAAGCGGAAAACTCGCTGCAAAAGTTCTACCATCAACTGGATCCAACCAATACTTTTAACCCAGGCATAGGTAAAATGGACCGCTACAAGCGCAACTGTAACTGCTGTGCGTAAGCACTAAACCGATATGATGTGGAGAGTCGCTTAATACAGCGGCTCTTTTTTTAACAAGAAATAGTGTAATAAGCCGTTTGAGTTTTAATCGAATCGCTCAACTCCCATACGTTCAGTCGTGTTTTTAACCATCTGAATCAAAAAGAATAAATTTATTGTTGACCTGAAATCTTAATCCGTTAAAGTACGCCTCGTTCTCACGGCGAAGGTCGTTAGAGCAGGTGGTGTTACCATCGCATTGATTGCGTTGCCCTGGTGGTGGAATTGGTAGACACAAGGGATTTAAAATCCCTCGACGTTCGCGTTGTGCCGGTTCAAGTCCGGCCCGGGGCACCATCCGAAAATTGAGTGGGTGAATTTAATATCCCGCCGTCGAGTTGACCGGCCGAGTGTCGGACCATCAATTCTGGCTCGGGGCACCATCTCAAATTATGCGACACTAGCTCAGTTGGTAGAGCGCAACCTTGCCAAGGTTGAGGTCACGAGTTCGAACCTCGTGTGTCGCTCCAGTTGAGGCGCCTTGGCAGAGTGGCTATGCAGCGGATTGCAAATCCGTGGACCTCGGTTCGACTCCGGGAGGCGCCTCCATTATTTTCGAAAGCTCGTCATCATGACGGGCTTTCTTCGTTTTAGCGCAACAGAATTGACGCGCCTTACTTCCTCTTTCTGCTGTTTACTTATTATCTCCTCCCTGATTATTTGATCGTGATTCAATAATTGCGTTCAATTAGTTATTGGTTTTATAAATGTTACACAACTCAATAATTGTAGAGGGTGATTGGTGATAATTTCTCCACGATTGTAGTCCGAACTTTTTGTTGTACAACAGACGGTTAGTTGGATCTTTTCTTCCTGTCATGTTGGCTCTCTAAGCTCGAACTTCGTTCTAAAACGTGAGAGAAAAATAATGAAAACATTCAACCTTACACCCACACTTTTACCTTTAACTTTGCTGCTCAGTTCGCCGGTAATGGCGGCTCAAAATGGAACCATGATGCAGTATTTCCATTGGTATGTGCCAAATGACGGTGCACTCTGGACGCAAGTTGAAAACAACGCGCCAGCACTATCGGACAACGGCTTTACCGCATTATGGCTACCGCCTGCCTATAAAGGTGCTGGTGGCAGCAACGACGTAGGTTATGGCGTTTACGATATGTATGACTTGGGGGAGTTTGATCAAAAAGGATCGGTGCGAACCAAATACGGCACGAAAGACCAATACCTCGATGCCATCAAAGCGGCACACGCAAACAACATTCAAATTTATGGTGATGTGGTGTTTAACCACCGTGGCGGTGCGGATGGTAAATCGTGGGTCGACACCAAGCGAGTCGATTGGAACAATCGGAACATTGAACTCGGCGACAAATGGATTGAAGCTTGGGTCGAATTTAGCTTTCCGGGGCGTAACGACAAATACTCAGATTTCCATTGGACGTGGTATCACTTTGACGGCGTTGACTGGGACGACGCAGGTAAAGAAAAAGCGATCTTCAAATTCAAAGGCGATGGCAAAGCATGGGATAGGGAAGTCAGTTCTGAAAAAGGCAACTATGACTATCTCATGTACGCAGATTTAGATATGGACCACCCAGAAGTGAAGCAAGAGCTGAAAGACTGGGGCGAGTGGTACTTAAAAATTACGGGTGTGGATGGCTTCCGAATGGACGCAGTCAAACACATCAAATATCAATACCTGCAAGAGTGGATCGATTACTTGCGACAGAAAACGGGCAAAGAGTTGTTTACTGTCGGTGAGTACTGGAACTACGACGTGAACAATCTGCACAACTTTATCACCAAGACGTCTGGCAGTATGTCGTTGTTTGATGCACCGTTACACATGAACTTCTATAACGCTTCACGCTCCGGTGGTAACTTCGACATGCGTCGTATCATGGATGGTACCTTGATGAAGGACAACCCAGTGAAAGCAGTGACTCTGGTTGAGAACCACGATACGCAGCCTCTTCAAGCGCTAGAATCTCCTGTCGATTGGTGGTTCAAGCCTCTCGCGTACGCGTTTATCTTGTTACGTGAAGAGGGCTATCCGTCAGTCTTTTATGCTGATTACTACGGCGCGCAATACAGCGATAAAGGGCACGACATCAACATGGTGAAAGTGCCGTATATTGAGAAATTGGTGAAAGCCCGTAAAGATTATGCTTATGGCAAGCAGCACTCTTACCTTGATCATTGGGATGTGATTGGTTGGACGCGAGAAGGGGATGCAGAACACCCGAACTCAATGGCGGTTATCATGAGTGATGGCCCTGGCGGTACAAAATGGATGTACACAGGTTCACCAAGTACGCGTTACGTCGATAAGTTAGGTATTCGCACGGAAGAAGTCTGGACTGACGCCAACGGTTGGGCAGAGTTCCCAGTGAACGGTGGTTCGGTTTCTGTTTGGGTTGGCGTTAAATAATCCAACTTTCAGACTTGCAGATGTGACGAATTTCGAAAATAGTGCGCATTTAATCAATGTGTTGTTTGATATTCATGAAACATATGCGTAACTTTATACCAAAGTATTATCACTAGGCAGATTAAGGAAGGGAATCTATGGCTGACGTTTTGATTGTTGCGATTGTATTCGGTGCAATATTTGGTGGCGGTATCGTTAAGCTGATTCTTAATCATCGTAAGGAAGTAAGAGCGTTAGAGATTTCTGAACGCAACCAGATGAGTCAAGAAGAGCGAGATGGTCTGAACAAGCAAGTAGAAGACCTAAAACAACGTGTTGAAGTATTAGAGCGCATCGTTACTGACAACAGATACCAACTTGATAAAGAAATTGCGTCTTTGTAATTCCGAACCAAGAAGAAAGAGCCAGTTTAATACTGGCTCTTTTTGTATCTGCTTCTTTTTCCAAACTAAGTGAAGCGATTGACTACCGCTCATCAAAGAAGTCTTTGTTACGAATGTATTTACTCATTAGGTGGTAGGAGAAAGGGCGGATCAGCCAACTCACCAAAGAGCGTCCCAGACGCATCAATGTGGGCGTATTCTCATAAATTCTTCCGTTATAAAGCCAAAGCATTTTGCCCACATGCCAGTAGAGAAAAGGTACCGGAGGCATAAAGGTGACAATGTCGATATCACAACAAATACGATAGGTTTTATGGCCTAACCCATACCGTTTTCTAAATGTCCAATCGCCAATTGCTGGCTGCCCAAATGTGACTACACGTTTAATGCTTTTCGGGTACTTGCGTTCGATATAGTCGGCAAACACGCTGCCAATTGCGCCGCCCGATGAATGCCCAGTAATTGTGATTCGTTTGCCTTGTAGAATCAGTGGTACGACGGTGGCTTCTAGTCGCTCAATCACGCTCAAACCAAGACGATCTTCATTTCGAGAAGGTTGGCTTTCTTGAAATAGCAAATGGTAGAAACCTGCATGGATGCGATAGTTAAGCCCAAGGCGCTTGCAGCTACGAGTCCACATGGCAAAGTTCAAAAGCCAATCGCTAATGCTGTGCGACCCCTTAATGACAACAACGACTTCTGTGCGCTTTTTACTCCATAAAACACGGATCATGGTTTTGCCAAACTCGTTTTTAATGATCCGCTGTCCATTAGGATCAAACCCATAGCGGGTCTGTTTAAAGACTCTGGGGTAGGCGAGATTGCAGAGTACGGCGTAGCGTTCGTATTGGTATCGTTTTAGAGGCTTCACGTTGTCGTTCTGTTTTTTAGTCAACATAAACTCTAGACGTGAAATATGAAAAATAAATGACGAAGAGAAATGGACACAGATCACGAAGCATTTTTATCAAGAGTCAATGAAAGCAGATTATTGCGTCAGTATTCATTCAATATATGAGGATTTTGAAGTGTTTTTGTTTGTGTAGGCACCACAGTGAATAGTAGGTAAGCCATTTGATATGTATATGAATTGCGCAAAATGATCGCAGATTGTGCATGCAAGTCTGCTTTTTAACCGCATGAATAAAAAAGATAAAATTTGTTGTTGACCTAGAATCTTAATCCGTTAAAGTACGCCTCGTTCTCACGGCGAAGGTCGTTAGAGCAGGTGGTGTTACCATCGCATTGATTGCGTTGCCCTGGTGGTGGAATTGGTAGACACAAGGGATTTAAAATCCCTCGACGTTCGCGTTGTGCCGGTTCAAGTCCGGCCCGGGGCACCATCCGCAAATTGAGTGCGTGGATTTAATATCCCGCCGTCGAGTTGACCGGCCGAGTGTCGGACCATCAATTCCGGCCCGGGGCACCATCTCGCGCTAGTTGAGAACAACAATTCGGTAAGGCGCCTTGGCAGAGTGGCTATGCAGCGGATTGCAAATCCGTGGACCTCGGTTCGACTCCGGGAGGCGCCTCCATTCAACATCGACATTTAAAGGGTACCATCGCTCTAAGTGTTGAATGATAAACCGACAAGTTGCTGCTTTTTATATCGAACGACTCAGGCTTAGGTGTTTTCCTTTGACACTCACTGATAATTCCGTAAAGTAGCGGCCATCGAAAGGGGCAACCCAGACGATACATTTCAGAGTTTCTTTATTGAAACACTATGGCGCCTTGGCAGAGTGGCTATGCAGCGGATTGCAAATCCGTGGACCTCGGTTCGACTCCGGGAGGCGCCTCCATTATCTTTCTTTTCACCCGTAAATTGAATCCAAAGCCTTAGTTCAGACCTCTGACCATTGGAAATTCCCAACAAAACTAACTTCTTAGAACCCACAAAATCGTTACACTTGATCGTTATTTACGTAAGTAATTTCGACAGAACCCTCATTTTACACTTTTCGTCATTCTCTTTAGTTCCCAAAACACCGATTCAACTGTATTAACAGAACGTTGTTAATTATAAACTGAGTGCATTACCAAAGGCTAATTGATAACATCATATATAACTTATTGTTAATATATAACTTATTGTTAATATATGACATTGTTAGTTTTTGGCTCAGGATGAGCCCATTTTGTATTAGGGAGAAGTACACGTGTTATCTCATTTAAGCAGGCCATTCGTAGCCTTAACGTTAAGTGCTGCGTCGCTCACTGCTTTCGCAGCCTCAATGGCGAGTTACCCAGAAGGGTGGCAAGATTGGCCAGTGGTTAAAGAGTCACAAAACCTACCTGCAGACACTGTTCTGCCGCCTGACACCTCATTGTTTATTCAAGAATCCGTTCGAGCGTATAGCTGGATCAATAATGGTCAAGGATCACCACTCACGATCCGCGTAAACCCTCAGAAAATCCAACAATACAAAACTCACGGGCCATATACTGACGGTCCAACGGCAGTGGCTATTTCAGAAGTTGATGGGATCGTTTGGGTGACTGAGCATATCGGCGGCATGGCCATCTATGGTAGTTATGATCGTCAAGGCAAAGATATTAGCCATACTCATCCTTCTTTGGAGCCCTCATTTTGTCAGAGCTGCCACACGACATATCAGGACATTTGTATCAATGGAACATGTGCTGAGCCCGTTCTAGGTGCTTATAAAGACAAACAGTAGTTGATTGTGAGTAATCGAGTTTTCGGCTGGTTGACGATTAACCAGATGCTGTTTGTTTCGCATCTGGTGTTGGTTCTCTCCATTATCTTAGGTTTATCATTTACGCGTTTCCAAAGTGAATGGAACATGCGTATTGAGCATGCTGCGACCATGGCGAAAACCCATTTGTCTTCTCAAGTAACGTTTTTGTCTGGCTCGATAGCTGGTCGCAACTACGCCAACCTCATGATGCCATCGACGAAAGAAAATCTCAGAGCGATCGATGATCTTCTGTTTATTGAGATATCGGGTGTTTCAGATTACAAAACTCAAAATGTAGCAGTGCGCTATTTGTCTGAATCGAACCAAGTGTGGCGAATTGATGTCAGTGATCAAGAAGTTAAGGTCTTAAAAAACCAAAAGGCCAATCTGGTGAAAATGTTGTCGATGACGCCAGATACGGAGGAGATCAAACGCAATAAACTTCAATACCTAATAAACAAAACCAATGTGGATTTAGCGTCACTCTCGGCCAGTCAAACGTTAAACCGGGAGACAGAACTTCCTTGGAATAAAAGTGCTTTGCAGCAATCAGATTTTTATTATGATTCAACTCTTTCTGTATTACATGTCTGCTTGCCTTTAAGAAATATCAATGGTGGGTACATCTGGGCTGTGTTAGATGCGAGCGCATTGGATAACATTAAAGGTTACTTGATAAAAGAGCTGCTTAGTGAGGCGTTAACCGCGACACTGATTTCTATGGTGTTGATTTATATGGTCACAATATGGATTGTGAGTCCGCTTAAGCGTCTTTCTCAATCAATGAAGAAAGACATCGAAAAGATTGACCAATCACATATCCCAGAAATCACACGTTCAGATGAAATTGGTGAACTCGCACGTTCCTATTCAAGTTTGATCACCAAAATCAAAAACCAATTGAGGGTACTTCGTCAGCAAACGGATACGGATACCTTAACAGGGATTGGCTCACGTTATTTATACAAGCGCAGTGCCCCGGTATTCGTGAATGAAACCCTTAGCCACATGAATTATGCCTGCTTTGTGTTGTGCGATATCGATAACTTCAAAAAGTTTAACGATACCTATGGACACACTGAAGGGGACAACGCATTGTGTGATGTCGCTGAAGTCTTTCGTTCTCAGCTAGGTAAAGATCAAACTTCGTTTCGCTTAGGCGGAGAGGAGTTTGCTTTGCTTATCTACGGTAACACTTTAGACGTGTTGAACTCCAAAGTTGAGCACTTGAGACGAGCAGTCGAAACACTTGCCATCCCCCATATCAAAAACCTGCCATCTGAAGTTGTGACGATTTCAGTGGGTGCGGTTCCACTTACAAAAGTAACGCCACACCTTGATTTAGAAGCCTGTGAAAAAGCGTTAGAGCAAGCCTTTGAAGTTGCAGATAAGAACTTGTACACAGCAAAAGATAAAGGTCGAAACGTTGTCATTATGGCAGAACCGATCAGCCTGTAGTTTTTAGTTTCATTCCATTTAATTCGGCCGTTCGGCCATTTAAGACCAAAGAAGAGAAAGGAGTCTCGATGCATAACATCGGAGAGGATAAGCATAACTGTCGCCCACAAACACGAGTCTGGGTTGACACAGATATCACGATCGGACATCACGATGGCTTTAAACTTTGTGATGTCGATGATGGATACGCGTTAGGTTTACTACTAAGAAGCCAAGAAGTCGAAATCGTCGGAGTAAGCTCGACACTCGGCAATTGTGATGACATTGAAGTGACCACAAGTATTGCGAGAACTTTCATTAAGAAGTTTGGACCGACTTACCTTGAAGTGTCGCAAGGGAGTGCCACTTACTTAGACTCTACGAAAGATATTCCCCCGGCCGTCAACGATCTCGCCACTCAACTAGGACAAGAGCCATTAACCATTCTTGCAATTGGCGCACTGACCAACATTGCTTTGCTCATTCGTCATTTCCCAGAACAAGCTAAGAGTATTGAAAAAGTAGTGTGCGTAGCGGGTAGACGCAGTACAGAGCAGCACTTTGTTGCCAGCAAACGCCAACCGAGACCATTTCGAGATTTGAACTTTGAAGTTGATCAAGCGGCTTTTCAAGTACTGCTCGATAGCGATATCCCAGTAACACTTGTCCCATTTGAAGCTTGCGCGCAAGTTTGGATTAACTTTAAAGAGCTTCATAAAATGAGCCACGGGAGCAGTCTTAGCCATTTCTTAGAGTCCCATTCCATTGCATGGTGCGCTGAGTGGGAGGTGATCTTTGGTGCGAAAGATGGCTTTATTCCTTTTGATATGATGGCTGCCGCTTACGTTGTGAATCCTGAATGGTTTATTTCCCGCCATTGGAAATCAAAGGTAGAGCTCGCTGTGAGTGATACAGAGAAACACAAAGAGAAAGCGTATCTGATCTGTAACGAGTCGATAGAGCAGGGGCGAGAGATCGAATATGTGGTCGAAGTGTCACCGGATGCGGAGCCGGAAATGCTCAAGCGTCTTGCAGAACGCGACATTGGTGCTTTCGTGCTTGGCTTATCTCACATCAATGTCATTGTTGATGATGTTGATTTGGCAGCGGATTACTATCAGCGCGTGCTTGGATTTGAGCGTGCAGTCGATGCTCAAAGTCAAAAGATGGATTACCGGAGTGTGAGTATGGCCGAGTTTAACCAAGATGCAGGGTTAGGTGGGCAAGATGTCGTTGTTGATGTGTTATTTGTAAAGCATCCTTACGCATCAGTCTATCTTGAATTGATGAAATATCACACGCCAGTTGGGACAACCGAAATACCACCTCAACCAAAAACCTACGATATAGGTGGCCCACGCCATATTGCCCTCGAAGTCTCAAACTGTAGTGAGGTGTTCCGATACTTGAAAGAGCAAGAGGGCGTAACCATGATTGATGACTCAGATAACTATCACCCAGAAAAATTGGACGGATTCCCGATCTCGTTTTTCTACTGGATAGACAAATATGGCATTCAATGGGAAATGGAAGAAGGTCGTAGAGTAGGGACATCCCGCGGAATTATTTAACACAAACCTATGAAACCCACTTGAATTTGATTAAAAAGCAAGCGTTTAGTCGTTTGCTTTTTCTTTGTTATGAAGAAATATGACATTTATATTGGGTTGATATTAGTTGGGTTACAGAAATTTTGTTTGAATTACGAAAGCAAAGGTTTAAATACTGGTTAAAAACTACTCCTACCCCTTTAGGGTAGTTTGATTCTGTAATTGATTTACATCATGTATTAATTTTCTTTCACATTTAACAATGCGCTCAGTGATAAGAACCTAACCCTTAGGAAGTACAATGAGCAAGTTGAAGCTAGTAGTCATCGGTAACGGCATGGTAGGCCACCGTTACATTGAAGACTTAGTCGAGAAAGCTGATATGTCTAATATGGACATTACGGTTTTCTGTGAAGAACCTCGTGTCGCATACGACCGTGTGCACCTTTCCTCTTACTTTTCTCACCATACTGCAGATGAACTTTCTTTAGTGAAAGAAGGCTTCTACGAGAAACACGGTATTAACATGCTGATCGGCGAACGCGCGATTAACATCAACCGTGAAAACCGCATTGTTTACTCAAGCACTGGTCGCGAAGTTCAATACGACAAGCTGATTCTTGCTACTGGCTCATTCCCATTTGTTCCACCTATCAAAGGTCACGAAAGCAAAGACTGTTTTGTTTACCGTACTATCGAAGATCTTAAAGCGATCGAAGCGTGTGCGAAGAAGAGCAAATCAGGCGTTGTTGTCGGTGGTGGTCTGCTAGGTCTTGAAGCAGCAGGCGCATTGAAAGCTCTGGGAGTAGAAACGCACGTTGTTGAGTTCGCACCAAAGCTAATGGCTGAGCAACTTGACCTTGCTGGTGGTAACCAACTTCGTCAAAAGATCGAGCGTATGGGCGTGAACGTTCATACCAGCAAAAATACGCTTGAGATTGCGGCAGAAGGCACAAACGCACGCAATGTTATGCGTTTTGCTGACGGTTCAGAGCTAGAAACAGACTTCATCGTATTCTCTGCAGGTATTCGTCCACAAGACAAACTAGCACGCCAAATGGAGCTAGAAGTGGCACCTCGTGGCGGTGTTGCTATCAACGACTATTGTCAGACTTCTGATGAGAACATCTACGCGATTGGTGAATGTGCGTCTTGGAACGAAATGTTCTACGGCCTTGTTGCTCCAGGCTACAAGATGGCGACAGTTGCTGTTGATCACCTACTAGGTAACACAGAAAGCAAATTCGAAGGCGCTGACATGTCTGCGAAGCTGAAGCTGTTGGGCGTGAAAGTAGGCTCTATCGGTGACGCAAACGGCCGTACTGAAGGCTGTAAGAGTTACGTTTACCAAAACGAAGAGCAAGAAGTTTACAAACGTCTTATCGTTTCTGAAGACAACAAGAAACTGCTTGGCGCGGTTATGGTTGGCGATACGTCTGACTACGGCGATCTGCTTCAACTTATGTTGAACGAAATCGACCTACCAGAACACCCAGATGCGTTGATCCTTCCTGCACACGCAGGCGCAGAGAAACCAGCACTAGGTGCAGACGCTCTACCAGAAAGCGCAGTGATCTGTTCATGTTTCGACGTGACAAAAGGCAAGATCGCTCAAGCGGTTGCTGATGGTCACCACACATTGGGTGACATCAAAGAAGTGACTGGCGCAGGTACAGGCTGCGGTGGTTGTATTCCTCTCGTGACCTCTGTTCTAAATGCTGAGCTTGCTAAATCTGGCATCGAAGTGAAGAACGACGTGTGTGAGCACTTTGCATACTCACGCCAAGAGTTGTTCCACCTAATCCGCATTGAAGAGATCAAAACGTTTGATGAGCTTCTAGAGAAATACGGTAAAGGTTACGGCTGTGAGGTTTGTAAACCACTGGCTGGTTCTATCTTGGCTTCTTGCTGGGGTGAGCACATTCTTAAGCCGCAGCTGGTTAAGCTGCACGACACGAACGATAACTTCCTAGGTAACATCCAAAAAGACGGTACTTACTCTGTTATTCCACGTATGGCGGGTGGTGAAGTAACACCTCAAGCACTGGGTGCGTTAGCGAACGTTGCTGCTGAATACAACCTGTACACCAAAGTCACCGGTGCTCAACGTATTGGTCTGTTTGGTGCTCAAAAAGACGATCTTCCAGAGATCTGGCGCAAGCTTATCGATGCTGGTTTCGAAACAGGTCAAGCGTACGCAAAAGCACTTCGTATGGCGAAGACATGTGTGGGCTCTACTTGGTGTCGTTACGGTGTTCAAGACTCTGTTGGTCTAGGTTCTTATATCGAGAACCGTTACAAAGGCATTCGTACACCTCATAAGATGAAGTTCGGTGTTTCTGGCTGTACTCGTGAGTGTGCGGAAGCACAAGGTAAAGACCTAGGCATCATCGCAACTGACGCAGGCTGGAATATGTACGTATGTGGTAACGGTGGTATGAAACCTCGTCACGCAGACCTACTAGCAAGCGATCTAGATAAAGAAACGCTAATCAAGTACATCGACCGCTTCATGATGTTCTACATCCGTACTGCTGCGCCACTACAACGTACTTCGGTTTGGATGGAAAACATGGAAGGTGGAGTTGACTACCTACGCGAAGTGATTGTTAACGACAAACTTGGCATCAACGCGCAACTAGAAGCTGACGTAGCGAAGCTTGTAGACGAGTACGAATGTGAGTGGACTGCGACTATCAACGACGAATCACAACTGACTCGTTTTGCTCACTTTATCAACTCTGACAAGCGCGATGACAACGTTGTGTTTGTACAAGAGCGTGAACAGCACCGCCCAGCAACCTTCACGGAAAAACATCCTGAAGCGAAAGGCGACATCCTACACGTAGCGATCACTGAAGCATAAGGGAAGGTTGATTATGTCATTTGAAAAGATTTGCCAAATCAGCGACATCGTACCGGGCACGGGTGTTTGTGCACTGGTTGATGGTCAGCAAGTTGCGGTATTCCGCCCAACACAAGCAGAAGAAGTGCTGGCGATCAGCAACACAGACCCGTTCTTCCAATCAAACGTGCTTTCTCGCGGTTTGATTTGTGAGCACCAAGGCGAGCTTTGGGTGGCTAGTCCACTTAAGAAGCAACGTTTTAACCTGACAACAGGTGCGTGCATGGAAGACGAGCGTTTTAGCGTGAAAGCGTACAAAACGCGCGTAACCAACGGCGAAGTAGAAATTTCTGCATAAGCTTGGTTTCCATTCCCTCCTCTAAGGGGGAGGGAATGAACCGAAATCTAGATTTAATAGGCAAAGGCTTTCCGTGGTTCATCTGCGGGGACAGGGAAGCTAGGTGTTACTCAGCGGCAAGCCTTTCTCTATTCAATCTTTAATTTTTAACTTTCACTTTTGAATAAGGACACATTCATGTCTACTGATTATAAGCCTGCAGAATTCGTTCAAACCATGATCAACGTGGGTGAAGCGAAAACCAACACTAGCACTCGCGATTTGTTACTTCGCGGTACTATGGCGGGTATCATCCTATCGCTAGCCGTTGTCGTTGCTATTACCACTATGGTTCAAACGGGCATTGGCATCGTGGGTGCGCTTGTTTTCCCAGTTGGTTTCGTGATTCTAAGTGTGATGGGTTACGACCTAGTAACTGGTGTTTTTGGTCTAGCGCCTCTGGCTAAGTTTGCAAACCGTCCTGGTATCACTTGGGGGCGTATTTTCCGTTGTTGGGGTCTTGTAGGCTTGGGTAACCTTATCGGTTCTCTAATCGTTGCTTACCTTGTGGCTATCTCACTAACAGGTAACTTCTCTCTAGAACTGAACGCAGTAGCGAAGAAATTCATCGCTGTTTCTACCGCACGTAGCCTTGGTTTTGAAAACATGGGTATGGACGGATGGATCACGTGTTTCGTACGCGGCATCTTCTGTAACCTAATGGTATGTCTAGGCGTTATCGGCAACATGACAGCACGTTCAGTGTCTGGTCGCGTAGCAATGATGTGGTTCCCAATCTTCATCTTCTTCGCACTAGTATTTGAGCACACGGTAGTAAACATGTTCCTATTCCCACTAGGTATGATTCTAGGTGCGGATTTTGGTATCGCGACTTGGTTGAATTTCAACCTTATCCCTACCATCCTAGGTAACATTGTTGGTGGTCTAGTAATGACTTGTATTCCACTGTACCTAACTCACGCAAAAACTGCGCCTTCTATCAACGCTGAAGAAGAAGTAAAAGCACAACCTGCAATGGCTAAGTAATCGAGGTTTATTACCAATATTAGGTAATGAACGAGTCGGGACTCTCTTTGGACTTGAACCGAGAGATTCCCGACTACGCTCCTTCGTCGCTTTCGGGAATGACTCATATAGGAGCAATTCAACAAAGACTGCTCATCTAATGCGATAACTAGCAAAGCGAAAAGCCTGTCATTCCCTAGCTGGAGGAACGACAGAGTAGGGAATCTCGTTCCCATCTACGAATAAGCTATTTGGCTATAAAAAGCGCTTCTTTGCCAAGAGTCTCTCTTTATATCTAAATTTTTCGATAGGCGTTGATATGACTACTGCTCACTCATCTTTAAACAGCGGCTTTGTTTCTCTTGTTGGTGCAGGTCCTGGTGATCCTGACTTGCTCACAGTAAAAGGCTTAAAAGCCATTCAAGCGGCTGAAGTTGTTGTGTACGACCGTTTGGTGTCCAAAGACATTCTTGAATTGGCTCATGCATCAGCAGAGATGATCTACGTAGGCAAAAAATTAGACTTTCACTGTGTGCCTCAAGATCAAATCAATCAAATCTTGGTGCAAAAAGCGCAAGAGGGTAAGCGTGTTGTACGTCTGAAGGGCGGCGATTCATTTATCTTTGGCCGTGGTGGTGAAGAGCTAGAAGAATTAGCGGAATTTGGCATCAAATACGAAGTAGTCCCAGGTATCACAGCGGCAGCGGGTGCAACGGCTTACGCCGGTATTCCATTAACACACCGCGATCATGCTCAAAGTGTTCAGTTCATCACTGGTCATGTACAAAAAGATGGTCGTGAGATTGAATGGCACTCGCTAGCGCAGTCAAACAACACGCTTGTTTTTTATATGGGTTTGAAGCAAAGCGGTCATATTATGGACAAGCTGATCACACATGGATTAGACCCAGAAATGTCATGCGCAATCATTGAGAATGGCACGCGCCCAGAACAACGAGTGTTCCAAGGTAAGTTGAACGAACTTTCTAGCATGGCAGAGCAAGCAGTGAGTCCTGCACTGATTGTGGTGGGAAGTGTGACACAGCTGCACAACAAATTGGATTGGTTCGGCAAGTAACCGAAGACTTATTCTTAAGCATTAGATCGCGCAAGGACTGCGTTTCTGTTGCATCTCTCTTTTCCGCATTGGCATTTCATCGATAAGGTTGTTGATAAATTGCCAATCGGTCTTCGCTCCCCAGCGGTGTTTCTCTTCGCCATCTTTACCCAAAAGAATCGCCGTGTGTTGACCTGCTTTGACTTCGTAGAGAGCGGCCAGCATTTTCAAATCGAACTCTTCTTTTAACCATGAAGGTTCAGTAAAACCGTCCTCTGCAATCACTAAAGTGATCACGTCGCGGTCTTCCAATTCACATTCATTCATCAGGGCTTCGAGCAAAAACTGTTTTACGTGGTCGTCATTCGCAGGTGCAAAATACAACACGCTACGATGCGGCCAGTATTGGGCATGCGCTGGATAACCAAATACCGGGCTCGATATGAGGCATGAAAGCAACAGGGCAACGATTGTCTTACTCATGGCTTCACTCCTAGTAACGCGAATACCAAGTTATACGGTAAGTTTAGTGGAATTAGCTCATTGTGCTTTGGTGCAAAGTGGCATAGGGTATGCGACAAACAAATAAAGCGTATTAAATAGATGAATTCTGAAAGCAAACAAAAAATCGCAATCTTAGTCGACGTACAAAACGTCTATTACACCTGTCGCGAAGCGTACCGCAGCAATTTTGATTACAACCAGTTTTGGTATGTCGCGACACAAGGGAAAGAAGTGGTGAGTGCACGAGCTTATGCAATTGCGAGTAACGATCCTAAGCAGCGCCAGTTCCACCATATTTTGCGTGGTGTTGGCTTTGAGGTGATGCTTAAGCCTTACATTCAACGTCGTGACGGCAGTGCTAAAGGTGACTGGGATGTGGGTATCACGCTAGATGCGATTGAAATTGCCCCTGAAGTGGATGAAGTGATTCTGGTGTCTGGTGACGGTGATTTTAGCCTGTTAGTGGAACGCATTCAGCAACGCTTCAACAAGAAAGTCACTGTGTATGGGGTACCAAAGTTAACTTCCCAAACCTTGATTGATTGCGCGGACCATTTTGTTGCTGTCGATGAGGACTTTCTTCTTTAATCTCTCCTCACGGTATAGCTTCGGGAAAAAGAAAGGGCGAGTCACTTCAGGCTGTACGCAAACGTACAATGACTCGCCCCATATTCTGTCTAATGAATAGGTTATGACGGAATGATCATTTGCCCTAGCAAGTAACCCAAACAACACGCACCAATCACGCCGATTAAACCCACAGACATGAATGAGTGGTTGAAGTACCACTTGCCAATCTTAGTCGTACCTGAGGTATCGAAGTTAACAGTCGCGATATCTGAAGGATAGTTTGGAATAAAGAAGTAGCCGTAAACCGCTGGCATTAAACCGATAAGCAGTGCTGGCTCTAAACCTAGACCTAAACCGACCGGCAACATCATGCGAGCTGTCGCTGCTTGAGAGTTCACTACAACAGACACAATGAATAGTGCTAGTGCGAATGTCCAAGGGTAGTTGGTTACCATCTCTACGATGCCTGACTTAAACTGAGGCATTGCGTATTGGAAGTAGGTATCTGACATCCATGCAATACCGAAGATAGCAATCGCTGCCACCATACCGGATTTAAAGACCACACCGTTTGGCACGTCACGTGGGTCGGTTTTGGTCGCTAGCAAAATAATACCGCCGAAGCAGAGCATCATCATTTGAATCACAACCGCCATACTGATTGGCTTGGAGCCTTCAGCGATGGTACGGACCTCTGGCCACATCGCGATAACGACAATCACAAGAATCGATAGGATGAACAGCAGAACAGAGTTACGAGCACTAGACGGCAGTACTTCATCCAAAGAGGTTGCCGTTGTGTTTAAGATCTTGTCACGCCAAACCGGATCTTTTAGGCGCTCTTGATACTCTTCATCGTCTTCAAGCTCTTTGCCGCGTTTCAAGCTGTAAAGAGACATCAGCAATGTACCGAACAAGGTCGCAGGCACTGTGACAAGAAGAATCGATAGCAAGGTAATTTCGTGTTGAATGTCAGATAGCTGCGCTAGGTAGTAAACCACTGCTGCTGAAATTGGTGATGCAGTAATGGCGATTTGAGAAGCAACTGATGCCGCAGCCATTGGGCGCTCAGGACGAATGCCGTTTTTCAGCGCAACGTCGCCAATGATTGGCATGATGGAGTAAACCGCGTGACCAGTACCAAGTAGGAAAGTCATAAAGTAAGTCACGAACGGCGCAATAAGAGTCACACGTTTAGGGTTCTTACGTAGTACGCGTTCTGCCACCTGCAACATGTATTTTAAGCCACCTGCGGCTTCAAGAATGGAGGCACAAGTGACCACCGCGAGGATGATCAGCATTACCGTCACTGGCGGAGACGTTGGAGGCATCTTGAAGATGAAAACCTCAATCACCAAACCAATGCCAGAAACGACACCAAGACCAATGCCGCCATACCGTGAGCCGATATACAGCATCACGAGCAAAAATAAAAACTCAAGATACAACATGTTTAATTTCCTTATTAGAAACAGGGACTTCTATTGTTTCGGTATTGAAGGAAAAAATACTTAGCCTTGTTCACATTCCATTTTATAAGAAACAGCAATGTCCAATAATTGGGAATAACTCACGCTACGGAGCACAAGTGTTACGCGGCGTTTGTCGCAGTGTTGAACGAATGTTTGTATCCGCGGGTGGTTAAGTTAATTGCGTCCAAAATGGTGCAATAATCGACGTTAACAGGTTGTAATTTAAGCAATGAGTAACAGGTGCATAAAAACGTAATAAGTGATGGGTTTGGCTATATTGGCTGCTTTCATAATAACCGCAACGCATAATAGTGTGAGCGCGTAAGCAGGTAAGATACTTCGCGATAACAAATATTAAAAAAATTGATATGCATCAGGATAAGTATCTGGTTGTTTTATAGATTTTGCTTTCCAGTTGGAAAACACAATAAAAATGGCTTAATTATGAAACTTAGTAACCTATCCGTTAGAAACAAGCTGCTTGCGCTTGTTATTTTCTCTGCATTTCTTCTGATTGCGGCTTGCTTATACAACTTAAACGAACAACGTAAAAACTCGTTAAGCGAACGAGAGAGCAAACTTAGTGCACAAGTTGAAGTTGCCATTAGCTTGATTGACCATTACTACCAGCAGCGAAGTGAGTTGGGGGTTGAGGATGCAAAACAACAAGCGCTGAATGCGATCCAAACATTGCGCTATGACAGCAACAACTACTTCTGGGTACTGACGCCTGAACTCAAAGTCTTGCTTCATCCGACTAAACCTGATCTCAACGGTGCAGATGCGAGCAACTTTAAAGATGGGGCAGGTAAGTTCCACTGGCGCGAAATGGCTCAGATAGCCAAAACCACGCGTTCAGGCTTTTTGGATTACCACTGGAAAAGCCCAGAAGGGAAGTTGAAAGATAAGATCTCCTACGTACAAATCTACCCTGAGTGGCAGTGGATCGTTGGTTCAGGCATCCTTGTTGCCGATATTCAAGAAGCCTTTTACAAAGAAGCGATCAAAGAGGCAATCATCGCTACGGTGTTAATTGGTGCGTTAGCGGTTCTCGGTTACATCATTTCAAGTAATATCATCGATCCTCTTCAAAGACTGATCAGCAACACCCACAAAATTGCCGATGGTGATCTCACTGTGCGCCTAAATGCATCTCGTAAAGATGAGCTGGGTGAGATGAGTAACGAGATTGACCGTATGCTAGAAAAGCTACAAGGGACTTTACTCGCTGCCCATGAATCTGCGCAGCAGTCTGCCAATATGGCACAAAGCATTGCACAAGCAAGTGAAGAGGCTGCGACCAGTGTAAACAGTCAGCATGCACAATTAGAACAACTTTCAACAGCAATGACGGAAATGAGTACCACCATTTCAGATGTCGCCAACAATGCAGAGAATACAGCGCACAGCACGGCACTTGTAACCAACCATGCCGAGCAAAGCGGGAAAGATATGCAGCAAACCTCTCAAACCATTGCTGAAGTCTCTCAAGACATCGCCGCTGCGGACCAGATGGTCGCAGAGCTTCAAGCGGGTGTGAATGAAATCCGAGCGGTTGTAAGTGTGATTCGAGAAGTTTCTGAGCAAACAAACTTGCTTGCTTTAAATGCAGCGATTGAAGCAGCACGAGCTGGTGAGCAGGGCCGTGGATTTGCCGTTGTTGCCGATGAAGTACGAAACCTTGCGAGTCGCACACAACAATCGACCGACGAAGTTCAACAGACTATTGACTCACTGATTGAGCGTACAGAACGTACCGTCAAAGCGATGGAGCGCAGCAATGCGAAAGTGGAGCTGAGTGTCGGCATTTCACAATCTACGCAAACGCAATTGGAAACCATGGTTGAGGAGTTGATCCGTTCGAATGATATGGTGGCTCAGATTGCCGCAGCGTCAGAGCAGCAAGGCTTAGTGGCGAACGAGATGACGCAAAATGTCACGACCATTCACCTAGCGGCAAATGAAGTGAAAGAAGCGTCACAAATGCTTGCAGAGGAAAGCCAGCATTTAGCGGCAACCTCAGAGATTCTCCATGATCAACTGAGATACTTTAAAGTCTAATTCTTAAGTACCAATACAAGTAAAAGAAAAGCCGCGTTATGCGGCTTTTCTTTTATGCTTCATCTGTTGCTTGAGTCTCTTCAGCTACTCGTGAAGTTTGCTCATTTGCTTGCTCTTCGGCTTCCATCTTCGCGCGTTCTGCTTTTGAGATGTAGCGAGGCTTGTTGCTCTTATGAAGCTTTGCATTTTGTTTTTTCAACTTCGCTTTTAAGATCGAGTTGATTTTCTTCTTGCGGTTCATGGTGTTGGTCCTTTAATTTAGCGGAGCAGGATAGTGATTTTTCCGTCAAGTTACAACCCTAATGGATTCCCTATGAAAACACTTACTACTGAGCGCCTCACACTGCGTCTTGTCAGTGTAGAAGATGCGCCGTTTATTTTAGAACTCTATAACCAACCGGATTTTTATCGCTTCGTTGGTGACAAACAAATTCGAACCCTAGAAGAAGCTGAGCGTTATATCGAAGACAACATGCTACGCATGCAAGAGCTGAAAGGAGTCAGCTTGCTGGTGGTAGAAACCAAGCACGAACAACAACCCATCGGTATTTGTGGTTTGGTAAAGCGTGACACATTAACCGCGTTTGATATTGGCTACGGTTACTTACCGAGCGCTTATGGTAAAGGCTACGCTGCAGAAGCCGCTCGTGTCGTTGTGGATTTTGCTCGTGACGAAATGAAAATAGAAAACTTGGTCGCCATCACCAATAATGACAATATTCGTAGTATAAGTTTGCTAGAAAAATTGGGGTTTCAGTTTGAACGTGTCGAGCAGACTTACGATAATGGTCGGACTCTGCAACTGTACACCATGAAGTTGTAACCAGATAAGCTTCGATTAAGATGCAGCAATCAACGGCGCGTTAGCTTGAGGAAAAGAATGAGCGACATTTTATTAGGCAAACTCGCCACAGAATTTAAAACCGTCAAGGCGATGGTGGAGGTCTATTGTAAAGATCACCATGGCACGAGTGGCGAGTTATGCTCAGAATGTCGCGAATTGTTAGAGTATGCGGAAGTACGGCTTGATCGTTGCCCTTACGGAGAAGACAAGCCGACTTGCAACCAATGCCCAATTCATTGCTACAAGCCCGAGCCTAAAGAGCAAATGCGTTTAGTAATGCGTTACTCGGGGCCGAGAATGCTGCTAAAGCATCCAATCTTAGCGATTCGACACCTGTTACATGAGAAGCGGAAGGTTCCTGACAAGCCCGCTGCCAACGCATCTAATCGCCATAAACGAATGGAAAACCAAAAACGAGGGTGATAGTCCCTCGTTTTCGTATTTTGTTTTGCCGATATTACAGCCCAGCAGCCATTTGGTGTTTTGACTTAGTTGCTGCGATGAGCATGTAGATACAAGTCGCAAGCAGTGCGGCGAACAAGTAACCCAACAGTCCGTGCATTTGACCCATGAATTTATCAGCAACCACTGGGCCAGCCACTGAACCTACGCTGTAACTGAACAACATAACTTGCGTTGCAGATACGATGAAACGCTCTTCTAATCCTTCACAACCCAGGTTAATTGCGATTGGGTATAGTGCAAATGTCGCCATGCCCAATAGGAACAGTGCCGCTGCAAGTACTACCGCTGATGAAGATACAAAAGTCAGGCCGATAGAAAAAATACCAAGGATACAGAAAAACGCCATCAATACAGTACGAGCCATGTATTTATTTAACGTGGTAACCATAGGTTGAACCAGCATACCGCCAAGGATCACAAGCGCCATCAACGTACCAATGTCTTGGTGGCTAATCTTACGGTTTACAAGCTCTACTGGCATCAGGCCGTAGATTGCACCCAAAGTTAAACCCGAAACAATACAACCAATGATGGCTGCGTGGCTTAGCTTAGAAATTTGCTTAAACGATAGTGCTGTTGATTCATGGCTGTTTGGCTGTTCGCAATCAATAAAAAGCAAAACCAGAATTGCCATTAGGATCAGAGTAGTGATCGCAACAAAAGGAACGCCGCCACTTACACCAAGGATACCAATACCAAACTGACCAAGAGCAGAGCCACCGTATAGAGATAGCATGTAAAGGCTTAAGCGTTTTGCGCGAGAAGACTCATCGCCGGACATCAACCATGATTCCACAATAACAAATACGCCAGCAACCGCCATACCTGCGATGAAACGTGCAGCGAGCCATACCATGCCATTTGGAATAAGTGGAAGGGCAACGATCGTCAGTGAGAAGGTCGCCAAACAGCCAACAAACGCTTTACGGTGTCCAACACTACGAACAATACGCTCAAAGAAAATAGCACCAACTAATAGGCCACCATAAAACACACTCGCCAACCAACTCGCGTAATCAGCAGAGATGTTGTATTCACCAAGCATAAGAGGGATCAAGCTCATCAAATAGCCTGATGCCACTGCATAAAGAGACAGTGCTACGACAGGAACTGTGACTCGTGGTGATACTGAAGGAATGGCTGTGTTTTCCAATGTTTTGCGCCTATAAGTTAAGTGAAAATCAGGGTTTATTCGGCGCGAATATGAGGCTAATTAATAGGCAAGTAAAATGATATATTTGTGTCGTTTCGACAAAAGAAATTTATCGAAATTCTATGAAGAAAAGCTGAATAAAAACGCCAGCCTAAGAATAAGGCTGGCGAAGAGATTTATTTGCTAAGTGCTTGATTTAACCACTGATCAAATTGAGTTTTTGGTAGGGCGCCGTTGATCATGTCGACGCGTTGGCCATTCTTAAAAACCATAATGGTTGGGATACTACGAATACCAAATTGCGCAGCCAACTGTTGTTGCGCTTCGGTATCAATCTTGACAAAACGTGCGTTTCCGGTCTGTTCTTGCGCGACATCCTCAAAAACAGGAGCAAAACCAACACAAGGGTTACACCACGGTGCCCAAAAATCGACCACAACCGGCGTGTTGCTCTCTAGCAGCGCCGAAAAGTTATCGATAGTGCCTTCTACCGGTGAACCATCAAATAGAGCGTTCTTGCATTTACCACAGCTAGCAGCTTCTGCAACTCGCTCATTAGGGACACGATTTAAACCGCCACAAGACGGACAACGAGTTTTAAACGATGACATGACTTCTTCCTTTATGACAACTTCATGAAAACATGACTTACCAGTCAGCCTCATAATTTGTATACTTATTTTTTAGCCTGCCGAAATATAAGACGGCAAGTCTGTATTTGGACCCGAACAGGTTCTAAGAAATTTCATTAAAATACAACAATAAATAGGTCTGCGATGACAAATTACTACGCTGAAATTACCGGTTGGGGAAAATGTCTTCCACCAGCTACGCTCTCTAACGATGACCTTAGCACTTTCCTTGAAACTTCAGATGAATGGATTCGCACCCGTACTGGTATCGAAAACCGTCGCATTAGCCACGTAAACACGTCGGATATGGCAACGGTCGCTGCGCAACATGCGATGGCCCGTGCAGGTGTAGAAGCGAGTGACATCGACCTAATCATTGTTGCGACATGCTCTCCTGATTCACTTATCCCAAACATTGCGTCTAAAGTACAACAGAACCTTGGTATCCGTTCTGCTGCCGCATTCGATTTAAACGCAGCATGTACTGGCTTTGTGTATGGCCTTGAAACTGGCACACGTTTGATTCAATCAGGTAATTACCGTAACGCGATTATTATTGGAGCTGAGCGCCTGTCTTTCTACATTGACTGGGCAATGCGAGATACTGCTGTATTGTTCGGCGATGGTGCAGGGGCAGTCGTACTTACTCGTACAGAACAAGAAACCGGTCTACTGCAATCACAAATTGGTTGTGATGCGAAAGGTCGTGACATTCTTTCCGTGCCTAAGTTTGGTACATGTATGGATCGTTTTGCTGAAGATAACGGTTACTGGGACTTCAACTTTGTCGGACAAGAGATCTTCAAACGCGCAGTTAAAGGCATGGGTCTGGCTGCGAAAACGGTTCTGAAAGCTTCTCAACTAACCACAGATCAAATCGACGTGGTAATCCCGCACCAAGCAAACATCCGTATTATCCAAACGCTGTGTGACCTTTCTGGTATTCCACAAGAAAAAGCGTTTGTGAACATCCAAAACTACGGCAACACGTCAGCAGCGACTGTGCCAATTGCACTGTGTGAAGCGCTAGAACAAGGCCGTGTTAAGCCAGGCGACAACATGCTATTAGCAGCGTTCGGTGCTGGTTTGACATGGGGGGCAGCGGTACTGAAATGGGGTGACCGCGTAACGCCTATTGCTGAAAGTGACGCAGCGCTACCTGAAAGCGATAAGACAGCACTTGAGCTTTTAGAGCGAGCAATCAAGCTATGTAACGAACGCCCTCGTGGTGAAGACGCATAAGCGCTTGTATTAGCATCATAGGAAAAGGGAGCATAACGCTCCCTTTTTAATTTCTAGTTCCAGAGGTATTAAGACATAAAGCCAAGGTTTGGTGACGAGAAATTTCGAATGTTAGGGAACACGTAATCTAACGCTGCACCATCGGTAATACCCATCCATTGGGCTAGAGTTGAGCCTACTTGGTCGGTTCCGATTTTAGGAATCAAACGCCCTTTCGAATAATCATCCTCTCCACCTAATACCAATTCAGGCCAAGTGCCAATCGGCTTCGAGCCATTTACCGCACCACCCATAACCAACTGATGCCCACCCCAACCGTGATCGGTACCATTACCGTTGTTTGTCATCCGGCGGCCAAAGTCAGACATGGTAAAAGTGGTGACATTGTCACGCATCCCTAGAGCATCTATTGCACGATACATGGCCAATAGATTGGTGGCTAGATCGCCAAGTAACGCAGGGTGTTTGGAAAGCTGAGAATCATGAACGTCATATCCAGTATGTTTTACAAAGAAAACTTGTCGCTGCTGGCTTAAATGGCTTTGGCTTGCGATCAACTTGTAGACCGTTTGCATCTGTTTACCGAGCGTTGTCGATGTGAACAACGGGGCATTTTCTACGTTGTGCAGTTGTTCTGCTAACACACCGCTCATGGTCATTGACTCATCGACCATCAGATTAAAATGACCACTGAAAGGGTTACTGGCAGAAGTAGCAAGAAGCTGATCGTACACTTCTTTGTAACGAGGGTTCCCAAGCGCACTCAATTGAACCGCTCGGTCTTTCTTAAGAACCGTTTGTCGGTGCTCAAGGGAGCGCAACCACAATGAATCGCCGTGTACGCTGTATAGTGGTGTGATGTCCGAATGTGAACTCATCACATCAAGCATTCTGCCAGCCCAACCAAGATTAGCGAACGAATTCATGCCGCCGCGCATCAAGGCATTGGTTTGTGAGTTATGGGAGAAGAGCTGGTCGGGTAACGGGACTTCACCCGCGTCAATCATTCCCTTCGTCATGGGTTGTTCAAGAACTCCGCTATTAAGAACAACAGTTGCATCTCCGTTGTCAAATAGCTCCGTCAATCGAGCCAACTTAGGGTGCATGCCTAACGGCACATCATTTCCTTGTCTATCTTCCGCATTCAACCCGATAGGGATGATGCTGTTTTTAGCGACGGAAAGTTTGCCTCTAACATTCGCGTATTGGTCGTAATGAAAATCAGACAGAGGTAAGAACGTATTGATTGCATCATTGCCGCCATCTAAATACACGCAGATTAGAGCACGAAAATCATTACTTGGTGAAGCCAAGGCATAGCCGGGAAGCCCAACGGAAGCGAATGCGCTCAGAGAAGCGGTTCCTTTCATAAAATTGCGTCGTGATAGTTTCATAATTCGCTCCTAATTTTGAATGTAGAATTCGATGCCAGAAATTGCGGTGAAAATCACTAAGGCAAGTTTGGTGGTGGGAACATAATTGGTTTTGTACTCATTCAATGCGTTATGCATGATTTGTTGCAGCTGTGGTGACGCTGTATTTGCAAAGAAGCGCGCATCGATGGCTTCAACTAACGCGTCATGGTCATCGAGTAACGCATACAGCTCCGTCATGTCGAGTGTGTAGGTCGAACCTTCTCCTTTACGAACACTGTAAAGCATGAAGTTAACGGACTCTGTGTACACAGACCAATCAAGTAGCTCGTACTCAGGAGAAACAATACCGTTAAAGACAAAGTCTGCCGAAGGTTGGTAATCGGGTGAATAGAAGTTAAACACAGAAGGTGAGCGCAACGGACCTTGATTGGCGATGTTCATCACTGAAACGGCGCCATCGTATCGAGCTGCACTAAGCGTGAACCCCGCAGCACGATGGAAATTGGTAAGAGCTAAGATTGGCTCTTTCACTTTGATAGGGCGAACTTGAGTCAGGCCCCGAGCCTCATCGTCAAGTAAGATAGCGCGAATAACGGCATCAAGATCGCCTTTGGTGCCGTGGCCATTGTTATTGAACACGGTTGCTACTCGGGCTACGTATCCCGGCGTAGGGTTTGACGTCACAAAGCGTTGGATGAGCAGCTTAGAGACAAAAGGAGCAATATTATCGTGGGTCATTAAAATATCGACCACTCGCTCAAGCTCTTCCTCCGCGGTTAGACCTGCAGGAATGGTAGTGCCCAGTACCGTTTTTTCATTCGCATCATGGCGGTTCTTAATTACCCGCATCGGCAAAACGAACGCAGTATCCGATTTATTCCAACCAGTTAGTGCACGAGCTAACTCTTGGATGTCGGTTTGTGTGTAAGTTGCGAGAGCATGCCCCGTTTTCTGATCGTATTTAATGCTCCCGTCTAGGTTGAGCTGATACAAACCAATACTGAAAAGCTGCATTAGTTCGCGAGCAAAGTTCTCGTCTGGAAGCGCACCAGTGTTTACGTTTTCTTTGGCGCTGCCCATCATCGACAAATAGTTCCCCATAACAGGGTGCTTTGCCGTTTTTAGCAGTAACTCTCGGTAGTTCCCAAACGCGTTTTCAACCAGTAGATCATAATAATTCACGAGACCTTCAGGCTTGCTGCTCAGAATACCACCATGCTTAGATACAACCAGGATTTGGCTAAGGGCAAAGGCCATGCGTTGTCTGAGTTGATCCTCTGCGGTGAGGGCGATTTGATACCAAGCGTTTTCACGGTTTGCTTGAGCCCCTTTAGTAAAGGGCGTGAAGTAAAGATCACTGTGATAAGTCGGGGGGAGAAGAATTTGTTCTGAAATCCAGTCCTCGTAATTGGTCTGGTTGACTTGGTCGATTAAAGTAGGAGTAGGACCAAATGTGGTTTGATATAAAAAGCGTGCAGTAGGTAGATCTGGATCGTCTTCGTCAGCCGATACTGGCCCAACAAAGAAAAGCAGCATGGCAACAAAGCCTAATACCCAGCAAGAAATCTCATTCTGTTTCTGACGTCTCATAGTTAACTCGCTTACCCAAAGGAACGACTTAAATCCATTTAACGGGAGTAATGAAGCTCATGGTGAGCTAATTAATAAATTTAGTGAAATCAAGCAGCTGCAGAACGGATTATAGACGGTAAAATTTGCTATCAAAGTTGTTAATTACAGAAAATAGTCGCGTGGAAGCTTATTTTTTTACAAGAAATAATGATAAGTGATTGAATTGTAATTGAGTATTTTGTTGTGAGTTGGCTCAAGCAAAATATGAAACTTTTTTGAATTCATACTTTGGTGGGGAGAACGTTTTCGTCAAGTTTGAGTAACGTACGTTAAATGACATAACGCTTAGTTGTCTTGGTGTGAGCTTTTAAAGGAATTTTGAATAAGGAATGACTCAATCTAGTCTTACTGAGGGAATACTGCTCGCCAAAGGCGAAATGTTCGTGGTGACTGGGTGTTTGTACAGTATTTGATTGAGGTGCCATTAGCGGTATGTAGTAAACAAAACCACTCTATGAATGACAAAGAGTGGCTTCCCTAGATTTCAGGCTGTTACTTTCTTGCTAGCTTATGATGGGCACGAGAGAAATGATCGGCACAGAATGCACCAACAATTGAAAGCTCTCCTGCCAAACACAGACCAGCAGCGACTTCTGCTAACGCCTTTGCTTTGCCATTGCCGTGCAAGCCAAGGATATCCAAACACGCTTTTTGAGTTGGCAAGCCAGTACCACCGCCTACAGTACCAACCATGATGTTTGGCAGGGTGACAGAGGTATACAAGTTTCCTTGAGAATCCACGTCCATTCGAGTAATACCAACCGCAGATTCTGCTACGCAAGCCGCATCTTGGCCGCATGCGATGTACAAAGCGGTGAGGGCATTGGCGTAGTGTGCGTTAATACCTATGGTGCCACTTAGTAAGCCACCGACCGTATTCATCTTGCCAAATTTGACCATGGCTTCTGGCGTGGTGTGCAGGTATTTCTCAACCAAAGCCGCAGGAATCGTCACTTCAGCGGATACTTTTTTACCGCGAACGGAACGCAAGGTGTGAGCGTTGGCCTTCTTATCACCAGACAAGTTGCCGTCAAGGTAAGCATCAACCGGAGCGATAGGACTGTGTTCGAGAATGTAGTGGAATACCTTGTGTGTTGCGATGGTCACCATGTTCTGACCGGACGCATCGCCCGTCACGTATTCAAACACCAAGTAAACATGATTGCCTTCAATATTCACGTTGATGTCTTTTAGCTTGCCGTGCGTGGTGGTGGATTCTGCTTCTTTACGGAAGATATCGTATTGAGTCACCACCCAACTGACGAACTGCGCGGCTTCTGCAAGAGATTGGAAGCCAAACACAGGTGTACGGGTAACACCTTCACTGATCAAAAGGGTACTTGCGCCACCAGCGGCAGTAATTAAGTTTGCACCGCGGTTGTAAGAAGCGACCAATGCAGCTTCTGTTGTTGCGAGAGGGACTAAGTAGTCGTCGTTCGCGTAAAGACCGTTAATACGTAGAGGGCCGGCAACACCAACAGGAACATTAACTGTACCAATAAAGTGTTCGATGTTGTTGGCGTATTGGTCGTAATGCGATTGAGTAAAAGGATCCAGAAGAAGATCTTTGTCCGTCATGGATTCTAGCACTTTCCAACGGCGCGCAATGTGCTTTTCCGTCAGACCTGCGCTAAGGCAGAGTTTCTTTTCTGGCTTGTGGTATTTCGGTTCTAATGCCGATTGTACTTTTTCGCAGGTTCCATTCTCAGAGAGTGCAGAGCTATTCCTTGCGCTGTCTAAATTTAATTTCGGCATACAAACGTTTCTTTATTCATTTGGTTTGGAATTGTAGTGATACAAAACGTGATTACAATCCCGCGTATACGTTTTGCAACAAAAGGTTGCTCAGCTTCAAAGGGATGAGCATTCGTCTTGAACCGAAGATTACGAGCTATCTGCGTGACAAAAAACAAACAACACAATTGCGAACTAGCTTAACTCATTGAAAAGATGAACTTTAAAGATAGCTTGGTACGGATGGTGAATGAGTAAGAAATGAGCGAAAGCCTAAATTCTTATTATTGTTAAAATTGCGCAAGGTGGGTGAATTACTCTAATTTTGAACATCAAAATGATGGGGGTGAAATGTTCTGGCATGGCGTAAAATGGTAAATAACTTGGTTTGCGCCACGGCATAATAGCCCCACGTTTTCAATTGAGGGTAACGTATGATTGTTTACTTTCGAGTTCAGGACGTAGAAGTGCTGTGTGATGAAATAGAACTCGCAACACTGATGCAAGCCAAGCTCAAGCAATTAACTAATACCAAGCCTCAAATGGACTGAGCAGTATAACCTTACGAAGAGCTGACGTTCAGCGCTATCGACTGTTTATACACTTTAGGAGATAACCCGGACACTCTTTTAAATGCGCGTGAAAAGTGCGAAATGCTAGTGTAGCCAAGTTGATTGGATATATAGGTAAGAGAGTGTCCTTCTTCCATAAGCTCGCAAGAAACAGAGAACATCAATGACTCTTTAATATGTCGAAAAGAAGTCCCTTCATTCTTTAACTTTCTTTGAAAGGTTCGAACAGAATAGCTCAGCAACTGAGCCGCTTCTTCTATCGACAAATTACGCTCCCTTACATAAGGGCGAAGGAGTTCAAACACGCTATCGGTAAAACTCGTATGCCACTGGAGCTGACTGGGTTTAGCGCCTAACTGTGAGTCTGATATTTGGATTGGCACGTTAAGAATTTCATCGGGGATATAAACACCAGCTTTGTCTTGACCCACGAAGATCTGGCACTTGCTAGGCACGACACTTTTTACGATATCGCTGTTACTGCCCTGTAGACGTACCTTGCTCGGGTACCACGTAGTTTTGGTCAGTATGCTGATGAGTTCTGTGATGTAAATGATCGCAAATGCTTCTGACCAGTCGGCGATTTGAGTGTCTTTTTGTTCAGAGAAACGACAAAACCAAGCATGACCATGATGGGTTTCGAAAGAAACGTTACTGCCTGGAGAGTCTAAATGGAATATCTCGTCAATGTGCTGCATTGATTCACCAATGGTTTGAAAAGGCAAAAACTGATGCAAGACATTGGGTATAACGCGGCGACGAAAGACCAACACCAATAAGTCGGTAAATTTAGTGACGCCAAGTTGAGATGAAGTTAAGTGAATCAAACGTTTTACCGATTCAGACGGAATGTAGTCAGAATCGGTTTGGAACAAGTCTGCAGGTAAACCAGCATCACTGAGTAATTTGTGTTTATCCAACCCATAGTCGGCAAAGACTTCGACCAAGATACGCGCGTAGTTGGTCTGGATGACAGGTAAGTGGAACGTTTGATTCGGCATTGCTTTGATACTCCTTTATCAAGGATCCATCTTAGCGCATAACGCACGGTTTTTGATATAGCTCGCTAATTATTCTTCAATTAATGGCAGGTTGGACAGAACGATATATTCTTAAAATGTTCAATCTATTCAATGGTAAGGGGATAACATGTCCGAGAGCGAAAAAGAAAAACAGCCAACGGAAGTGTCGGAAAACAAAGAGACAAACAAAAAAGACAAAGTGAAGACGGTCACCAACTATCTGCTTTTGTTTATTGTCGTCATGCTCGGCTTCAGCATTGTGTCAGACCGTATTATTCCAGTGACCGATAATGCGCGTGTTAAAGGTTACATCGTGCCGATTAAGCCGCAGGTCTCTGGCAATGTACTCAATATTAACGTTCGTCCGAACCAACTTGTTGAAGAAGGTGATGAGCTCGCCGTTCTCGATAAATCTGACTATGAAATCGCGGTAAAGCAAGCCGAAGAGAATCTTGAAATCGCAGGGCAAAACGTTGGCGCGCAAACCGCATCAATCGCTTCGGCTCAAGCAAGATTAACGTCTGCGATTGTTGAGCGCCAAAACACCGAAGCGCAAGCCAACCGTGTACTTGCTATGGCAGAGAAAGGTGTGGTTTCTAAATCGGATGCAGACAAAGCCAGAGCATCATTGGCAACGGCAAGAGCAAACGTCGTAAATGCCGAAGCGGATCTTGAAAAAGCGAAACAACAACTCGGTGCTGAAGGTGAAGAAAACAGCCAAGTTAAAGCGGCATTGCTGGCACTTGAGCAAGCTCAGCTGAACTTAGAACGTACGGTGATTCGTGCGCCAACTCAAGGCGGCGTATCAAACTTTAGCTTAACCGAAGGCTTCTACGCTTCTGCAGGTCAGCCAATTATGACGTTTGTATCGACAGAAGATATCTGGATTGAGGCTTACTTCCGTGAAAACAGCCTAGGTAATGTCAGCATTGGGGACGAAGTAGAAATTGCCCTCGATTTTGTGCCGGGCAAGGTCATCAAAGGCAAAGTGAGCAGTATCGATTGGGGCATTGATTGGGGACAAAACCAGCAGGCGGGCAAACTGGCTCAAGCAAACCAGCAGACGGGGTGGTTACGCCAGACGCAAATGCTACCAATCGCGATTGAGTTTGATCGCGAAGAAGTCAGAGGAATGCTTCGCGTTGGCGGTCAAGCAGACGTGATTGTCTACAGTGGTGACAACTTTGTGTTCAACACCCTTGGCAAACTTTGGATTCGTCTACTGAGCGTATTGTCTTATGTCCGATAACCTGAGCATTGATAACGCAACTCAACGCCGGGTTCTGCGCTTCACCATAGGTGTGGGTTTGGCGGTGTTTCTCGCTGCTTGGATTAATTGGCAACTGGCGTTTGTCGCGCCAGTATTTACTGCGAAGTTCTTGGTTGATAAACCAAATCTTCATAGAGAAACGATTTACGAGTTGCTGCTGGCATTGATTGCCACCATGGGGTTGGGGCTGCTTCTTTCAGGAGGCATCACTCAATACCCAATTGTTCTACTGATTGCTGTCGGTTTAACGATGGCATGGGGTTACTACTTGTTTACTGACCCCAAATGGAATCTGTTCGCGACCATTTTGTTGATTGCGGTATTGATGTTGCCATTTATGGCAATAAACAACCCAGCGATTTCCTTGGTGCTCGCGAGTGGCTTGGCTATTTCTGGGGCGGTATCGGTAGCGATTTTTGCTCTGGTCCATATTTATCTACCAGAGCCAGATAGCGAGTTCGCTGGCTATGCGCAGCCACCTATTGGTAAGGAACAACGTTGGCATGCGTCATTTCGAGCCATGCTGATTTCGTTTCCTGTGGTGTGCTTCTTCTTTGTTTTTCAGATTTCAGAAGCACTGCTCACCATGATGTTTGTCGCGCTACTGTCTTTGATGATAACCGCAGAGAAGTCGGTGAAATTAAGCGCGTTCTTAATCATCAGTAATGCTATCGGCGGGATGCTCGCCATCTCGGCGTTCTCGATACTCGCCATAGTGCCAAACATTTTCTTTTATACCGCTTTTATCTCGTTATTGGCGGTATGGATAGGGAAGAAAATTTATACCGTGCCAGAAAAGGCACCGATATTCGCCACCGCGTTCAGTACGTTGCTTGTTTTAATTGGCAGCACGCTTATGAGTTCGGGCGATATCGACAGCAACACATTTATCCGAATCTTCCAATTGGTATTGGTCGGGACGTACATGATTCTCGCGTCGTTATTCTTAGAAACACGGCAATGGAAGTTTTTGCAAACATAACCGCTTAAATACGAAAAGGTAACGCTATGATAGCTTCAAATGATTTCTCTAAACAGGCGATAGACGCCGCAATCAAGATCGGAGCAGTAGCGTTACTGATCTGGTGGTGTTTTTCAATCCTCAGTCCATTCATCATGCTAGTGGTGTGGGGTGGCATTATTGCTATTGCTCTCTATCCAGTCATGATGACGCTTCATAATCGCTTAGGCATTTCAAAAGGCAAGGCGAGTGCGCTCCTCAGTACCATCGGTGTGCTGTTACTTTTAGTTCCCCTTATTGCACTTTCATCCGGTCTTTATACCAGTGTTACCGAGGTCGTCACTGGGTTGCAAGATGGCACTTTAGTTGTACCTAAGCCACAAGAAAGCTTAAAAGAGATCCCTGTCGTGGGGGACAAACTGTTCGTTGCGATTAACTACGCATCGAACAACATGGAAGGCTTCTTAGTTAAGTATGGCGAGCAAGTGAAAGGCTTCCTTTCTCAAGCCGCATCTATTGTTGGTTCGGTAAGTGGTGGTTTCATCCAGTTCATCATTTCGACCATGATTGCAGGAGCATTCATGAGTAATGCAGAAGTTTGCCAGAAAGGTTTTACTAAGCTAGCTGACCGCCTCACCAATAAGAAAGGCGAAGCGTTGATTGATCTTTCAAAATCGACCGTTCGCAGTGTCGTTCAAGGTGTGATTGGCGTTGCTCTGATTCAGTCTGTCATGGCGGGTGTTGGTATGGTCGCAGTTGGCGTTCCTGCTGCTGCGCTTTGGATGGTTGCCGTTATTCTGATTGCGATTGTTCAGTTGCCGCCGATTCTGGCGTTGATTCCTGCTATTATTTACGTGTTTAGCGTCGAATCAACACTGGTTGCTGGCATCTTCCTAGTTTGGTGTATTTTGGTGAGTGCGAGTGATGCGGTACTGAAACCAGTACTTCTAAGCCGTGGTTCTGACACACCGATGCTTGTGACACTGTTGGGTGCACTGGGTGGTATGGCAATGTCTGGTATCGTAGGTCTGTTTGTTGGTGCCGTCGTGCTGAGCCTGACTTACCAGTTGATGGTGAACTGGTTAGATGAAGATGACACTGAAGCAAACAAAGCACTGAGCATTGACCAAAAAGCGAAGGAGGAAGACAAAGTAGAGGTGGTGTCATGAAACCGATGACCAGGGAAGACAACTTTTACTTTTTGTTTTTCGCGCTCATTGCGCTGTTCTTCGGCTGTGCTGTGATGCATCAGTTTTATCCAGATGGGCAGGAATTTGTTCTTGCTCTTTTGGTGGTGACATTAGGCGCTTCGATTGCAGGTATCAACAAGAAGAACAAATCCAACCGAACATGGTATGGCGTGTTACTGATTGTTGCTGTCATCTCCTATGGGATGTCGTTTTTAGAGCATTTAGATCTGTCCATTTTGACGCTAGGTGCGTTATTGGTGTTCTTGTTTTCGCACATATATTCGGCGCTAAAGCAGGTGGTGTTAACTAAGTCGGTGACGACAAACCACATCATCGGTTCGATTTGTATTTATCTGCTATTAGGACTCGCGTGGGCGGTGATTTATTTGTTGGTGTTGGAGTTCTTCCCGAGCTCTTTCACTGGTTTAGAAGCAAAGCCTTGGCTGTCGAACTTGTTTAATGCCTTGTACTTTAGTTTTATCACGTTGACGACGGTGGGCTATGGTGACATTTCACCAACGGTTCCAGTGGCTCAGTTCTTCGTTTTCTTTGAAGCGATAGTCGGGAGCTTTTACTTAGCCATCATGGTGGCAAGTTTGGTGAGTATTCGTTTGGCCCAAGCACAGAGTTAGCAAACAAATGAATGGTTTAAATGGCGGAGCTGAAAAGTCTCCGCCATTTTTGTTTTAAGATGAAATGAACTTAGCCATTAAATGCACGAGCAACGCGACCTTCACAACTGATCGTGTAGTTCCCTACATAAGCAGGAATGAAAGCCGATTGCCCTTTGCCAAGCACCAATGTTTCGCCATTTTCTGCAAGCAGCGTTACGTCCGCATCGATTGGCATCAAGATTTCCGCACTGCTCATCTCAACTTGTTGATCTTTTGGCTCTTGGAAGACAGAGAACTTGAAGTCTTGCACAGGAACAGGGAAGTGGTGCTCACAGCCATTGATTTCTGCTTGGGTTAGCAGCGTGTTCATTGGCTTTGGAACGAAGTCGGTACACTTAACCAGTTCTTCCACATCCATATGTTTTGGTGTCAAACCAGCACGAAGTACGTTGTCTGAGTTCGCCATGATTTCCAGCCCCGTACCTTTGATGTAAGCATGAGGCGTTCTTGCACTCAGGAACATGGCTTCACCGGGTTTAAGCGTAATAACGTTTAGTAGCATTGGAGCAAACAAACCAACGTCATTTGGGTACTGATCAGCAAGGTCTAAAATCAAGTCGCACACAGGGTGTGCTTGGTTCATTGCTGCATAACTTAATAGATGATCCACCGCGTTTACTTTGCGAACTTCTTCCATGGACAGAATTTCAACGAAGAAGTGACACAAGCCGTCTTGGTTAGGGTTACGCTCAAACTGTTCTAGGTAGCCGTTAATCTCAGGAATGTCACACTGGCGGAACTCAGCGATGATTTCATCAAACGGACGAAAGCCGTTCATCGCTTGGTATTCTGTTAGAGCGTAAACCAGCTCAGGCTTGTGGTTGGCATCTTTGTAATTACGATTAAATGCATTCAGCGGTACACCTAGCTGTTGTTCTTTTGCATAACCGAGCTCCGCATCTTGCTTGTTTGGATGCACTTGAATCGACAAAGCTTTATCTGCGGCAAGAATCTTGAATAGGAAAGGTAGGTCACCAAAGGCGTCTGCCGTGCTTTGGGATAGAAACGCTGACGGATCCTGCTTGATCAATTCCGATAGCGAAACATTTGTACTCGGAGCAGCACTTCCTTGTTTAACGGTAGAACAACCATTTGGATGCGTGCCCATCCAAACCTCGGCTTGAGGTTGTTGAGCTTCGTTAACAAAACCAAACAAATCTTGGATAGCAGTGCGGCTTCCCCAGTCGTAGTTTTGGATCTTATTGTCCATTTTGAAGAAGCATTTTGATGAAATAGTATTCGAATTCATGAATTTTACCCGTAGAAAGCCCTCCGAACTGAATCGGAAGCAAAAAATAGTGGAGATTAGATGGGTGAGCGGTTAACTCACCCTAAGAGGTGTAGAAGTCGCTTCTACAATGATGTGTCTACAACCTAAGCTTGGGAGCGAGCGGCTTTCTGGAAGGTTGAGCCTGTAAGAACGGTAATAACAACAAGCCAATAACGGCTGCGCATACCGAGATAGTGATAAAGAATCCGGTCCAGCTGTATTCTTCAAGAATCAATGCCAATGGGTAGCCAGAAAGTGCGGCACCCATGTAAGCAAACAAACCAACAAAGCCCGTTGCTGCACCAGCGGAATCTTTATGCGAACATTCTGCTGCAGCCATGCCTATCAACATTTGTGGACCAAACACGAAGAAGCCAATTGAGAACAACCCCGCAGCTTGAAAGGCAAAGTTGGTTAATGGCATCAACCAAAGCGCAGCAACAGATAAGAAAATACCAGCCGCAAATAACAGGTTCATCGGGCCTCGGTTACCACCGAATAATTTATCCGAGCCCCAACCAGCTACTAGAGAACCAACAAAGCCACCAATCTCAAACATCGACAATGCTGCGTTGGCATTGATTAGGCTGTAGTGGTGTTGTTCTGTCAGGTACAAGTTCCCCCAGTCATTGATGGCGGTGCGCACGATGTAAACCAGAACGTAACTGAACGCGAGCAACCAAATGTACTTGTTATTGAACACGTAATGTTTGAGGATTTCTTTGTAGCTCAGCCCTTGTCCGTGATTTTCTTGCGCCAGTTCTAACTTGTCATCACGCCATTGACCAACCGTTGGGAGTCCCTGAGTGGTCGGTTTATCGCGCAAGCGCCAACAAACAATGACACCAAGAATGACGCCGATAACGCCCGGTACGATAAAGCCTTCTCGCCAGCTGTAATGGAATGTAAGAAACCCCACGAGTAGGGGAATCAAAGCGCCGCCTACGTTATGGGCGGTGTTCCAAATTGCCCACAAGAAGCCCCGTTCTGAGCGCGAATACCAAGTCGTAAGTAACTTAGAGCACGAAGGCCAACCCCAACCTTGGAACCAAGCGTTCATCACCCAAAGTGCAGCGAGTGCAACCAAAGAGCTAGAGAAACCAAATGCGATATTGATAAGGCCCGTCGCGATTAAACCGACACCCATGAAAAAGCGAGGGTTAGAACGGTCAGAAATGGTGCCCGAGATAAACTTCGATAAACCATAGGTGATGTAGAAAAGCGTACCAATCATACCTATATCGGCTTTATCTAAACCTAAATCAGCAATCATTGCGGGTGCAGCGTAGTTGAAGGTTTTACGGGTGAAGTAAAAGCCCGCATAGCCAAGATACATGCCCAGCATGATGTGCAGGCGCCAGTAACGATAGCGTTCATCCACTTGGTCTTTGCTAAGGGGAGCTTGGTTGTAGCTCGGAGACTGAAATAATCCAAACATGCTCGTTACACCTTAGCTAATGTGATGGCGATTTGCGTGCCATCCACATGATCGTTCAAAGAGTAGATATACATTTTGCCGCCGAGCGCTTGCACGCGTTCTTGCATGCCGCGAACGCCCATGCCTTTCATGCAGTCTTCGGTTTTGAAACCAATGCCGTTGTCAGCGATGTTCAACGAAATGTTCTCGTCAATCGACAGCTCGATTACGATAGACGTCGCATTCGCGTATTTCGCTGCGTTGTTTAATGCTTCTTGGCACAAACGGAATAGGGTGACTTTTAACGTGTCGCCCAAAGACTCATAATCGCCTTGCCAATCAAGCACAACGCGAGTGCCATGATTGTCGAACTCCATTTCACGGGTTAGCTGGTGAACGGAATCTTTCAAATCCAAATCATCGAGCATTTTCGGACGTAGTTTGCTCAGCAGATGTTTGGTGGTGTCATAAACATTGAGTGAGAGGTTCTCGATCATGTCGGCACAGCGCGTGTTCATTTCTGCGTTATCAACGCGCTTAATGATGCTGGCTTGGGTACGAATCGCTGTGATGTTCTGACCAATCTCATCGTGCAGTTCCCTCGCCACGTCACGACGTACCGACTCTTCCGCTTGAATGAGTTGTCGAGACAAGGTTTGGTTTCTCGACAATTCGCCACGCAGCTTTTGGTTAAGATCTTTTTGTTTCTGCACCGCTAAACCGAGCATGATGCCCGTTAAGGTTTGCGCCGAAAGGGACAACAGAAGGTCAGTGATTTCTAGATTCGAAACACCACTGCGCGCAGCAATCAAGGCAATACTGTTTAACATGGTCGCAAGCAGTGCACCTTGCCACCCGTAACGCAGTGCCAAGACAATGATAGGGATCGCCATACAGAAAGGTGCAAATCGAGCCAGTTCATCAGGCAAGCTGGTTTGAACCAAAATGCTGGCAATCAACAGCACGCTATAAAGCAAGATATGACGAACTTTGAATTGAACTTCGTTTGCCAGTAAATTCGAGGTCAGTGGCGACCAAGGGCTTTGGAAGAGGTAGTTCCAAAGCAAGTAGCACATTGGCAGAACCAACAAACCGCCCGCAATGCTCGCTAACCATGCCATGTAGACAGACTGAACGTGATAACCAACCGCTAGTACGTTAATGCAAGATGTTACGAGCAACACGACCGCCATCACCGCTAAGTGCTGATTCTGATCGCCTTTGTAATACCGCTTGGCAAAGTAAACTACAGGAATGCTTAATACGCTGGCTACCAACACCATTAACCATTGCGGCTGTTCAAGCAGCAGAGCCAGTGCAACGGTCAATCCCCATTCGGCGAGATAAATCGTTGCCCAATACTTTGTGCGCGTGTGCAGTGTTAGCCCCAAACGCAACGCGAAGGGGAACAACAAGATCGCCAGCTCCGCATCGTTCACAAAGTAATAAGCGATCACCCACAGACAGAACCACGAGCATCCTGTCATGAATAAACCGCAAATGGAGGTGATGGTGTAGCTACGCATTAAAACGACTCTTGCGAGAACAGTTTGGCGAGCTCAACGTTGTTCTTTACGCCAAGCTTATCCATGGCGTTTGCACGGTGAACGTGAACGGTTTTATGGCTTAAGCCAAGCTCAGTGGCGATGGACTTCACATCTAAACCACGAGCCAGCAATTGGCACACTTCGTTTTCTCGGCGAGTCAGTTGAGTCAGCGTTGCTGCTTTGTCACTTGGTGTTGCGAGCTTTAACGCAATATCGGGCGTTAGGTAACAACCGCCTGAAGCACTGGTTCTTACGGCTTGAATCAACTCATCAGGGCTACAACGTTTACTCAGGTAACCTTTCGCGCCCAGTTTGAGTGACTTTTCAACCATTCCGGGTGAGTCATGCACACTTAACATGACACAAGCAATGCCTGAAGGGATTTCGGAGAGTAGGGTAAGCCCACTTTCGTCTGCCATCGAGATATCTAGGATAACTACATTTGGCTTGCACGCAGGTAATCCCACTCGAGCTTCTGCTACCGAGCTAAATTCACCTACAACATTCATGTTTGTTTCAAGGCTCAACAACTGAGCAAATCCAGAACGAACAATGACATGGTCATCAACAAGCGCTACGTTAATCATCTTAAATACCAAACTTCAGCAATACACAAACGAAAATGAGCTCAATACCAATTGGCGCGAGATAGGAGACAATCCTTTGGCACCTTTGATATAGAGAGCTCAATAAAAACCTACAATGATACTAAATTGCCCCAGTTTATTTAATGATCTCGCGCGCTTTGACTGGCAAAGCGCGCTGTTTGATTAAGCTTGGTTTTCTGCCATTTCAAGCTTCTTCTTGTTTTGACGAATCTTTTTCTCTTCCGCGATAGCAACGAAAGCAAGCAAAACAATACAAATCATTGCTGAGGTATCTAGGGCAGCGAACGTGCCTTTCCAACCCGTTAGGCCAAAGATTGGTGTGCCATCTGCAATCATACCAAGTCCCAGTTTCGCGAAGCTGTCACCAATTAGGTAAGCGAATGTGCCTTTAACGCCATCTGCAACACTGATTGCTTTCTTAGGAACAAAGCCAACCGCAGCAACACCGATAAGCAGTTGAGGACCAAACACAAGGAAGCCAAGAACAAATAGCGAGGCTAGGTACATGAACTCGCTGGTTGCGTGTTGGTAGAACTCTAGTGATACGATGATCAAACCCAAAGAAACACAAGCCACTAGCGCACGGCGACCATTAGCAAGGTCAGATAAGTAACCCCACATCAAAGTACCCACAAGCGCACCCACTTCGAATAGGGTAAAGCCAGAGATTGCTGCTTCTTTTGATAGACCAAGTTCTTGGTATGCGTAAACCGTTGACCATTGGTCGATACCGATACGCACGATGTAAAGGAAGATGTTTGCGAAGCAAAGTAGCCAGATCACTTTGTTTTTCAGAACGTACTCAACAAAGATCTCTTTCTTAGTCATTTGATTGCCTTCAGCCGCTTCATCTTCTTCGCTGACTGCTTCATCAAATAGCTCTTCAACTTTACCTAGACCGTAAGCTTCAGGAGAGTCGTTACCATAGCGCATACCGATGAAACCAACGATGATCGCAATGATAGAAGGGAACACGAACATGCCGATTACGTGACCGTCGAACAAGTAGTTAGCACCAAACAGAGCCACACCTGCAGCACCAGCGCCACCAACGTTGTGAGACATGTTCCAAAGACCTAGGTAAGAACCACGCTTGTTACGCGGTGTCCACTTAGTGATGGTCGAGTAACTAGAAGGACCACCAGTACTTTGGAAGAAACCACTTAGTGCGTAGAACGCCACCATCAAGAACAAGCTCGCGCTGCCACCGCCCATGCTGAAGCTGAAACCAAGCATTGCCAGACCAGAAAGGATAAGCATGAAAGGAAGGAACTGTTTGGTATTCTTACCATCGGCGTAGTAGGAAACCACGGTCTTACCAATACCGTAAGTGATCGAGAAACCCAGACCAATCAAACCTAGATCGGTCATCGACAAGCCGTAAGTAGAAATCATGTCGTTTTGTGCGACGTTGAAGTTTTTACGGATCAGGTACATGGTCAAGTAACCAATGAATACCACTAGGTAAGATTGGATAAATGGTTTGAACCACATTTTTCTACGTACTTCGACAGGAAGATCGAGGGTAGGCTTCCGGACTTGTTCAAGGAATTTTAACATCGTGAACTCTCTTGTATTAGTGTGATGCACTTGCGTGCTCGCTTTCTTTTAGCTGTCGGCGATTGTAGAGAGTCCTATTTTGAACCACATGAGAGGAGGGCTTAGATCGACTAGGAAAAATTCCTAGAAAACGATTGCTGATTACGAAAGCGTGAAAATCATCACATTCATAGAAATATAAATAGCGCTTAAAAAGCGGATAGAACGTATCTGTGGCGTGAATTGGCAAGTATTTGAACAGGCAATGATCTATGTTGAAGACCAATGTGTGTTGGCTCTTCTGCTCAGAGTGAGTCGCCTCCATTATCAAATTGCACTTGGATTGTGACTAATGACAGCCCGGAAGTTTGTGCTTAAACTAAAATAATCCTCGGTATTTTAAGATGATAGCTTGCATGCCCAACACTGATATTCCTTTGGTTCATTCGGAAGAAGTAAAGTTGTTCGCCACTATGCTCAATGAGCTGGATGGCGATATCCATTCCTTACTTGAATCCGCACGTATGCCACAGGATATCTTATCCACCCAATCCCCTGATGCGTTTGTGCCAGAGAGTGCATTAAAATCGGTATTCCAAACCTTAGGTGAACGAGCATCACCAGAGAAGTTTGCTTTGCTTACTTGGACGCTTTGCCACGATATCTACGTTCCTAGGTTTGCCAATCAAATTACCCAAACGCACTCACTTAAAGCGGCATTGGAAGAAGTCTCCCAACTGCTAAAACAGATCTCAGATAATGTCAGTCTTTCGGTCGTATCGCGGGGCGGTAAATGGTGGCTCGTCAGAGAAAAGCAGGACGCAGAAAGAGAATGGTTTCGTTATGCAGAAATGTTCTCCGCCATGTTCATGAATGAACTGCTCAAAAAGCTTGTGGGTTCACAATGGCGATTGGCTGAAGTCGGGATTCAAGATCTAGAAGCCGAGCCATTCAATCTATTACCGGGAATGAAGAGCGCGCAGTTCTTTACTGGTAGACCGGTTACTGCCATCTCGATTCCTAATAATTGGATTAACCAGCCGATTGCTTTTACGCCATCTCAAACTGCACCAAGCACGAGTTTTCGTGGTGAGGATGATAAGTTCAGCGATGCGTTAGCAAGGGCGCTGACGCCTTATCTCTCGATGGGTAAGATCTCTATCCAGTTTGCTGGTGAACTGATTGATATGAATGCTCGAACCATTCAAAGACGGTTGGCGAGCGAGAACACAACTTATCGAGAAGTTATCGAAGGCTTAGTGCTTAAACAAACGCTGGAACTGTTGGCGGACCGAGACCTCAGTATTACGCACATTGCACTTAAAACAGGCTATTCAGACTCAGCTCACTTCACCCGCGCGTTTAAGCGAATGATGAATCTCACGCCTAAAGCGTATCGTCAATCTTTGTCATAATGAGTTACACATAAAGCCTTTGAATTTTTGGAGGTTTTGGTGTGAATTCACGTTTCAGAAGAATATCCGCATGTTGTCGTGTAAAGGCAATTAACCCTGCTTGAACTTCTTCATTATTACTCCTAGTTTTAACGTAAGCCGTCTGTTTCATATGTACTTTTTGTATTTGGTGATCATTTGTTTTTGGTTATCACTGAATCAGGCGCCCTCATAACACCACTGTTCTTGCAGGGAAGTTATAGGAAATGGACCCCAACTATCCAAAAAACGTAGGTGTAATAATGACAATTTCTAAGAAGAACCTTTCTTTCGTTGCGCTATCTTGTGCATTTGCCTTAAACGCGAATGCAGCATCGACACTGTTTACTAACGTTGATGTTTTCAATGGCACCGATGAAAAGCTACTTCAAAACCAGAATGTCTTAGTCGTGGATAACATGATTAAGGAGATCTCACCGAAGCCCATTAAAGCTGATAAGCAAACAACAACAATTAATGGCGAAGGCTTAACCATGATTCCTGGCTTAATCGACATGCATTCCCACATGTGTATTCAAGAAGGCATGTTGGTTGGTCGAGATGGTTATGATCAAATGGCGATGGGGGCTCGTGCCCATGTTTCCATGATGCAGTATCTAGACCAAGGCTTTACGACGGCTCGTGATGCTGGCTGTAATATTCTTGGTATCGCGAAAGCCATCAATAACGGTTTACTTGAAGGGCCGCGATTGTTCCCTGCAGGCGGTTTCTTGAGCCAGACTGGTGGTCACGCGGATACCGGTAGCTTTAACGATGTTCCAGGACGCGTTGACGATCTTGAACGCCACGGCTTCGGCTATATCGTCGATGGTGAAACAGAAGCTCGTCGTGCTGCACGTCAGAACCTACGTTCGGGAGCGACGCAGATTAAAATCATGGCTGGCGGTGGTGTTGCGAGTGAGTTCGATCCAATTCACATGACGCAATTCTCTAAACAAGAGATGGAAGCGATTGTAGGCGTAGCCGAGGATTACGGTACCTACGTCATGGCGCACGCTTATCATGATCGTTCGGTTAACCGTGCCATTGATGCTGGCGTAAAAGTGATTGAGCATAACTTCTTAATTTCCGAAGAAACCATTAAGCGGATGAAAGAAAAGGGTGTGGCACTTTCTGCACAAGCAGTGATGTCTCTCGAAGCCTTTGCTGAACCTGAAAAGATCACCTTCTTCAGTCCGGATCAAAAAGCCAAAGCGACCAAAGTAAACGAAGGCGCGAAACAGATGTTTGAATGGGCGCGTAAATACGACCTTTTGATTGTTACGGGCGGCGATATGTTCGGTCCGGCTTACAACACTCGCCAAGCAGACAACATGGTTTGGATGGAGAAAGTCGGATTTACACCATATGAGATCATGAAGATGGGCACATCGAATGCAGCAGAAGTGCTGAGTTGGTCGGGCGGCATGAACCCATAAATACGGTAAACTTGGCGTTGTGGAGCCTGGTGCTTACGCTGATGTGGTGCTGGTGGATGGAAATCCTCTGCAAGACATCACAATTCTTAACGATTACCAAGATAAATTCAAAGTAATTATGAAAGACGGGAAGATCCACAAGAATACCTTGTAGTAAACTCTTTCGACTATTTGGGGACGCTGGATGTCCCCAAATTTTTCTCTAAAAGACAAAAAACTATTCAAGGGAACGTATGAAGAAGTACCTATTGGCTGGCTTAGTTTTGCTGGCTTCATCAAATGTATCCGCCGATCAATTAAGCTGGGAGCAATTGCTGCCGGTGAATGTTCCTCAGATTGAAGACCCATTTGTAAAACTCACAGACCAACAACTTTTTGAACTGGGCTCTCTTGCAAGATATCGCGATTCTCAAAATCTTAATGAGCAACAAAAGCAAACCATGAAAGAACTGGAAGACAGTTTAAAAGCTGACGACTTAGACATTGAGTGGTTGTTTAAAAAGCGCAACGAAATTACTGAACATCGTCGTATGTTGGCATCGATGCCAAACGCAACGCTAACAGAAGACACTTATGAAATTCCTGGCTTTGTAACGCCAGTAGAATTTAACAATGACGTTGTCACAAAATTTTTCCTTGTTCCAACCATGGGGGCTTGCATCCATACGCCACCGCCACCTGCAAACCAAATTGTTTTGGTTGATTATCCAAAAGGCTTAAAGCTCACCTCTCTTTACGAGCCAATCTGGGTGAAAGGGGATCTGCATGTGAAAAAGACCAAAGCAGATGTTTCATACTCTGATGGTGCTGCGAACGTAGAAACCATCTACCAAATGGACGAAGTTTCAATTCGGCCTTACCGATAAGAGTACACCACCGAAAATACAAAAAGCAGTGAGCTGTCGCTTAATGGCAATTTTCAAAACTCTGAATCATTAAACTCTTTTTCTAGAAATCAATTTAATGAGAAACCAGACATGAAAGTAACTGTTCCAAAGCTTAGTTTTATCGCTCTTTCACTTGTAATGGCGTCATCGGTTAACGCGGCAAATTTCGGTAGCCCTGATACGGTAGACAATACCATTGCTGAAAATGCACGTGAAAAACGCACTTGGCGAGAGTCATTAGCGGAAGATCATAACTTAACGTTTGGTTTGGATTACCAAGCGCTTGGCTTAACGGCTTCTGACCCACAAAGTGGTGGTGAAGATACAGCAAGCGCTGGTGTTGCTCGCTTCTACGGTAGTTGGAATCTGATCGGCCTTGATTCTGGCAATACGGGCGGATTGGTTTGGAAAGTCGAACATCGCCATGCTTACAGTGATTTGTCACCGAAAGAATTTAGCTTTATCGGTAACGGTTTAGGTTACGCGGGCATGATTGGTCCTGCATACAGCGATCAAGGTGCTCGTCTAACTAACCTATATTGGAAACAAAAGCTCAATGGTGGCAAAACCGCGTTCATGGTGGGTTTCTTAGATACCACGGACTATGTTGATACATACGCTTTAGCAAGTCCGTGGACCGGATTCAGTAACCTTGCATTCAGTACTGGTGGCGGTTCCATTGGTCTACCGGATGATGGAATTCTAGGTTTAGCCGTCGGACACATGCTGACTGATAACTTCTATATGGTTGCAGGTGTGGCCGATGGCAAAGGGCGTTCAGATGAACCATTTGATGGCTTCGATACCTTATTCAACGATCATAAATTGTTTACGACGTTCGAACTGGGTTGGACGGCATCACAAGATCAAATCTATACCGATAATGTTCACCTAACCGCTTGGCATTTGGATGGCGACACGCAACATAACCTAACGAATAAGGACAGCGGGCAGGGTATTAACTTTTCAGCAAGCTACTTTGCTACAGAACAATTAATGCCATTTGTTCGTGGCGGCTTCTCGGAAGGCGATGTGGCACTTTATGATCGCTCCCTAACGGTGGGGATTGGTTACTTTGGTTTAGGTAAACCAACCAATAACCTAGGCTTCGCGGTCAACTGGAGCCATGTTAACGATAACCTAGAGCACGCTTATGGTGTGGACGACTCTGAACAGTTCACTGCCGAGCTTTATTACAACATGCAGTTGAACGACTACATCCAAATCACACCGGATATTCAGTACATCAAAGACCCAGCATTTTCGAACAAAAGCAGCACTTGGGTATTAGGTCTTCGTGCGAGAATATTCATCTAGATGATTATGTTTATTTGCTTCACTAAGAATAACTGTATATAAATACAGTTATTCTATTTTTGGGCTAATTTTGCTGTCGCAAAGAGAAAGGGAAAGGCAATGAACATCGCGTTGAGAGACAAAATCATTCAGGTGTGTAAGAAGAAAATAGAGCAGAAAGGCGACAATGTTGGCGTGTCCTTTTACGCCTTTTTCGCTAATAAGAATGACAACCCTGCGTTACTTATGGAAGCGGCGACTTGGTGGATTCAAACTCATCAACTCGATCACTTCGAAAAAGCGACCAAGATTATTCATTTAGTTGAATCCGAAATGTAGAAAGGGGCACATAATGTGCCCCTTTTTTCAGCCCCAAACTTAGATATTTATAATCAGAGATTAAGCTCTTGCGAACTTATAGGTACGGTAACCGCCAAGTAGGTTACGTGCTTTAAATCCTGAATTGACCAGTTGACGATAAGCGACGTTACCGCGCAAACCGACCTGACAATAAATCACGATCTCTTTGTCTTTCGGCAGTTCATTCATACGTTGACGAAGTTGGTCGACAGGAATATTGATCGCGCCTTCAATGAAGCCGACAGATTCCAATTCTCCCGGATTACGAACATCAAGCAGCACTTGGTTTTCTGACAGGTTGTCGATTTCATCAAAATGAATCGCTGTTGCATCACCTTTAATGATGTTGTTCGCAACGAAAGCCGCTTGGTTAATCACATCTTTCGCTGATCCATACGGTGGCGCGTAAGTGAGCTCAAGGTGTTGCAGCTGTTCTACCGTCATACCTGCACGCTGAGCAACTGCCATTACGTCGATACGTTTATCAACGCCATCTTTACCTACGGCTTGTGCACCTAAAATCTTTCCGGTTGCTGGATCAAACAACATTTTGAACGACACAGTTTCTGCGCCAGGGTAGTAGCTAGCATGACTTGCTGTGTGGACATACACTTTTTCATAAGCGATGTTTTCACGTTTTAGCTGCTTCTCGTTTTTACCAGTAGAAGCGACGGCTAAATCAAAGATCTTACAGATCGCCGTGCCTTGTGTACCTTGGTAAGTTTCTTGGCGGCCAAGCATGTTGTCTGCTGCCATACGACCTTGACGGTTTGCCGGACCTGCCAACGGAACAAGTGTTTGTTCACCAGTGACAAAGTCTTTCTCTTCAACCGCATCACCAACGGCATAGATGGAAGGATCGCTGGTTTGCATGTACTCGTTGGTGTAGATACCACCTAGCGAGCCGATTTGAAGACCGGCTTCTTGTGCGAGTTTTGTCTCAGGGCGAACACCAATTGCCATGATCAGGATATCGGTATCAAGCTGGTCACCATTGTTTAGAGACAGCGTCAGTTTTCCTTGAAGGTGTTGGTGCGTGTCATCTTCACCCGCTTCAGTGTTAGCGACAGATTGGTTCGCCACATACTCAACAGAAGATAGAGCAACGCCTAAACGCAGGTCGATGCCTTTCTCACGAATTTCAGCATGAGCAAAGCCAGCCATTTCTCGGTCAACGGGCGTCATCACTTGATCCACCATTTCAACCAATGTGGTTTTTACGCCAAGCTGGTGGAACGCTTCCATCATTTCCAGACCTATGAAACCACCGCCAACGACCGTAGCGTGTTCAACTTTGTTGGTTTCGATCGTTTTAATGATGCGATCCATATCTGGAATATTGCGCAGCGAGTGCGTTAACGGGTTATCAATACCCGGAATAGGTGGCACAACGGGACCTGCACCAGGGCTAAGTAGAAGAAAGTCGTAGCTCTCTTGGTATTCAGAGCCATCAAGTAGGTTCTTAACCGTAACCGTTTTATCTTGGCGGTTAATTGAAACCACTTCGTTCATCACACGAACATCAACATTGAAACGCGCTAAAAAGCTTTCAGGCGTTTGAAGAAGTAGTTTGCTGCGTTCTTGGATATCGCCACCAATGTGGTACGGCAAGCCACAGTTTGCAAATGACACAAATGGACCGCGTTCAAACATAATGATTTCTGCGCCTTCACTAAGACGACGAGCGCGAGCTGCTGAAGATGCACCGCCAGCAACACCACCAATAATCACGATTTTGCTCATGGATTTCTCCTACTGAATGATCGAAAACGCCTACACCTTACTTAATTGAATTAGCCATGTCTAATGTTATCTATCCTACATTAGCATTGACTTAATAATATTAATTAGTAATATCTAATAAAAGTTAACGTATTGATGAAGGGGCATAAGAATGGGCGACAGTATGCTACAAAGCGCGACCGAAGCGAGTGAGCTACTTAAAATAATGGCTCATCCAGAGCGCTTAATCGTGATGTGCAAGCTGATTGAAGGTGAAAAAGGGGTCGGTGAGCTGTTTGAAGGCTCAACATTAAGCCAATCTGCCTTTTCACAACACCTCACCGTATTGAGAAAACACAACATCATCAAGGCACGGAAGGTGTCTCAGCAGGTGTTCTATTCGATTTCTGATGGAAGAGTCGCTCCGCTGATCGAAGCGTTTAACCAAGTTTTCTGTAAGCAGTAATTCAAAACTTTATACTGGTGGTTGTTATGTTTGAAGTTCCTTGGGTGTCGCTTTTGGGCGGTGTCATGGTTGGCGCATCAGCGGTGATATTAATGCTTTTCAATGGCAAGACCGCGGGAATCAGCGGGATCTTAAATGGTGCCGTTGAGAATGCCGACAGAGTTTGGCGAATTGTGTTTTTAATTGCGATGGCATTGGGCGGTGTGTTTGCCGTTTATGTTCTTGGCGTGCATGTACCAACTGAGTACAGCGGCAATCTTGGTTTGGTTGTAGTAGCTGGTTTGTTTGTTGGGGTGGGTACGCGTATTGGTAATGGTTGCACAAGTGGTCATGGCATTTGTGGGATGGGGCGTTTCTCTGTCCGTTCCGTCGTTGCGACGTGTACTTTTATGGCCACAGCCATGTTAACCGTCTTACTGGTATCGTGAGGAATAGTGTTGTTATGAAAACTCACGTAATGAAAAGTATTAAACAAATTTCCATTGTCGCATTTTCTGGTGCGCTTTTTGGCATTGGTATGGTGATTTCCGGTATGGCTGATCCGGCAAAAGTGATTGGCTTCCTAGATATTACCGGAGAATGGGATCCAAGCTTAGCCTTCGTCATGGGGGGAGCACTTGCGGTGTTCGTTCCTGCTTATCTGTTATTAATAAAGCCAAGAAGTGAATCTGTGTTTGGTGGTGAGATTGTCTGTCCGACTTCTAAAACGATAGACAAAAAGTTAGTTGGTGGTGCAGCACTGTTTGGTATTGGATGGGGCTTACTCGGTGTGTGTCCTGGTCCTGCGGTTGCCAGCCTCTTTACTGGCAACACACAAGTCCTGTTCTTTATAGCGGCAATGTTGGTTGGTTCGTTCACCGCTAAAACAATTGTTCGCGGCTAAAGAGTACTTCAATTCTAAAAAGTGAGTGTCGTAGAAACCGGACAATGATCACTCAGTTTGTAGTCGAGCACATCTTGTGTTTTGAAAACGGTTTGAACACCAGACGACGCTTTTAAATCACCACTCACAATGATGTGGTCTATCACCGAGCGGAATTGGTGGGTTTTCTTCGGATTACGATTAGAACGTACTTTACATTCCGCTTTGGTATTTTTGGTCACTAGCTTTGCATCGGTATTGTCCGATAGCACTTCCCATAACCAATCTCCTCGATAACCCAAATTGTGGTTAAAGTCGCCAAGTACCACATATTGTTGTTTGTTGTCCTCACGCGCTTTTATCCACTTGGCTAGAGCCTGTCCTTGTTGTTTCACTATCTTACAATCGCGGTTATTGCGATATGCGCCACTGCAACCCGCCTTTAGGTGCACAGAGAGTAGGTGAGTTTCGTTATCTTGGTCTGGATTCAAAACAAGGTAGCTGGCGAAGCGGAGCTTGCTGTTGCCTCGTGTGATAGAAAAGTCTGGCTTGTCCAACACGCTCATACCATTACGTACCGCAAAACCTGTGTATTGATTGGTGTCATTGAACTGAAGGTGTCGGTTAGAGGCGTTTGAACGATCGGAAAGATAAATAGTGAAGTCATTGCCAACGGCTTTTTGGACAGCAGCGGCACTCTCGACTTCTTGAAAAGCGAGAATGTCGGCTTGTGTTTTATCCACATAGTGGTTCAGCTTTTCAAAATCTTGTGGTGTTCTTGACACTTTTCCACCATCTATAGATAACCATTCAATATTCCAGCTGGTTAAGTTGACGGAATTTTGAGCAAATGAAAAAGAACTAAAAAGTAATATCGTCGTAACAAAAAGTGATCGCATTTTGGTCTGTTGCACTCCTATTATTTAGCGCACTCCTTTCCATCCTTTATCCTATAAGACCTCGAAAAAAAGCAAGTGGATTTCGCTCCAATTTTGCAATTTTCACAGTTTTCTTCGCAACTGAGATCAACGCCAATAAGATCGATTTGTTCTTGTTCGCTACCCATTTTTTATTGATCAAAATCAATGTTTTCAATTGGTGCTTCTCGTTAAATACGCCACAATATATTGTGTCATCAGAATAAGAAATAACCCCATATAGTGTATTTGTGGATAAGTCTGTGAGTATTTTGGGGTAAGGAGAAAAAGTGAAACCAATCGTAATCAAGCGTGACGGCTCAAGAGCTCCGTTCAACAGGGATCGTATCCAAGCAGCAGTAGAAGCCGCAGCGGAAAACAAAGACAAAGATGTCGCCATTTATGCACTAAATGTTGCTCTGGCAGTTGAGTTACAGCTTCAGGATCACGATGAAGTTCACATTCATGAGATTCAAGACCTAGTCGAAAATGAACTCATGCAAGGTCCTTACAAAGCCCTAGCTCGTTCTTACATTGAATATCGCCACGATCGCGATATCGCTCGTGAGAAGCAAAGCGCACTAACTCGCGAAATCGAAGGTCTGATTGAAGAAAGCAACCTAGACCTAATCAACGAGAACGCGAACAAAGACGGTAAAGTAATTCCGACTCAACGTGACTTGTTGGCTGGTATCGTAGCGAAACACTACGCGAAGACGCACATCCTTCCTCGCGATGTGGTTCAAGCGCACGAAGTAGGTGATATTCACTACCACGATTTGGATTACGCTCCGTTCTTCCCAATGTTTAACTGTATGCTTATTGATCTTAAAGGCATGCTAACGCACGGCTTTAAAATGGGTAACGCTGAGATTGATACACCAAAATCAATCTCGACTGCAACAGCAGTAACGGCACAGATCATTGCTCAAGTAGCGAGCCACATTTACGGCGGTACAACCATCAACCGTATTGATGAAGTTCTAGAACCGTACGTAATCACCAGCTATGAGAAACACCTAGAGATCGCAAAAGAGTGGAACATTGCTGAGCCAGAAGAGTTCGCAAAAGCACGCACTGAGAAAGAGTGTTATGACGCGTTCCAATCTCTAGAGTACGAAGTAAACACGCTACACACTGCGAACGGTCAAACACCATTCGTTACGTTTGGTTTTGGTCTTGGCACAAGCTGGGCATCACGCCTTATCCAGAAGTCGATTCTGAAGAACCGTATTGCAGGTCTAGGTAAGAACCGTAAAACAGCGGTATTCCCTAAACTTGTATTCGGCATCAAAGATGGCTTGAACCACAAATCAGAAGATCCAAACTACGACATCAAGCAACTTGCGCTTGAGTGTGCGTCTAAGCGTATGTACCCAGACATTCTTAACTACGACAAAGTAGTGGAAGTAACGGGTTCATTCAAAACACCGATGGGCTGTCGTAGCTTCCTTGGTACTTACGAAGAAAACGGTGAGCTGATTCACGAAGGTCGTAACAACCTAGGCGTAGTGAGCTTGAACCTTCCTCGTATCGCTATCCGTGCAAACGGCAGTGAAGAGAAATTCTACGAGCTTCTAAACGATCGCCTACGTCTTGCACGTAAAGCACTAGAAACACGTATCTCTCGTCTAGAAAACGTGAAAGCACGTGTTGCTCCGATCCTTTACATGGAAGGTGCGTGTGGTGTTCGTCTGAAAGCAGACGACTCAATCGCAGATATCTTCAAGAATGGTCGTGCGTCTATTTCTCTTGGTTACATCGGTGTACACGAGACAATTAACGCGCTATTCGGTACAGAAGCGCACGTTTACGATGACGCTGTTCTGCGTGAAAAAGCAGTAGCAATCATCAAGCACCTGAAAGACACAGTAAACGGTTGGGCAGAAGATACTGGTTACGGTTTCAGCCTATACGCAACGCCAAGTGAAAACCTATGTAGCCGTTTCTGCCGCATCGACGCGAAAGAGTTCGGCGTAATTAAAGGCGTAACAGACAAAGGTTACTACACAAACAGCTTTCACCTAGATGTTGAGAAGAAGGTGAACCCGTACGACAAGATCGACTTTGAGATGCCTTACCCAGAAATCTCAAGCGGCGGCTTTATCTGTTACGGCGAGTTCCCGAACATGCAACGTAACGTTGAAGCACTAGAAAACGTATGGGATTACAGTTACACCCGCGTACCTTACTACGGTACAAACACGCCAATTGATGAGTGTTACGAGTGTGGCTACAACGGTGAGTTTGACTGTACAAGTAAAGGCTTCACTTGCCCAAGTTGTGGCAACCATGACTCAACCAAAGTGTCAGTAACACGCCGCGTTTGTGGCTACCTAGGCAGCCCAGATGCGCGTCCGTTTAACTTCGGTAAACAAGAAGAAGTGAAGCGTCGAGTTAAGCACCTGTAAGGTTTACTTAAGCTCAAACCCAATAATGAAAATCAACCTGTCGTGGGTTGATTTTCTTTTCTAGCCAGCAAAACAAGGCACGATTATGAATTACCACCAATACTATCCAATCGACGTTGTTAACGGACCAGGTACACGCTGCACACTATTTGTGTCGGGCTGTGTACACCAGTGCCGCGGCTGTTATAACCAGTCGACGCAACGTTTGGATTCTGGTGTGTTTTTCACTCAAGAGGCGGAAGACAAAATCATTGCAGACTTAAACGACACGCGCATCAAACGCCGAGGTTTATCTCTGTCTGGTGGTGATCCTTTGCATCCAGCGAACGTGCCGCACATTCTTAAGCTTGTAAAACGCGTAAGAGAAGAGTGCTCAGGCAAAGATATTTGGGTTTGGACAGGTTACACGCTTGAAGAGCTCGACGATGCACAGCGCGAAGTGACGCAATACATCGACACATTAATCGATGGGAAATACGAGCAAGATAAACGAGACCTCAACCTAGAATGGCGAGGAAGCTCAAATCAAATCATCCATCGATTTACTGAGCTTTAAAGGTCCAACTCAAGAAAAACCAAATATAAAAAGGGCACATTCGGATATTTCGAATGTGCCCTTTTGGTGTGAGTTCTTTAAAGCTATTTATTAAAAACAGAGAGTTATCTTAGCTCTTACTTGTATAAACATAGCACCACTTTATAGTTACGCCGTCACTCCAGAGTCATCTTCAACCATGTTGTTAATCCAACGCTTAGATTGGATTCGGTGTGTGGTCAGAATGCCTTTTACCAACTCTTCGACCAGTAGGGACATCAACACCCAGTGCAGCGGTAAACCTAACACCATCCCGGTGTAGTAAGTGAGCGGAATGCCAATCACCCATTGACCAAATGTGTCAATGAAGATGCTATAGCGAATATCAGCGCCACTTTTCAACACGCCGCCAATACCGACCATGTTGAATACTCGCAGAATCATGCCCAGTGCTAACACCAAGCATACATTCAGTGCCATTTGCTTATCAGTAAGCGGACTCATCTCCAGCAAGTTCAAAATCAATGGTGAACATGCCCAAACAACTAAGAATAATATCGTTGCGAGTACAGCACTGGTAAACACATACCACCAAGCGGTTTTCTCTACACGGTCATATTCTTGAGCGCCAATGTCATTACCCAAAAGTACAGAGGCTGCAACAGCAAATCCCATAAACGTTGAAATCAACACACCTTCAATTGGTGATAGGAACGAGATAATCGCCAGTTCAGTTACACCTAATTGACCATAAATGATGCTGTAGACAATCAAGCCGCCAGTCCACAACGCATCATGGATAAGCATTGGCATTGAGACTCTGAAATATTTGTTTCGGTACTTCTTTACTGTGCCTTCAAGCCAGTCTGAGCGAGTAGGGAGCAGATGTGAATATCGGCGACAAAAGAAGTAAACCAGCACCGCAGTTTGGAAAAAGCGTGAGATAAAAGTACCGACAGCAGCCCCAAACACACCCCATTGTGGAAATCCGAGTAAGCCAAAGATCAAAACGGCATTGAGGAAGACATTCACAACGATTGCGGTGATACTGACGTAAGTTGGCATCTTCGCCTCACCGACGGATCTCAACACCGACTCAATGGGAACAACGACAGCGGTACCTATGAGACTCAAGCCAGTCACTACTAAGTATTCTCTCGCATAGCTAACATACACAGGATCGTCCGCCATAAAAGAAACGATCTCTTTGTCATAAACCACATACAGCCAAATAAATGGCAAAGTCACCACTAGCGAAATAAACCAAGATTGCGCTAACGTTCTGCGTATACCAGAGAGGTTTCCAGAACCATAATACTGAGAAGCCAAAACCGTCACTGCGCCACACAATCCAAACACCACGGCGAGGTTAAAGAAAAAGATTCGGTTACCAACGCCCACCGCGGCCGTTGCAGATTCACCAAGTTGGCTCACCATAAAAATGTCCACCGCACCGAGCAGTGAAAACAGCATGGATTGCAGTGACACAGGGACACCGATCGCAATCAGTTTTTTCCAAAATGCTTTGTCTATGTATTGACGTGTTAAGAGCATCGCATTTCTCCTCTAAGAACAATGCGAGTAGTTTATCCGTATGATTTGGCGGTGTATTTTTCGAAGACATCCAAAAGTTTTGTCAAACTATCCAGTCTTTATCGGTGGTTTGGTAGAACACGTTTGCCGTGAGTGCATTTGTGAGCCATCGAATCATGGAAGAAAAGCAAGAACGTTACACCATTTCAGAAAAGACCTATCAAGAGTTCATCGACCACACTCGCGTACTTGCTCTTGAAGAAAGAGGCATCGTTCAATGTGGAATCGCCACTTGCCGAGAGTTCTTTTCCGTTTATCGCAAAAACCAGAAAAAACACATGTTGCTCTATACAGTTCGCGGTAAAGGTTGGCTGGAGAGTGGCGCTTGCCGTTATGAACTTGAGCCAGGATCGTTGGTGATCGTGCCTGCGGGCATCGAAAATGGCTTTGGAATGGAAGACGAAACGTGGCAAATCGCGTGGGTGTTTCTTTCACAAGATAAAGAATGGCCGATGGTGAAAGAAGAGATTGAGTATCAACTTACACCGGCACCAGAAGTGATGTATTTCTGCATTCAGACTCTATTGCGAAGTATCAATCTACCTATCGATTACGGCGGTGAAGTTGGTGCACACAGCGTTGCCCAGTTAGAGCTCATGCTGAATATGCCGCACTCAGATTCCATATCACGCAACCAGTTAAAGTTGCGCCGCGTGTTTGATTTGGTTCAGAGACAACTCCATAAAGAATGGACGGTAGAACAACTTGCAGCCTTGTACCCATGCTCTGAACCTCACTTGCATCGTTTGACCCAACAACAGTTTGGACGAAGCCCAATGGCACACCTAACTCGGATGCGAATGGAGTATGCTGCGCGTTTGTTGCGCTCAACAGAATGGTCAATTCAGCACATCGGTGAAATAGTAGGGTACCCAACGGGCGCCAACTTCAGTACACGATTTAAAGCTTGGTCGAGTATGACTCCACGTGAATTTAGGAAAAATGGCAAGCTAGATTCAAACTTCAATGAGTGAATCGTTCTTTTTATGACCGATTGAGCTCATAAAATTCCCCAGTCACCAGAATTTTGTACTCTAATTGGCGAAATGTGTGAAAAATCGTTTCGCCATTTATAACGAAAGTGTTACCGTGAGGTTCGATACTTGAATTTCAAAGGGTTATGACTTTCATGTTTTCTAATCTACCAACACCTGTATTAGATCCTATTTTATCTCTTTCCGTCGCATACCGCGGCGATGAACGTCCAAACAAGGTTGACCTTGGTATTGGCGTGTACAAAAACAGCGCTGGTGAAACGCCAATCATGAAAGCCATTCAAATGGCACAAGAAGTGGTTGTCGAAAACCAAAAGACCAAATCCTACGTTGGGCTTGCAGGCTGTGAAGAATTCAACCAAAGCATGATCGATCTACTTCTGACGGGTACGTCAGCAACAGATCGTGTGGCAGCGATTCAAACGCCTGGTGCAAGTGGTGCGTTGCGTATGCTGGGTGACCTAATGAAGGTAGCACAACCAGATACGACGGTTTGGATTTCAAACCCAAGCTACGTAAACCACAAGCCAGTGATGGAAGCGGCTGGGCTTAAGGTGAAGTTCTACCATTACTTCTCACCAGAAACGAAACAAGTTGATACGGCGAAAATGCTAGAAGACCTATCTAAAGCAGGTCCTTCTGACGTCGTGCTTCTGCATGGCTGTTGCCACAACCCAACGGGTGCAGATATTGATTTTTCTGCGTGGCAAGCGATTACAGAGCTTTCACAAAAGAACGGTTTTACCCCATTTGTAGATATTGCTTACCAAGGTTTTGGTGATGGTCTAGAGGAAGACGCAAAAGGTCTCCGCTTTATGGCTGACAACGTTGAAGAAATGCTGATTACAACCTCATGTTCTAAGAACTTTGGTTTGTACCGTGAACGTACTGGTGCTGCAATTGTGATCGGTAAAAACACGCAAGACGTGGCGAATGCAAAAGGTAAGCTTCTTACGTTAGCTCGTTCAACTTACACTATGCCGCCAGATCACGGTGCTGCATTGGTGAAAACCATTCTTCAAGATGCCAACCTTACTTCAGTTTGGAAACAAGAATTGAACGAAATGCAGCAACGCTTGCTGAATCTTCGTCAAACTTTGTGTAACGAATTGAGAAACAACCATAATACAGATCAATTTGATTTCATTGAGAGTCACAAAGGCATGTTTACTGTGCTAGGCTTTAGTGAAAACCAAATGGCGCAACTGCGTGAAGATTATGGCATTTATGGTGTCGGTGATGGTCGTATCAACATCGCTGGTTTGACCGAAACTCATATTCCTTACGTTGCTGACGCGATCCAAAAAGTATCTCAACGTTAATTGGGAGAGTTAATGAAGAACTGGAAACTGATTCTGCCGCTAATGATGAGCGGTGGTCTTATTGCTTGTACGTCGACACCGACGACCACTGAGCCTGTTGAGCCAGAAAAACCAGTCGTGGAGCAACCGGTTGAAAAGCCGGAAGTAAAACCTGAAGTAGAGCCAAAGCCTGAGGTGAAGCCGGAACCAAAACCGGAAACGAAACCTGAGAAGAAGCCAGAACCTAAACCAGAAAAGCCAGCTAAGGTACAGAAAACACCTGATGGCATGTTGATTCTAGGTGCGGAAGAGTGGGTGCACATTCCTGCTATTAACCAGACTTTCAAAGGTCGTGTTGATACTGGTGCAACAACATCTTCAATCAGTGCGACTGAAGTGGTTCCATTTGAGCGCGACGGTAAAGATTGGGTTCAGTTCAAAATTGACATCAACGGTAAGGCGAGCAAAGAGTTCAAACTACCTGTTGAGCGCTGGGCTAAAATTCGTCAATCTTCTTCAGAAGACGTCGACAAGCGCCCAGTTGTGGTTGCCTACATCCAAGTTGGCGACTTAAAAGAACAAACCGAGTTTACGTTAACAGAACGTGGTCATATGAAGTTCCCAATCTTGTTGGGTCGTAGCTTCTTCCGTGACGTTGCGGTTGTGGATGTATCTAAGAAATACGTTCAGAACAAACCAAGCGGTAAGTAATCCAATACTCGGACGCTAAATATCGTATCGAATAACAAAAAGCCTCTCAACTGAGAGGCTTTTTTATTTTATTCAATTGGTTAGCTCAGTGTCAGTGCATGAGCTTGGCCAGTTAAACTTAGTAAGCGAAACGCGCTGACAACACAAGTTGCTGTCCGTAAGTACCGTTGTTTTTAAAATCGGCACCAAGTGACAACTGCTGTGTCGAGTGGAAGCGGGCACCAAGGTTATAGACGGTCTCAGAGTCATCATTATCGATTAACTGACCAATACGGCCGTGCAATTCAATGTTCTGCATGAACCAAATACGAGTACCGATATTTACTTCGCTTTTCCACTCGTCACCTTCACCATTGTCTTTTTTGATATTGTGAACCAGCATTTGGCCGTAAATGTCGGCAAACTGTCCGGCAGGACCGTTAAAACCAATACCACCGGCAAGGTCCCAATCTCCGCTAAATTCACTGTCGGCACGACCAATGAAATGGGTGTTTTCGGTGAAGTAGGTTGTGACTTCACCACCAAACGTACCAGGACTGGTACCCATGCGGAATTCCATCATGTTGTAGTTGAAGTTGTTTGCATGTGCAGAAAGCGGCAAAACAGCGCACAAACCAAAGGCTGCAACCTTTAGAGCTTTACCTAGCATGGGTGTCTCCGGGCAAGAAAATAATACGAACGAAAAAAAGGTCTGCAAAATGCAGACCAAGATTTACAAAATATCATTTTAGGCGTTTATAGTCACCCAATGCACTAGGACAAAGTGCTAACTGATCAATGTTTTGCTGCTCAATTGAGCGGCTAAGAAGCCAGGTTACATAACAACGAGGTGTTCAACTTCAATTTCAGGCTTGCTGCCGCCTTCAAACTCGCCAAATAGACGTACTTTTGTCGTTTGGTCGATTGGCGTAGTTAGTCGAATATCATCATCTAGCTCAACCATGATTTCACCAGAACCGTCGCTAAAGATAAATTGATCCGCGCGCGTTTGACGAAGTAGGTTACCTTCTACAACCACGTCTTTTTCGGTGAACATACTTGAGTCTTTAATCAGTGCATCGACTTTCTCAACCGTAACAGGGCCATTAAATTGAATGCTTGATTGGCCATGGTTGTGGTCTTTCGCCATTGCAACAGTAGGAGCGATAGCAAGTGCAGCGATAGTAGCGATAACAGTGTTTTTCATAATTTGGTTTCTCTATATAGGTGTTCGTTTTTGATGGTGCTATTAAAACAAACCTTATTTGAACCATTACTGATTCGAACATTCATATTCGATTCATTTTCTTGAGTCCTATGCTGAGATAACGTTATGATTGTTCACCTTCTTTTTTCTCTTATTAAACGTTCATGAAATCACCAATCCCATCATTAATGGTTCAAGGCACCACCTCAGATGCCGGAAAAAGCGTCCTTGTGGCAGGTTTATGCCGTGTCTTAGCCCGAAAAGGGATAAAGGTTGCCCCATTCAAGCCACAGAATATGGCCCTCAATAGTGCGGTAACCAAAGATGGCGGAGAGATTGGGCGTGCTCAAGCCGTTCAGGCACAAGCCTGTAACGTTGAGCCAACGGTTCACATGAATCCTGTTCTGATTAAGCCTAACAGCGACACAGGTGCTCAGATCATCTTACAAGGTAAAGCATTGTCGAATATGGACGCTGTTGGGTTTCATGATTACAAGAGAGTGGCAATGGGAACGGTGCTGGATTCATTTGTAAAACTAACGGATGAATACGAATCTGTCATGATTGAAGGCGCTGGCAGCCCTGCGGAAATCAACTTAAGAGAAAATGACATCGCGAACATGGGGTTTGCTGAAGAAGCTGACGTCCCCGTTATTATCATCGCGGATATCGACCGTGGTGGCGTATTTGCCCACTTGTATGGCACTTTGGCGTTATTATCCGAATCAGAACAAGCACGTGTGAAAGGCTTTGTGATTAACCGTTTCCGTGGTGACATCGGCTTACTTGAATCTGGCCTTGATTGGTTAGAAGAAAAGACAGGTAAACCTGTGTTGGGCGTATTGCCGTTCTTGCACGGTTTAAACCTAGAGGCAGAAGACGCCATAACGGCAGAGCAAGAGCTGTCTTCACAAGTGAAACTCAATGTTGTAGTACCAGTACTAACGCGTATCAGTAATCATACCGATTTTGATGTGTTACGTCTTAACCCAGACATTAACCTTCGCTACGTTGGCAAAGGCGAAAAGATCGACAAAGCCGATCTGGTGATCCTACCGGGAACCAAATCAGTTCGTGATGACTTAGATTATTTGCGCAGCCAAGGCTGGGATAAAGACATTCAACGTCACATTCGTCTGGGCGGCAAAGTCATTGGCATTTGTGGTGGTTACCAGATGCTTGGCAAATTAATTGACGACCCTAATGGCGTGGAAGGCAGTCCAGGGAAGAGTGAAGGGCTTGGGTTGCTAGACATTACTACGACGCTAACTGACAGCAAACAACTGACCAACACACAAGCGCAGCTTTGCTTAAACGGTAAAACAGTGAATGTGAAAGGTTACGAAATCCATGTGGGACGAAGTGAAGTGCAGGGCGCTCAACCTTTGAAGTTAAGTTCTGGCGAAGCTGAGGGTGCGATCAGTGAGTGTGGCCAAATTATGGGAACCTACCTACACGGTTTTTTCGATGAGGCCGATGTACTAAGCCTCGTGTCTGAATGGGTAAACGGCACTCAAATCAAACAGCAAGATTTTGAGCAGCTCAAAGAACAGGGCATTAATCGCATTGCAGATGCGATAGAACAACATATGAATCTTGACTTTCTGTTCAAATAAAACCAGTTTTTAACTGTTTGAAGCATAAATAGAAGTAGACATTGTGCTCTACATTTTCTTTTTCTGCCTGTCTAGCACTGGAGTGTTTTTATGAAAGCATGGAAGATTCATGCTTGCCTAGCGGCAATATTGAGCGTTTCGTCAGCAGCAAACGCAACGACTGATATTAAAGTCTACGCGGCCTCGTCAATGACTAACGCGATCGATGATATCGCGCAAAAGTTTGAGCAACAGTATGACGTAAAAGTCACGCCAGTTTACGGAGGCTCCTCATCCATCGCTCGCCAAATTCTAAACGGCGCACCAGCTGATGTGTTTATCTCTGCAAACACTAAGTGGATGAACTATCTAGTAAAATCAAAAGCAGTAAAGAGTGACAATGTCACTGAATTAGTTCACAACAGTCTCGTTCTTATTGCACCACAAGCTTCAACGGTTACTTCTTTCAACTTTTCAGATGCCAATGCATGGAGTCAAGCATTAGCAGGTAATCGCCTTGCGCTTGGCAACCCGGTCTCGGTGCCTGCTGGTATGTATGCTCGTGAATCTCTTACCAACCTTGGCGTTTGGAAGCAGCTTGAGCGACAAGTGGCGCCAGCAAAAAATGTTCGTCTTGCATTAGCGTTAGTTGAACGCGGTGAGGCACCACTTGGCGTTGTCTACAAAACCGATGCACTCTTAACGAATAAAGTAAAAGTGGTCGGCGAGTTTGCCAATAACACCCACGCGGGCATTGTTTATCCAGCGGCAATCGTAAAAGACTCAACGCAATCTAAGCAGTTTTTTGAATACTTGAAATCCGACGATGCCAAACAAGTATTTGTGCAATACGGATTTCAATAAAAAGGGCACAGAGTGACAGAACTTGAATACCAAGCCTTAATACTAAGCCTAAAAGTCGGCGCCTATGCCGTCGTTTGGTTAATACCACTCGGCATTGCTCTGGCTTGGTTACTTTCTCGAAAACAGTTTATCGGTAAATCCATTCTCGACAGTCTGATCCATTTACCACTGGTATTGCCGCCAGTGGTGATTGGTTATCTATTGCTGATCTCATTAGGTCGACAGGGGTTTCTTGGCAGTTGGCTTTATGAACACTTTGGTTTGGTGTTCAGCTTCAACTGGAAGGGGGCGGTTATCGCTTGTATCGTTGTTGCGCTGCCTTTGATGGTGCGTTCCGTTCGCCTTAGCTTAGATAATGTTGATCCTAAACTAGAACACGCAGCTTCAACGTTAGGCGCATCACCTTTAAAAGTATTCCTTACTATCACGCTGCCTTTAACGATCCCAGGCATTATCACTGGTACAATGCTTTCTTTCGCTCGCAGCTTGGGAGAGTTTGGAGCAACGATCAGTTTTGTTTCTAACATTCCCGGCGAGACCCAAACCATTCCTTTGGCGATGTACAACTTCATCGAAACGCCGGGAGCAGAGATGGAAGCCGCGCGCTTGTGCATCATTTCCATTGCTTTGGCTCTCTCGACATTAATGATATCAGAATGGTTAAATCGCAAAGCTTCAGCGCGTCTAGGAGCTAAACGATGAGCATAGAAATTCAATTTAAACGATCACTTGGTGAAACTGATTTTGACATCGCCTTATCGTTACCGGGTAACGGAATAAGCGCGTTGTTTGGCCGTTCTGGCGCCGGAAAGACTACACTAATTAACGTTATCAGCGGGTTGGTGACGCCAAAGCAAGGTAAAGTGTCGATTGGTGAACACGTTCTTTTCGATAGTGATGCCGGAATTAATTTACCGACACACAAGCGCAAGATTGGCTATGTATTCCAAGACTCTCGTTTGTTTCCGCATTACTCCGTGAAAGGCAACTTATTCTACGGCGTAGTCGAAAAAGATGATGATTATTTCGATAAAGTGACAGAGCTACTCGCTATTAAGCCACTATTGAAGCGCTTCCCAATCTCTTTATCCGGTGGTGAGAAGCAACGTGTCGCCATCGCTCGAGCCTTGCTCTCAAAACCTAATCTGCTACTGATGGATGAACCATTGGCATCATTAGATATGCCACGTAAGCGCGAAGTGATGCCATTTTTGGAGGAGTTGTCTGAGCAGGTCAACATTCCAATCGTTTACGTTACTCATAGCTTGCAAGAGATCCTTCGCCTGGCACAGCACCTGTCGATTCTTGATAAAGGCAGAATCATGACGTCAGGTAAATTAGAAGAGGTGTGGGCTTCTCATGCCATGCGCCCTTGGCAGTCATTCTCGGACCACAGCAGCTTGTTTGAAGGAAAGATCGCGACTCATCACGAGAAATACGCGTTGACGTGTGTGAAGCTCGCACCAAGTGCTTGTCTGTGGGTGCAAAAAGTCGATGGCGAGCCAGATACGCCAATCCGGCTTCAAGTGCGTGCAAACGATGTTTCTATTGCGTTAGAAAAACCGGTCTCTACGTCGATTCGTAACGTGCTGCCAGCGACCGTTGCATCTATAGAAGAGCTAACTACGGGCGACGACAAGCAAAGTATCACCGTTTCACTTAAGTTAGATGAAGAATGCCACTTATGGGCGACGATAACACCGTGGGCATTGGATGACTTGAACTTAAAAGTCGGTGATAAGGTTTATGCGCAAGTTAAAGGTGTGAGTGTCACACAACGCGATATTGCTTTGGCGCACCATTAAATTGACTAAACCGCAGATACGCAAAAGACCACAGATACACAAAAGGCCGCAGGTGCGGCCTTTATTATTAAAGAGAGTGTCGGAATTACTTCACGAATACTTCTTTGAATTCACGCTTAAGAAGAGGGTCACGACGTGCTTTCTTAAGTTGCTTAACCATGTCTTTCACGCAGTTGTGTAGAACATTGTCTAGCAGTTGAGCACGGTAGTCTTCTTTATCTTCATCTGTCATGTTTTCTGGCAGGTTTAGAGTCGGGAACTCTTCCATTACGTTTAGACCAGCGAAAGCTTGGCCTACAGACACTAGAGCGTGGAATTGCTCGAAGTTGTCCAGAATGTTTTGTGCACTTGCTGGCATTTCATTCCAAGATTCACGAACAGCTTCTTCAGACACTTCATGGATAGAGGTAACCATCTCAAACATTTGCTCAGGAACTTCGTCAAATTCGATAACTTTACGTAGTTCTGGAGAAATAGTTTCTAGATCGATTTTTTTGCTTTCGTTGTTAGTTGCTTCTGACATGGTGAGTCCTGTTAGTACATAAAAGCGCACATTATTTATAGTGCATGTTGTAACGAGATTCGAGTGGCTCTTGCTACAAAAGGCGGGAATATTAATACCAAATGCATCAAATAGCTACCATAAGAACTATTTGATTACGTGACCGTTCAACAAAAAAATATAGCACGAAATTTGTCGCGTAATGCAACAACCGTGCGTGTATGATATATGTTTAGTAAAGACTGAGAAAAAAATGGAACGCGCTATGCAACCGACAGGGACCTCTATGCGCATTCTCCTGGTTGATGACGTACAACTAGACCGAATGCAGTTGGCTATACGATTAAAACAGCAAGGTCACATTGTAAAAGCCGTTGGCAACGGGATAGAAGCACTGAACACTTATGAAAGCTTCGACCCAGAGCTCGTACTGCTGGATATCGCGATGCCAGACATGAATGGTTTCGAAGTCTCACTTCATATCAGAGAAACCTTCCCAGATTGGATCCCAATCATCTTCTTGAGTAGTCACGAAGAGCCCGAAATGATAGCAAAAGCAATAGAAGCAGGTGGTGATGACTACTTGATCAAACCTGTCGACAAACTTGTTCTCAACTCTAAGCTCATGGCAATGCAGCGTATTGCGCATATGCGTCGTGAGCTCAAGCAAGCGACTGCCCAGTTAGAGGAAATGAACTCTCTATTGCAAGAACAAGCCAACGAAGATAGTTTGACCAAGCTCTATAACCGTCGCTATATAGACCAAAAGCTAGAAACCATGATTGCGTGGCATGGACGTCATCATATGCCAATGGCGTTGATTCTTTTGGATGTAGACTTCTTTAAGCCATTCAATGACAACTACGGCCATATAGAAGGGGATCGCTGCCTACAAGCCATCGCAAATCAACTTAAAGCAACCTTCTGTCGTTCTGGAGAATATGTCGGCCGTTATGGTGGTGAAGAATTTGTCATCCTTCTAAATAGTACCGACGCGCAAACCGCAGAAAGAGAAGCGGAGAGGATTCAAGAAGCATTGTACTTCTTAGATTACCCACATGCATATTCAAGTGTGGCAAATAGAGTGACAGTGTCACAGGGTGTGTTTGCGCTCCAACCAACGGGGAAAGATAAAGTCGCCGATTTGTACGCAACAGCAGACAGGGCGCTATATACGTCTAAATCCTTGGGAAGAAATACCTACACAGTGGTAAATGCTAGTTAAGTCAGAAGGATAGAAACCATTGAATCATAGTGACACTGTCACTTATCTTGGGCGATTTTCTAGGTAGGGCTCGAAAAGTCTTGTCTCTTTAGTTTGAAAGCAGCACAGCTTCAGGATAGTTTCGTTAACTGGGCTTGTTTTAGCAGTCCTAGAGCCTAAAAAACAAGCTTTAAAGAATTGGGAAGAAAGAATTAAGCGTGGCAGTACTTCACACAGTTACGGCCCGCTTTTTTTGCTTTATATAGAGCATCATCTGCCAGCTTAATCACATCAGCAGGGTTACGTGCGCTGCGGCTATCCGCAACACCAAAACTGGCTGTTACAGATACCGTTTTCTGCTTCGAATCCGCGTTACCGCGTTTTTTGCGTCCTTGTTTATTGTCGTCAGGACGGTTGTCTTGGTCACGTAGAATCATTTCATACTGAGCAATAAGCTCACGAACTTCTTCTAAATGCGCTTCGCAATCTTCGGTGTATTTACCTTTAAACACGATGGCGAACTCTTCACCACCAAATCGGTAAACCTTTGCGCCGCCTTGTGTCTTCATCAATCGAGAAGCGACCATTTTGAGTACATCGTCGCCGGTATTGTGGCCATAGGTGTCGTTGAACTTCTTAAAGTGGTCAACATCCAGCATCGCAATAGTAAACTTGCGTCCCATATGCTTAAGGTCGAGATCCAATGCGCGACGGCTAGGGATGAGCGTCAAACTGTCGGTGAAAGCCAGTTGGTGGCTGGCTGATGTCGAGTAGATGATGATCAGCAAACCCGTAAGGGTAAACATGGTGCTCGAAATGTATTGAACATCGAAGAAGATAAACGTCGCTGATGCCAATACCATGGCTGAGTATGTCATGGCATGAATGATCTTGTTTTTCTTTAAGACCAAAATGCCCAAAAAGCACACAATGCCAATGCAATACAGCACTAAAACCAATGGTAACTTTGAAACGGTTGGAACAATAAACAAGATGCCATTGGTCCACTCCTCAAACCCACCTTCAACATAGTAGGTCAAGGTTACGTAAGACCAGAACACAAACATACTCAACATAAGTACATAAGTGAGTGTCGCTTTGGAATCGAAGCCCTCTTTATTGAAGAGGAACACGGCCAAGAACGAAACGGGAAGGAGGCTTGCTAAAATAGTGAGCTCTAAAAGTGCAGTGCCAGTTTGTAGTGGTACCTGTAAACGATGTTGAATCACAAAGTAGGCGAGCAACATGGCAATACATACCATGGACTCTCGTCCTTGCTTGAACGAGTAACACATCAACAACGCACAACCGAGCAAAATGTAGGGCAAGTTTGCCGCAATTCCCCAGTTAGATTGGGTCATCTGAATGATGTTATCCATACCCAAACTGACCATGCCCAATAACAAGACTGGGAATAGGAAGCGGAAGCCTGGGGAGGTCATTAAAGATGATGCCATCTACTACAAATTACCTGAAAATAGTTGAATATATCTAGAGGGTTACATTAAGCATTCAATTAATACCGTGCGTAAACAGTATAATTTCAGACGCTTTCAAAACTAACAAGAATACGTGTATTTCGGAATTTTCCAAGTGTTTTACAGCGAACGCTGACAAAAAGAGAGAGGTTGATTAAATTAAGAGCAATCAACGAGTTGCAGAGCGAGTTCGACTGCTATAATTTCAAGGTGTTGAACAAAGGAGAAAAATCGATGCAGATCAGTTCAGACGTACACAATTACATGGAAACCTTGGTTGGACAGGTGCTCGCTTCAGACCAATACGTAGATCAGTTCGACAACGAACAACTGGCGGATATCGCGTGTTTAGCTCTGATCCAGCTGAAGCCTGTTTATATTCGTCATGACATCGATTTTCTGTCGGCACTCCCAGAACGCAAATTGGCGCAGTTCAAACAAAGTGTTGATGTCGCTGTTGAGAATGCAGCGACAATGATTCAAGAAGACAGACGCAAAAATCGTAACAATGATGTGCCTGTAATTTTGTCGCATACCAGTTATGATGAAGACAAAGAACTGGATTGGTTCGAAAAACCGATCCTCAACGTCAACATAAAGTAAATGATGTTCGCTACCGTATATAAGAATCAATATACAGAAGAGTGGGCGTCCCCAAGGAGGAACCGTGGGATTCTTTTCGCGCTTGTTTGGTGGCAGTGATAAAACTGCTGAAGTAAAAACCGTCGAACCCGTCGAGTACAAAGGCTACCTGATCTATCAAGAAAGCCTTTCAGAAGGCGGTCAGTACCGCATTGCTGGACGCATCGAAAAAGACTTCGACGGAGAAGTGAAATCACACCGTTTTATCCGATCGGATTTGTTGGGGTCAGAGCAAGATGCCAATGAGTTGATGTTGAAAAAATCGCAGATGTTTATCGACCAAATGGGTGAAAAGATCTTCGATTAAGAAATCACTGCAACTTGATACGAATCATCTTAAAGAGAGCCATTAGTGTATATGCTGATGGCTCTCTTTCTTTTTTAGGCTTAAATATTTGTAAAACAAGCAATTAACACATATCTGGTTAGACCTCTGCTGAGTAGCGCTAATCGTAGTTATTTTTCAGCGCGAAGTAGACAAATATTCATTACTTAGCGTTATATGTAATGAAATTTAGTATTTTTATTACAAAATACTTGAAGTCACGATAGACGTTCGATAAAAACAGAAGAATAACAGGGCTGTTAGTCAAGATGTGGCTGTGCAAATGGGTGACCCCAAACACCATCATTCGTTTGTGTTTTCTTGCGTAGTAAACAGATAGAAATAAAAAAGAATTAGAGTAGAGCGACGCTCTGTTTTGGGACTAATTATTGATATGTATACAAGGAGTATGCGTTTTGCAAATCGGTGTACCTAAGGAAATACTCGCAGGTGAGTCGCGAGTAGCTGCATCACCTAAATCGGTTGAGCAGTTAATTAAGTTGGGGTTCGATGTCGCAATCGAATCACAAGCGGGGGTGCTAGCCAGTTTCGATGATGCCGCTTATGAAGCAGCAGGGGCGAAAATTGTATCTAGTGAAGAAGTATGGACGTCAGGTTTAATCCTTAAAGTGAACGCGCCACTCGTAGATGAAGAAAAAGGCATCGACGAAATCGCATTACTGCAAGATGGCGCAACATTAGTGAGCTTTATCTGGCCAGCTCAAAATGCAGAGTTAATGGAACAACTCTCTAGCAAGAACATCAACGTTCTCGCAATGGACGCGGTTCCTCGTATCTCACGTGCGCAAGCATTAGACGCACTCTCTTCTATGGCGAACATTGCCGGTTACCGTGCAGTGGTTGAAGCCGCTCATGAATTCGGTCGATTCTTCACCGGTCAAATTACCGCAGCAGGTAAAGTGCCGCCAGCGAAAGTACTGGTTGCAGGTGCAGGTGTTGCAGGTCTTGCTGCTATCGGCGCTGCTGGTAGCCTTGGCGCTATCGTTCGCTCTTTTGACGTTCGTCCTGAAGTAAAAGAGCAAGTTGAATCGATGGGCGCAGAGTTCCTAACCGTAGACTTCAAAGAAGATTCAGGTTCAGGTGACGGCTACGCGAAAGAAATGTCGGATGAATTCAACAAAAAAGCCGCTGAGCTATACGCTGAGCAAGCGAAAGACGTTGATATCATCATCACAACGGCTCTGATTCCTGGTAAACCTGCGCCAACGCTTATCACCAAAGAAATGGTGGATAGCATGAAAGCGGGCAGCGTAATCGTCGACCTTGCTGCCGCAAACGGTGGTAACTGCGAATACACAGTAAAAGATCAAGTGATCACCACGGCGAACGGCGTGAAAATCGTTGGCTATACCGACATGGTAGGTCGCCTGCCTACGCAATCTTCTCAGCTTTACGCAACCAACCTTGTAAACCTTCTAAAACTGCTTTGCAAAGAGAAAGATGGCAACATCGATATCGACTTCGAAGACGTTGTGCTTCGTGGCGTAACAGTAGTAAAAGAAGGCGAAGTGACATGGCCTGCGCCACCAATTCAGGTGTCGGCACAGCCACAAGCTAAACCGCAAGAACCCGTTAAGCCTCAGCCTAAAGTTGAAGAGCCAACGTCACCAGTGAAGAAATTCGGTGCACTCGCTGTCGGTTTAGGTGCCTTTGCTTGGGTTGCTTCTGTTGCTCCGGCTGCGTTCTTATCTCACTTCACCGTATTCGTACTGGCGTGTGTGGTAGGTTACTACGTAGTTTGGAACGTAACACATGCACTGCATACTCCACTAATGTCTGTAACCAACGCGATTTCAGGCATCATCGTAGTAGGTGCACTGCTGCAAATTGGTCAGGGTAATGGCGTCGTTACCTTCCTATCATTCATTGCTGTACTCATTGCAAGCATAAACATCTTTGGTGGCTTTACCGTGACCAAACGTATGCTTGAAATGTTCCGCAAAGATAAATAATAGGAGTGACCAATGTCTGCAGGATTAGTACAAGCGGCATACATTATTGCTGCGCTATTTTTCATATTAAGTCTCGCGGGACTTTCTAAACAAGAATCGGCAAGAAAGGGTAACTACTACGGTATTGCGGGTATGGCGATTGCGCTTATTGCGACAATCTTTAGCCCGAATGCAGAAGGGTTCGTTTGGGTCATCATCGCGATGGTCATCGGTGGTAGCATCGGTATCCACTACGCGAAGAAAGTAGAAATGACTCAAATGCCAGAACTGGTTGCGATCCTACACAGCTTTGTAGGTATGGCTGCAGTTTTGGTAGGTTACAACAGTTACCTTGAGCCACCAGCACCAGTTTCAACTGACCTTGCTGGTATTCACGCTGAGCACGTGATTCACCTAGTGGAAGTCTTCCTTGGCGTGTTCATCGGTGCGGTAACCTTTACGGGTTCAGTCGTTGCTTTCGGTAAGCTACGCGGCACGATCTCATCTTCGCCACTTAACTTGCCTCACAAGCACAAAATGAACCTTGCGGCGATCGTCGTATCTACGCTTCTTATGATTTACTTCGTAAAAGCGGACGGCAGCATGTTCGCACTGATCGTAATGACGCTGATTGCATTCGCATTCGGTTACCACTTAGTGGCGTCTATCGGTGGTGCAGATATGCCAGTTGTGGTTTCAATGCTGAACTCATACTCAGGTTGGGCAGCGGCGGCGGCAGGTTTCATGCTTGCAAACGACCTATTGATCGTGACAGGTGCACTAGTTGGTTCTTCGGGTGCGATCCTTTCTTACATCATGTGTAAAGCTATGAACCGCTCGTTCATCAGCGTTATCGCTGGCGGCTTCGGTCAAGAAGTTGTGATTTCAAGTGATGAAGAGCAGGGCGAACACCGCGAAACATCAGCTGAAGAAGTGGCAGAAATGCTGAAGAACTCAAAATCAGTGATCATCACGCCGGGATACGGCATGGCAGTAGCTCAAGCACAATACCCAGTGCATGAGATCACGGAGACATTGCGTAATCAGGGCATTGAAGTTCGCTTTGGTATTCACCCAGTAGCGGGTCGTCTACCTGGCCACATGAACGTACTGCTAGCGGAAGCAAAAGTGCCTTACGATATCGTGCTAGAAATGGACGAGATCAACGATGACTTCCCGGAAACAGATACCGTTCTGGTTATCGGCGCGAACGATACAGTGAACCCAGCAGCGCTTGAAGATCCAAATAGCCCAATCGCAGGCATGCCTGTATTAGAAGTTTGGAACGCGCAAAACGTAGTCGTATTCAAGCGTTCAATGAATACCGGTTACGCTGGCGTACAAAACCCACTGTTCTTTAAAGAAAACACCTCAATGCTATTCGGTGATGCGAAAGAAAGCGTCGAGGCAATTTTCAAAGCATTGTAAAATATTTGCTCTAAAACTAACCAAGGCCAGCATTCGCTGGCCTTTTTTTGTGGGGCTTCAATGTTATAGTACTGCAAATCCTTGAGCCGCCTAATGTCATTCGCTTGTTTATTGATGTATAGTTCTGGCTAATATAACAAGTACCGGTAACAGTTTGATTAAACAGTTTTTGCTCCGTTCTGCTTTAATGCTGCCAATTTTCTCGGCACCCGCATTTGCAGATTCATTACCAGAACGAATAGATACGTTTACAGAGCTATTTAATTACGAAGTAGCCCTTAAATCGTATGATATACGCATACTGCAATCTAACTACCCAACCAAATTGCTCTCGCCGGACTCAATGTTGCCGCAAACGGCAGACTACCCGCTGAAAGATATTCAGCAGTTGTACCGTTTAGCCAACACGTGTCGCGGAAAGTTACCGTTAAGCCCTTTAATTACTGAACCTTTAGTCTTTACGCGTGCCATATGTAAGGGGACGCTACTGACACCGCGTTGGTTCTCGCGCAGCGGTTTGATCCACCCAGGTGGGGGAACCTATGCAGCGCGTTATGCAGAAAAGTATCCAGAGCTTCGTCCTAAACTTGCTCAATACATGCATATCAAAGAGCGAACTAACGATGAAGGGGATGAACTACTCGCAAGCTTGCAAAATATGGATGACGATGCGATCAACGCACTCATCGCCGGCGCGAGCATGTTTATTGAAGGCAAAGAGCTGTGGCTACGCCGTGGCGACCATTATTTTGTATTCGCCAAAAACGTATGGCAGGAAAACGTTGCAAACGCTGGCCTGTCTTACGGATTAGCATCAGAAAGCCGAAGCTGTTTCGTAAAACGCGGCAATATCTGCTGGGATGTAGAAGATCACTCACAAGTGTTACGGATCAGTATGATCATCCTTGTGATTGCCAACATCTTGCTGGTAATAGGCTGGGCAGTGTATCGTTGGAACAGCAAGCGTGAAGAAATGCGCAGCCGTATGCTGGTACTGCAGATTCTAACGCACGAGCTAAGAACGCCAATTGCATCGTTGTCTTTAACCGTTGAGGGATTCCGTCGCGAGTTTGAACATCTTCCTGAAAGTGTTTACGACGAATTTCGCCGATTGTGCGAAGATACGCGCCGATTACGCCAGTTAGCGGAGGCAAGTAAAGATTATTTGCAATCTGATAACCAAATGCTTGCAACAGACTGGGTTCCATCGGTTGCAGAATGGCTAGAATATAAGATTGAAGAAGAATTTGATAACGCTGTACTATTCAAAATAAACGAAGATGTAGCTGCTAAAGTTAACGTGTACTGGCTTGGGACCTGTATCGACAACTTGCTACGAAACGCACTGAAGTATGGCGAAGCACCGGTAGAACTACGTGTAGAAACCAGTGCAGATAAGATCATTATCCAAGTCATAGATGCCGGCAGCTTGACTGCAAAAGATTGGGCAAACCTAAGAAAACCGTTCGTAAGTAAGAGCGGACTAGGGCTTGGATTAACAATAGTTGAATCAATGGTAGGCCGCATGGGCGGAAAAATGTCCCTAATGGGACCACCTACAACCTTTATATTGGAGATACCTTGTGAAACAGACACTGCTTCTCGTTGAGGACGATAAAAACTTGGCTGACGGCCTGTTAGTAAGCCTGGAACAAGCAGGATATGAGTGTTTACATGTGGAGCGTATTTCAGACGTTGAGCCACAATGGAAAAAGGCTGACTTAGTCATTCTGGACCGCCAACTACCAGATGGCGATTCAGTACAATCTCTTCCTGAATGGAAAAAAATTAAAGATGTTCCAGTAATTCTGCTTACTGCACTTGTTACTGTTAAAGATAAAGTTGCTGGTCTAGATTCTGGCGCGAACGACTACTTAACGAAACCTTTTGCTGAAGCCGAGCTATTTGCTCGTATTCGTGCACAACTTCGTGCACCAGATGCAGCAGAACAGGGCAACGCTGACAAAGTGATGACCAAAGACCTAGAAATCGACCGCGCGACACGCGAAGTTGTATTCAAAGGCGAAATGATCACACTGACTCGTACTGAGTTTGATCTGCTGTTGTTCTTGGCATCAAACCTTGGCCGCGTGTTTACGCGTGATGAACTACTAGACCACGTTTGGGGTTACAACCATTTCCCTACAACTCGTACAGTAGACACACACGTCCTGCAGCTTCGTCAAAAACTGCCAGGTCTTGAAATCGAAACGCTTCGTGGCGTTGGCTACAAGATGAAAGCGTAATCGCAAGAATGAAAACACTACTTCCTGTAGTTCTATCATTACTGTTAGTGAAACCAGTCCATGCAACGGACTGGTTTCAATCCAATACGCCTTTAACTCAAGCACACCAACACCTGTTAGAGGATGACCTTGGTGGCATGTTCAACTCCCTTGTTGAACTTTGGCAAAGCGAACCCAACAAAGAAACCAGACCGCATCTTAATGACTTGCTCGCTCAATCATTATCAAAAGACTGTGGTAAGTCTCTCACAGGCGTTACGCTTCCAGATTGGATCAGCGGTATTAACGTTATCCGCCAAACTATTCAAAGCCCAGGGCGAGATACCTATCGACTCGTGGTTAAGCTGCGCGCGACAACCGATATCGAAGACATCTCATTTCGGCGTTGGGTTGATAGCTCAATCTCTGCTGATAGCTCCTTCAATTATGAAGAGCCGCAAGAGGGAACCGAGCTGGCTAACGAACGCAACTTCCTTAAACGCTATAACTTAACCGGTAAGTTAGACGCGGGGTTGTACCATCTCTCTATCACCACAAAAGACAAGCGCACATATCGCACTTGGGTGATTTTGGGGGATTCAAACTCATCGCAATACGTTCGTTGGACATCAAAAGAGAATTGGAAAGTAGAAAAGAGCGCACTTCGTAACCCGCACTGTCCTTTACCGCAATTGGAAGTAGGCTTATACGACTACATCGAAGGCCAATACGATCAAGTGTGGAAAAAGACCTACGAATCGAACTACCCAAATGCACTCGAACTCGACGGTATTCCAAACGATCGCTACGTTTTAGCTGTCAGCATTAACAGTCGCCGTTGGCAAGGGGACATAATTGTGGAGCAAGCTCAAACTATTAGCCGAACTTATGATGTTTCTCTCGAAGAATAGCTAAAGAAATTAAACTTGTGCCGATATAAGTTCAGGAAGAACGAAAACACAAGTGTAGTATGAAGACACAATACAAAATTTTAGCCACCACTATGACTGCAGCGCTATTCTCAGGCGCTGCTTCTGCTGCCACTTACGCAATTGAAGCTCGCAGTGATGCAATGGGTGGCGTTGGCACCGTATCTGCCTCTTACCTAACCGCACCATTCTTTAACCCAGCGCTTACCGCCATTTACCGACGTAACGACGACGCAGGTATGATTGTGCCGAGCTTTGGTATCAACTATAACGACCAAAACGGTTTAATCGATGAGATTGAGCGAATAGGCAAGCTCACGGACCCAACCGAAATCGTAAATTCATTAAATGCCATTGATGGCCAGAAAATGGACTTCGATTTAGGCGGTGTGGTTGCCGTTGGTATCCCAAACAAGTTCTTATCTGCGACCGCTTACGGCAAACTGTATACCGAATCGTTCGTAGAGCCGACCATCGATACTGTAAGCGGCGACCCGTTAAATGACAGTTACGTGCGCGGTGTCTCCATTGGCGTGGCGGAAGCGGGTATTTCACTGGCGAAGTACACCAACTTCATGAACCAGCACCTGTCATTTGGTATCACACCAAAACTGCAACGCATCTACACCTATTCATACGCGACCAGCTTTGCCGCATTTGACACTAAAGACCTGCGTGAAAATGAAACCGCAGAAACCATGTTCAACTTAGATGCTGGCGCACTTTGGTTCTTTGGACCATATCGCTTGGGTATCTCTGCCAAGAACTTGATTGGCCGCGACGTGAAAACCAAATCGTTCACATACAACGGCGACACGATCCAATCCTATGAGTACAGCATGCGACCAGTTTACACCGTTGGTGCGGGTTACGTAGCCGATTACTTTAGCTTTAGTGTCGATTACGATTTAAACGAAGAGAAGAAGTTCTCTACATTTGATGACAACACACAAATGCTACGCGCCGGTTTTGAGATTGATGTCCTTCGCCAGCTTGCACTTCGTGGCGGTTATATGACAAACCTAGCTCGTTCAGATGACGAGGGGACGATCACTGCCGGTCTTGGCTTATCGCCACTTAACTTAATTGAAATAGACATTGCTGCCCGATACACCAACGCAGATGCAATGGGCGCTTCAATTAATTTCCTTGCGACCTATTAAGCGAATCGTTATAGTCAGCTCCTCACATTGAGGAGCTTTTTTATGTTTGACGATTTACCACCTCTGTCCCATCAAGAACAGCAACAAGCTGTAGAACGTATTCAAGAACTAATGCAAAAGGGCACTAGTACCGCAGAAGCGATTAAGATCGTTGCAGAGCAAATTCGAGCAGAATACGCCGCAAAGAAACAAGACTAAGAAATTACAAAGAGCAGGGCACAGACCCTGCTTTTTTACGCCCGTTGTATATCCCTCGAAAACAGACAACTCACCACCTTTCCGCCACGTTCATCTGACAAAACATTTAGTTACCGCGTCACACTCATAGACCCAAAGTAGAGTGGAAAACACTGCCATAATGCATTGGTAAAATTTTACTAATCGTAATTAACTGTCACCTTTTCCAAGCAGTCGAAAACCCTGCAAAAAACCCACCCCAAGCGTTAACTTGTTTAAATACAGCGACTTAACTCAATATAAAGAACTAATGCATACTCACTTGCCGCCTGCGCTTGTAATTAAATTACAAAGCTAAATTTAAAGGGTTTTCAGAGTAGTTAAATATCCTGTAAAAATCCAAAAGAGACACTGTCACTCTCAGGTTGGGTAATTTAAATATTGTATATAGGGACTTTTAAAGGCAGTAAGTACTTGCGGACTAAATTCCATAGAACCAGAAATACTCGAGGGAAACGGAAAATCTAAAAGCCTAAATCGCACGAATTGAGATTGGTTGGATGTCCAGTTAGAGCCGTTATGTGAGAGAAAATGATCACTGGGCTACATAGCGAGCCATAGCACTTTGAGGGCAGTTTTACTTACATGTTACATCGTCACTTTTGGTCTAATATAAAGAGAGGAGACCAGCCGCTCGTACCTTTGATAATGAATACAGAGAGCAAACATTGGTAACGAACATCAATTACTGCTTGGAGGGACGCTTGCTTTCTTCACTTGATTTTGCTTCAAGACGGAAACCCTCAAAACAGAAACCGAGTGGCGGGCGCCAAAAGGAAACGAAGCGTGCCGGCTGGGTGAGTTATGTAGAGTGTGTCTAAACATTGTGTAATGTGGGTCTTCAAAACGTTTAAACCTTTCGAGTGAGTTCAGAACCATACTAATGATGATTTACACAGCGTAATCTGAACCGATACCTTGGGCATGTCTATTGACCTAGACGGGCTTCGAAAATGTTAATACTTACGTTTCCATGATCAGTGAGAAGCCTACTAAAAAGCCGAACCCTTGGCGATGGGGTTCGGCTTTTTGCTCTTCATAGTAGTCTGATTCACTTCGTTCCCAACCACACCGAAAACACAACATAGTGTTGATGAAAGGTTTACCGCGTTGGTTCGCAGATAGGGCCAAACTAATCTTCAATATCAATCCATTTGGGCATTCATTGGGAAGCTTCTTGAGTTACTGTATTGGATATCCTTGTAATTACCCTTCATTGCACCATTCGCAACAGACAGATAGTTGATCGTCACTGCTGGGTTACCACCATATCCGTTAATATTAATTTCTATTTTGCCATCTTGTTTGGTGGCCACACCGACACCTGACTTAAACACATTGCCATTATGCTCGTAAGTCATGCGCACTCGGATATCGGTACTAGGGTAAGCTTGATCTAAGAACTGAAGCTTCCAGTTATCAGTCAGACTCCACTTGGTATTTGTTAGCATGTTGATTGAACTTGGGTTCGCGAAGTTTCTGGCGATTTTCATGGTGCCATATTGGTCAAGAAAAATGATCTCGTCTCTGCCATCACCATCCGTGTCACCCAAAGCAAACTGAGACACTTGATGGCCACTTAAGATCGTTTCTACAGAGAAATCGCTTTCAGCCACTGCATTGTAAGATAGGAAAAGTAGGGGTAGGCATAACGCTTTTGATTTTGTAATTAGCACAACATATTGACTCTTATTATGAATTTGCGAGCAATATATATTCTCTGTTGTAACTCAGTGCAATGATTGATTTTATAAAATCATGAGAATCTATCGAGGATCCCACAAACGACCAGATTTAACTTTAGTTCTCATTCTAAATAGAACTATCGTTTGGCTCAATAAACCGTCAGGTAGGGAAGAATGATTCTGCCTAGATAGCATGTTGGTTCTAAAAGCTTCGCGCAACGCTGACGCATAAAGGATGAAAACGTGCGACAGACTTCGAACCCACAATAATGACGATTTACACAGGGGGCAGGGAGTCAATACATTTGGCAGGTCGATTGACCTCGACAGGCTTCCAATTCGTTTTCATCGACGTCCACCAAAATCAAGAAGCCTACAAAAGCCGAACCTTAGCGATGGGGTTCGGCTTTTTTTGATTTAAAACAATAAAATACAGTCACTACAACATTCTATATGATTCGTTACTTATAGTATAATCGACTTCTTTTTTTATCGTCCAAGGTTAGTTATTTGAAAACCCTCCCAACCGCAATCAATTTTAACGATGGCTTGTCACGCGTAAAAATTGACTACAACGAACATCGTGAAAATAGTCATCAACTGCTTTTAGCAGCTGGTTTTTATCTTCGCGCCACTGAAAAGTTTGAGAAGCATTTAGCTGAAGCAGTAGACCCAAATTGTGAAATTTCATACGAGTACGTAAAGGCTGAGAATGCATCACTTGGTATCGCTCGGATAAAGAAAATGTTTAGTATCGCTGGTCAAACAATGCTAAAACAATCAGACAAGGAATGTGAAAAGATTAGTGGCATTGATAACAAAGCGATTGAAAAGCTGGAAGAAATAACAACTGAAGACGTCAACGACAAAGATAAACTGGATTGTATTTGCGAGGAAATTTCCATTTGGCTGCAAGAAGAGTTTGAACTCAAAGAAGCTCCTTTTATAGACCCTCTAATTTTATATGAGGTACTTGAAGATTTGACGAACTCATTCTCTAACTTAGAGCAATCCGAAACGATTAAGACAATCTTTAGTAGCGATAACATTCGCACTCTAAACACTTCGTTTAAAAGCACTCTGAAGCGTTCCGATGTCAAACGAGTCGTCGTCGTGCCATATAAAGATGGTCCAGACACTTTAAAGGTCATTGCTCCTATCAATGAAGGTAGGCGTAAGTGGGTAGTTAAAAGCACAAAGACGGGCGACGAGTATGTTATTTCCTCGTTTGAAGGGCAAGCCGCGAAGTGGGTAGAAGAGTATATGCGTGGCGAGCATTTAGGTATAACATCTAGAGACAACGTCGAAGTGACTGTCAGCTACAACCGTTATGAACCTGTAAATGGTAAACCTCGGGTTCGAGATGCAGTTGTATCTAAGTTAAAAGTGAATTATGACTCAACAGCAAAACAAGAATCTCTCTTCTGAGCAAAAAAAGAGACTGAGAATAGTTTTTAACTCTTATGCGTTTATCGTTATACCATTTCTAATCATAGCCTTTATCAAGGTGTATCAATTGGGTGTGTTTGAAGGTGCCAAAGCACTCTTCATGTTGTCTGATTGGTCATTGATTAGTTTTGTAATTTTCTCACAATCTATGTGCACTTACTTAACGCTCTTGGGGGAGAAAAAAGAGTTTGATGCACCGTATATGGTTACTGTTTTTCTTCGCTACATAGTCTGTGGGTTGTTACCAGCAGCTGCAACGGTATGGATAATTAATGTAGAGGAGACACCTCCAACGCCCATATATTTTATACAGGCGGCGGTTTTCATCTATGCATCGTACCGGTTCATAATAGATAACCTAAACGCACAAGTTTTAGCGAAAAAGTAATTTCAACGCTTTTTTGATGGTATCCACTCGGCGGCTTTCATTCGATGGCCGCCACGAAACGGTAGAACATTTTTCTTTGCGGGATAGACCTTAGGATGGTCTATATGCCCAAACTTTTCGACAAGCTGACGATGCTCGTCACGCCAGAACACAAAACTTTCCAATTCTTTCGGACTGAACTCACGACCAGATGGCGTGATGATGATGGCGCGTTTCTCACAGACACGAAAGCCAGACCAACGTAAATCATTATAATCAACATGAGTTTTTCTGCCATGGGATTGATTGGAACCGTGCCATTTGTTCAACACATCTTGGATAATAGAGAAACGTATCCTTAGCTGTTTGTAAGCAAAGCTTAGTATCTACGAACTAAAGAGGCATTTTAACTTGGAAATATTAGGACATTATCGCTTTGGGTTTACAAATTCAGTGCGCATTATGGGCCCTTATGTTTAATGCAGTTGCATATCACTTATTTATAAAATGTCCCGCTTTTGAGGGACAGTTCAATGAAGTATCACGAAATGACAAAAAACTATATTTTTCGTGAATTTGAATGTGGTTTAACCGTTGAAGAAGCCGCTGAACTTTGTTTGAAAAGTGTGAGGACGATCAAACAGTGGGATAAGGGAAAAGCCATTCCGCCAGAGTGTAGACGGCTGATGCGCATGAACAAGGGCAGGGAACTGAGCATCTGCGATGACTGGGAAAACTTCGTAATGAGGCATGATCGCTTAGAGCTTCCAACTGGCCAGCGAGTCACGGCTCAACAAGTGTTAATTGGTGTAGCATTGTTAGAGTTAGGCGCTTCAAATGATATGGCAATTGCTCACCAAATACTGAAGTATGCGAGAGTGTTGAAGAAAATGGTGTAAAAGTAAGGATTCCAGATTTAAATTGCGCCGCGCAATTTTTTTTGTATCTCTTGTTAGGTTGTGTTGTAATACTTCTCAAGAGAAAAGAGCCCAGATGAGCGGCAACTCATACTGAACTCTTTTTAGAGGCTTATTTGTTTTTGTCTCCTCTTATCTTGACTATAGAATTGGTTACTGCCCCTACTAAAGCTGTAATCGCGGTTAAAATTGCTATTATCTCTTCAGCACTCAAGTGAGTGGTTATTTCTATCATTCCTTGTAACGCCCTCTATTTCTATAGAACAGAAAGCCCTAGGCCCAATGCATAGGGCTTTTTTATTACCTACTGTTTTGTAAGTTTTTCTAGTATATCGATCCCTTCTGGCTATTCCAAATCGACCTACGCTACTTTTTTAAATACGGTTGTATAAGATTCAACAGGCCTTGCCTTAAATGTCCTTTATTGTCCATTTGATTTTTACGCCATGTAATTTAAATTATTGATATATAATACAATATTTCCAAATGTGTGATTTACACAGCACTTTGAATAAAAAGCATCAAACTAAAATACGAGAGATTGTAGCTATCTAGCTATGTACAAGGTGGAGGCGATAATTTTGCGTTTTTTAACGCGCTAACAGATATAGAGGAGAAAGGCTCCAAAGGGAGCCTTATTTGAATCTATACGACCTCTAGTGACTCAGGCCAAATGAAGTAGGGGCCGAAGCGCTTACTGTATTTGAACTCGCCACCAAACGACTTACCCTCATCTGTTAACGAATGCTTGCCATCATCAAAAGATAGGTATCCCTTAGTAACACACAGTTTAAGGAAATCGTCCGTTTTGAGGTTGTGCTTTTTCGCTAACTTAGAAGAGGTGATCTTCGTTTGTTCTTGTACGTTAGCAGCTGGCTCAATACTTTCGGAAGGGGATGATTCAGCTTGCACCTTCTCTAAAGATATTCTCACCTCATCACTTATACGGATGATGCGTTGCGCTTCTTCGTAAGAGTCTTTGTAGATTTCCGCATCTTCATCACGGTCAATGAAGATACCCATCTCATTGTTGTTTACCTGACTGAACTCGTAAAGATTCAAGCTTGTAATTATGCATGAGCTTTCGTTCATGTAACACTTAGCATGAAGATTCTTACAAAAGCTTGTACGAACAAAAGAGAGCCCTTTAAGCCAGTTAATCTCGTCTGGTTGAAGTTCGCTCTTACCATAGACAATTCTGATATCAATCTTTAAGCGATCTTTATCTTCTAAAAGCTCTCGAATACGGTCATTCAGTTTGAGAAAAGGGCTGATAAGAATCAGCCTTTCTGAAGCATTTTTGATAAGTTCTTCGAGGTAGTAGTTTGTAGCACTTGTGTTTAAAAACTTAGCCATTTCATATCCTTGACATATAAAACCTAGCGCACATAGGCTACGTCTAAGGGCATATTGGATCAAGCATTAGAAATGAAAAACGCGTGGTCAAATGCCACGCGTTGCGAATCACTCTTAAACAGATTGTATGGTTTATTTACCGCAGCATGCACAACCCGAAGGAGAAGGTCCAAACACAACTCGGTTTGACTTATTCAATATTGATGCTTCGGATATGTTTTCTAGCCCGATCGAGTCTTTAATCTTTCGCTCTGTGGTGTGAGGATAATCTTCGAAATCTTTAATCATTTCGAAAAACTCTCGTTTTTCTGCGTCACTTAGTTTACGAAAACCGTTTAAAACAAATTTAACACTATCATTCATATTAATTACTTCCTAAAAGTTACCGCATGTATCACATGCTGTTGGATTTAAGTTGATGGGCTTAACATTACATGTTGGACATGTACTTTTGAAATGAAAGAGACTGTACTTCATTGCGAATCTCTTTTCTTCATCGCTGATCATTTGACCCATGTCGCTTTCATTCTGACGGTCATATTCATCACGTATAGGTTGATATAGATCGTTTAGTTTTTCTTCGCTAATTTTCTTGAGCTTACTAAACTCTGTTGTTAGCCTCGTGTTACTTCGGACAGCGCCAATTGCATACGAGTACTTTTCATCCCACTTATAGACGAGTGAAAACAGTGAAAGTACAGCCTGCGCTATTGTTAATAGACCACATAAGGGCAGTAAGATTTGTTTTAACACTTCACTATCAGTGCTAAATGCCGCAACAAAGCCGCCTAAAAGAACCGGAGATAGTAATCCTAAAAATGATATTCTTTTTAGCCAAGTACCGTAATGCTTTACTCTTTTCTCAAATATTTTCACTGTTCCAAAACTATAAAACTCACAGTCAAAACATTCTTTTTTCATATCCACTGTATTCAATATTCCTCCTATATAACTAACGCCTTGTTAAGGGGTGAGCAACGCAATACCGAAGCCGCCGCACACCACCTTAAACACTAAAACCAACGCATGGTAAAAATGCCATGCGTTGCGAATCACTCTTAAACAGATTGTTAAGTTTCTTTTAGTTAACTGAAACTCACCAAATGCCAAGACCAAAGAAGCAGCAAAGTGATTGAAAGAATATAATGGGAAAAACCTAACGCTCGATACCAATATATTTTCAACTTATAGTTAAGAAGTACATCAGAATTGGATGGTTTTTTCCCATGCTCAATGAGGTAGTCCAATCTTGCAATCAGATAATCATGTGAAACATGGTTTTCGTGCCTGTTAAGGCAAATATAGTAGCTATTCACGAAGTCTAAATATTCATGTTCGGTAGATTGATATTGGTGCGTCACACGATAATGTAGTTTCCGTGAAAGTTCTGCCAACTCCAAACCACATTGATGAATATTCGAAGATCTAGCAGAGAAATCCCCCATACCAAGTAATAATGAATATGTAAGAACAACTACCGCAAAAAATAGACTAGCCATATCAATTTGGTTCTTCGTCACTGAGTCATCAACAAGATCAAACGTAGTAAACAGTGCTAGAACTATCTGCCCGACAGCTAGAAACGCGAGTGTCCATTGAGAGCACCAACTGTGGAGCCTTAAACGCCTACTAGCTTCATACCTAGCTTTAGATGTAACCAATACTCTTTTATGTAAATATTCGTATGATTTCATTTATATTTATTGTGTACCTTACTTTGAAGAAGAAACTTAACGCCCGCTTAAGTGGTGAGCAACGCAATACGATGTTTCCGCACACCACCTAAATCACTAAATTTACCGCAAACCAAGAATGCTACGCGTTGCGAATCCGTCTTGAAGCGTTTGTTATGTGTTTTCTTCGTCACCTTCGAAGACTAGAAATTCGTTCGACTCACTAAGTTCTGTTGGCATTTCATACAATTTGCCATCAGCTTGATATAGCGTAAGCCCAAAACCAAATGAAGCTAGTTGAATTCCTAACTCTGTCAGCTCCCAACCGTTTGATTTACCAGAGTTAACAGCCAAACCAACAGAGGATAATTGAGCTATATATGGCTTTGAACGTTGATAATAGGTTCTTACTTGATTGCTATATAAGTTCATTAGCCCTTGCATCGCTCTAAGAGCGGGAACTGTTGCAGCACATGTAATATGCATTAACGAGTTAAACTCATTCAGGTCGATTTTACCCTTAGCAAAACTAACACAGAGGCGTCCAAGTATTTCAGCCTTAATTGGGCGCTCTGCAGAAGTAATAATTTCAAAAATGGATTCAGCTGCTTCTTCCGCCTGCTCAGTATTAGCAAAAATCTGATCGGTGAAATATAGGGCTTCTTCCGAGTTTAGAGTGGATGCAGACTTGATAAAGTTAGCATAGTTTCTTTTAACCTTTGCGACTTGGTATTTATCATATGCATTCTTTATTGAGAACGCATACTCTACGAATGGGACTTCCGACAAGACTTCACTTTCAATGAAAAAATCTATTGAAGACTCTGTAGCCTGACAGAGTTCCTTTGCCGCTTCACCTGCATTCAAAAGCGAGTCTTTCATATTTCGAATCAATTTCATCTTACTCTCGATAATTGTGAGCTCTTCGGACACATAACGCCCTGTTAAGG
>NZ_JAHGAD010000044.1:0-8638 GCF_030248375.1 Vibrio sp. B181a | reverse complement strand
TAGACCCTAGACCCTAGACCTTCCCCACACGGAAAACACAATGACCAAATACGAACAAATCCAACAAGAGTTACTGGAATCACCAAAAACTTGGTTGGTAACAGGTGTCGCAGGCTTCATCGGCTCAAACTTATTAGAGAAGCTACTAAAGCTTAATCAAACCGTGGTGGGGTTAGACAACTTCGCAACCGGCCATCAACACAACTTGGATGAAGTAAAAAGCCTAGTAAGTGAAGCTCAGTGGGACCGTTTTACCTTTATTGAGGGTGATATCCGTGATCCAAAAGCCTGCCAGCAAGCGGTTCTAGGCGTGGACTATGTGTTGCACCAAGCTGCACTGGGTTCAGTACCTCGCTCTATTGCAGATCCACTAACGACAAATGCTGCAAACATTACCGGTTTTCTAAACATGCTTGATGCCGCAAGACAAGAGGACGTGAAAAGCTTCACTTATGCCGCTTCTAGCTCTACATACGGTGATCATCCAGCTCTACCAAAAGTGGAAGAAAACATTGGCAACCCATTGTCTCCTTACGCAGTAACCAAGTACGTAAACGAGCTTTATGCGGGTGTTTACGCTCGCACATATGGATTCAAAACAATTGGTCTGCGTTACTTCAACGTATTTGGCCGTAGACAAGATCCAAACGGCGCTTATGCGGCGGTAATTCCAAAATGGACTGCAGCCATGATCAATGGTGAAGACGTTTTCATTAACGGTGATGGCGAAACAAGCCGAGACTTTTGCTACATCGACAACGTTGTACAGATGAATTTATTAGCCGCAACAGCACAAGATGAAGCAAAAGACGAAGTCTACAATGTTGCAGTTGGGGACAGAACCACACTAAATGACCTGTTCTATGCAATCAAAAACGCGTTGAATGAAAATGATGTTGAAGTAAATGTTGAACCTATTTACCGAGAGTTTCGTGCTGGTGATGTTAGGCATTCTCAGGCGAGCATACTGAAATCTGAACTTGGGCTTGAGTATGCTGCTCTATTTGATATAGAGAAAGGCATTGTAAGAGCAATTTCGTGGTACGTTAGTAAGCATGCATAAAACTATGAAGTCTAAGATATTAAGTGGTATCTTATGGGGAGGATCTGAGAAGTTTATTGCTCAACTAGTTAACTTTTCTTTGATGCTATATCTGTCATATCGTTTATTACCTAGTGATTTTGCTCTTATTGGCCTTGTAAATATATTTATAATATTTTCCGATACGCTTGCAACTACCGGAGTATCTTCTTTTCTTATACATAAAGGAAGTGAATCTAAGGGGCGTTACTTTCCATCAGCATTCTTTCTATCGGTGAGTTCAGCCGTTCTAATTACTACAATAATATTAATGTTTAATGGTGTAATTGCCAGATATTACAATCAAGAAACGTTGTCGTTAGTTATACCATTTATGCTGATTTCGGTTGTTTTGAATTCAATATCTTCAATCTACCGAGCTGACATTCTGATTAAACTAGGATTTTCACTTATATCTAAAGTAGCCATAATATCTAACATCTCCAGTGCAATAATAGGCTTTAGCCTGGCTTTCAAAGGGGCGGGGTATTGGGCATTAGCTTCATTACCTGTTGTGAAAGCAGTAATAGCATTTCTTCTGTTATCCAAAGGGAGTGAGCTAAAATTAAAAATGAAGTTTGACGTTGGAGAGTTTAAGGAGATATATAGCTTTGGCTACAAGGTCTTACTATCAGGAATAATAGTAATTGTATCAAATGGGTTAGTTGTTTTAATTGGAAGTAGAGTTTTAAGTGTTGAAGAAGTTGGCTTTTATTCACTGGCTCTTAGTTATGTCACTTTTTTCTCTTCAACTATTGGACTCTTAATACAAAAAATTACCTATCCAATACTGTCTAATATAAAAAAGGAAAAGAGATTGTATGAGGAAAGTCTAAATAGAATTATATTTTTTACATCATTAATATCTTTGCCTTGCATGATCGGTATCGCCTCGATCTCTAAAGATTTCATATATTTATTTTTAGGTGAAAAGTGGGCGCCGATGTGTATGATAATATTCTTTTTATCTTTGTCAAAAGCTTTATGGCCTGTCGTTGCTATAAATTCAAATATATACAATTCTCTTGGATTTCCAAGTTTAACACTAATTAATGAGCTGTTTAAATTATTTGTCACTGTATTTGTTGTTGTTGTTTTTATACGGGAAGGTGTAACTAAAGTATCGATGTTGCAAGCTTTTGTCTCTGTATTTCTATTTTTGTTTTCTGCATTTCTTTCTGGAAAGGTTTCAAGTTTTGGTGTTTTGAAACAAGTAAAAATAATAATTCCTAGTCTTTTTTCATCTTTTATAATGTTTTCTTTAATTTATTTTGTTGAGTTTGAAAATCTATATCTTCAAATGGCATTGAAAATCATTTTCGGAGTTTTTGTATATTCAACTCTCATGTACTTTCCTGTAAGGAAAATGCTTATAAAAGGCTAGAAATATGATTACTATAAATCGATATTTTTCTCTTACTATATTCGTTATTTCGTTTTTAGCCATAGGCTATTTTGTGGCAAATCGAGATATATATGCTTTGAATGATACCTATCAATACTATGATTTCTTTAGAAGCATAAAAGAAGTAGGTTTACACTATGATGGTAGGTTTGAATTTGGTTTTTTTATAACAACCTTTGCATCAGCATATTTGTTTATTGAGCACGAATCTTACTTTTTTTTGTTGTTCTTAATTTTAGTTCTTGGTTATTTTTTGATTGGTAAGGAAGTTTCTTTTAATGATGGTAGTCAAGGCGCTTTTTTAATCTTATTGTTAATTTTCTTACTATTTTCAAGCTGGTTTAAAGCATCTTCAACAAATGGGCTTAGGCAAGGGATTTCAATTGTATTTCTCTATATCTCATTAATAAGATTAATTAATGGGCAACGTTTAAGTTTTCTGGTTTTTTTTGTTTTTTCAGTTTCTTTTCATTCAAGTGCACTTTTGGTAATTCCATTCATTGTTTTTCTAAAACTTTTTGAAAGAGTTAAATGGTTCGGTTTTTTTGTGTTGTCATTATTATATCCATTAGGTGTTTATGAAAGTTTGGTTCAAATTTTTTCAAGTGTTACGGGGATCCCTTTATATAGCACTATTAAACAATATGGAGCATTAATAGCTGACTACAGAAATGGTTTCCAGCTTGACTTGTATATATATACCATTGGCTACTTCTCTATTTTCATTTTTGTGAGGAAATATATGAAAAAATGTAGCTTGGCTAATTTTGATGTCCTTATGAAAGTTTATGCGGCCTTATCTTTGCTATACTTTGTATTTGGTTATGCCAATTATTCAAATAGGTATGGATATATGGCTTGGGCTTTGATTCCTGTTCTTCAAGCTTATGCTCTCAATGGATTGAAACTTAGAGAAGAGTATAAATATATGCTCGTTGTGTTTCTATTTCCATTTTCTATTCTATATTTTATTAATGGAGTGATTTAATGTCTATCCCTAAAGTTATACATTGGTGTTGGTTTGGTCCGAATGATATATCATTGGTGTCAAAGCAATGTATAGAATCATGGAATATAAACTGTTCAGGGTTTGAAGTGAAAAAATGGACTGAAGATGATGTAAAAGATATTAATAGTAGGTTTCTTAATTGTGCGTTAAAAAATAAACAATGGGCTTTTGCTTCTGATTATGTTCGCTTGTTTGCTTTATATCATTACGGTGGTATTTACCTTGATACTGATATGGAAGTAATAAAAAATCTAGAGGATTTAATTGACTGTGAATTTTTTATTGGCAAAGAAGATGATGTTCACATAAGTGCTGGAATAATTGGTTCTAAATCTAATCTCCCATTATTAAAAAAAATTTTGGATTATTATGATTCTGAAGATATGGTCGGTAAATTCATTAATATCCCTAGAGTACTGACAAAGATTATAAATGAAGGAGATGAGAGTGTTTTGATTTATGATAAATCATACTTTTATCCATACAATCCAAATGATAACAGTTCTCTTCCTATTTTAATGCATCATTCCATCAAGAAAAATACCTATGCTATTCATCATTGGGAAAGAAAGTGGAAGCTAGGATTAATAAATAAAATAAAAAGGAAACTATTTGTTTAAGAATATGAAGATCTTGTCACTTATTACTAAAAAATCTTATTTTCCAGAAATATATGCTTACCAAAAGTATTTTAATAGTGTTGGCGGGATAGAGTTTGAAATTGTATATGGCGATTCAGTCAAAGAACTATATTCCTATGATAGCGATGTTTATTTAATGAAAATGGGGTTTGACCCTTTCTATATTGGTGCAAAAAAAGATGCTATTGTCATACATGACTATACATCCTGCTCTACAGGAAGTTTTCCTCAACTCAAAAACTTCCTTAAGAAAAAGCTTAACAGAACATCTGATATAAATATATTTCTTAACGAAAAAGTTAGAAAAGAATATGGCTTTTCTAACTCAAATAACAATCTAATAAGAGATATGGGGGTTGACGATGAGTTTTATTATAATGGCGAGAAAAAAGGCGAGCATGAGTGTATTTATGTTGGTTCCATAACAAACTCTAGGGGGGTTTCAATGATGATTGATGGAATCTGCAAATCAAATATGAAGCTTTCTTTAGTAGGTAGTCCATGTAATGAAATATATTCTAGTTATAAAAATAACCATAATGTTAAGTTTTTGGGTAGGTTGAATAGAGAAGACACAGCAAGAGAGATGAAAAAGTCAGTTTTTGGTGTTAACGTCACTCCAAATATATATCCATTTTATTTTCAAACATCAACAAAGCTTCTTGAATATTGCGCCGCAAATTTAAAAATAATCACGAATGATCATAGTTGGTCTACATCATTTATGAATAAAATGAATTCAAGGTTTTATGTTACTAATAATTTTGAAGTTGATGATGTTAATAAATTTGGCTTTTCAACACCGGATGTTTCTAGTTATAACTGGAATCAAGTTATTAGTGATTCCGGGATTCTAACTACATTAAATAAAGTTATTAGTGTTCGGGGGATGTAATTCGAGGGAGTAATGAAAATTTTAATTATAGGTGCATCACCACGTTCTATCAAAAACTTTAGGGGCAAGCTTATCACTACGCTTAAATCTAAGGGTTTAGAAGTTACCGCTTCTGCTAGTAATGCAAGTTTAAAAGATATAAATCAAATTATAAAGTTAGGATGCGATTACTTGGATTATAGTGTATCAAGAAATGGATTAAATCCAGCTCAAGACTTGGTAACTCTTTATTCACTAACAAAAAATATTAACCATTTAAAGCCCGAAATAACATTAGCTTATACAATAAAGCCAATAATTTGGGGCGGTATTGCTTCGAGGTTTTCAAAAGTTAGTTCATTCTATGCGATGGTTACTGGATTAGGATATGCTTTTCAAAAAGGAGGTTTTAAAAAGAAGCTATTAAATGTTCTTGTGAGATTTTTGTATAAGTTTTCTTTGAAAAAGTCTAAAGGCGTGATTTTTCAAAACCAAGATAACATGCAAGTGTTTATCGACGAAGGAATCATACCCCAAGAAAAGTGTTTTCTCGTCAATGGTTCTGGCGTAGATCTCAGTCATTACCAAGTATCGCCTTTACCTTTAAAGTCTCACTTCTTACTTATTGCTCGCTTACTTGGGGATAAAGGTATTAGGGAATATGCAAAAGCCGCACAGATAGTTAAACAACAATATCCGGAAGCTGTTTTTGAACTTGTAGGCCCTGAAGACCCTTCTCCTGATGGCATCAAGTTGGAAGAGATCAATAAATGGGTTTCTTCTGGTGCTATCGAATACAGCGGCGCAACAACAGATGTTCGTCCTTTTATTGAAAATTGTTCGATTTACGTTCTACCTTCTTACCATGAGGGAATGCCTCGTACTGTATTAGAGGCTATGGCCATGGGGCGCCCAATTCTAACAACTGATGTTCCGGGCTGTCGTGAAACTGTCGTCAATGGAGACAACGGTTGGCTAGTCGAGAAGGCGAATGTAGAGCAACTTGCAGAACGTATGATTTGGTTTATTGAAAACCAAGAGCAATGGTCAGTGATGGGGAATAAAAGTCACACCATGGCAAATGAAAAATTCGATGTTCACAAAGTGAATGCTGAGATTCTAAAAATTATGGGGCTTTCCGATGAAAAGACTGTTTGATTTTCTCGCGTCTCTTATCGCGCTTATTCTGTTATCTCCCATCATTGCTTTAGTCGCTTGGAAGGTCCGTAAGAACCTTGGATCTCCAGTTCTGTTCCGTCAAACGCGTCCAGGCTTAAACGGAAAAACCTTCGAAATGATAAAGTTCCGTACTATGAAAGATGCAATTGATCAAAATGGGGCAATTCTGTCAAATGCTGAACGTATAACTCCATTTGGAAGTAAATTACGAAGTAGTAGCTTGGATGAGCTACCCGAACTTTGGAACGTCATAAAAGGAGATATGAGTTTAGTCGGCCCTCGTCCCTTACTAGAAGAATACTTACCTTTGTACAATGAGAGACAAGCTCGGCGTCATGAAGTAAAGCCTGGTATTACTGGATGGGCGCAAGTTAATGGTAGAAATCAAATATCTTGGGACGATAAGTTTAATTTAGACATATGGTATGTAGATAATAATAGCTTCCTATTAGATTGTAAGATTATTCTATTAACTATTAAAAAAGTATTTTTTAAAGAAGGAATAAATAGCGCGGAGAACATTACTATGCCTAAGTTTAAAGGTGAAAGTAATGAGTAAACGTTTAGTAATAATTGGCGCTAGTGGTTTAGGAAAGGAAGTAGCGTGGCTAGCGAAACGGCTCAAAATTAACATCTTAGGGTTTTTAGATGATAGAGAAGAGCTTATTGGAAATTTATTCTATGACTATCCGGTATTAAATACTATAAGAAATTGGCGAGAGTATAGGGATTGTGATTTCGTAATTGCTATCGCATCTCCTCGGGTCCGAAAACGTGTAGTTGAAAGAATGAGGTCTGCTGAACAACCGTCATTTATAACGCTCATTGACCCTAGTGTCCTAATTGGAGACGAAATTAATAATGTTGGTTTGGGCTCAATTATTTGCGCTGGTACTGTTTGTACTGCTGACATCTGTATTGGAGACTTTGTCATAGTCAATAAACTCGTATCTATAGGTCATGATGTTGTTGTTCATGATTTCTGTACGATTTCACCTAAAGTTATGCTAGGTGGTGAAGTGAAAGTTTTATCTGGCGCAGAGGTTGGAGCATCTTCGTCAGTTCGTCAAGGAATTCTTGTGGGTAAAGGTTCTGTCATAGGGATGGGAAGTACGGTAGTTAAAAGTACAGATGAAAACAGTCTTTATTTTGGAGTACCTGCATCAAAGGTAAGAGAGCTTTCTCAATTCTAGTGCTGATCTTTTAGGAAATAACATGCTTAATACACCATTTTCTCCATGGCCTTCTTTTACTCAAGAAGAGGCGGATGCAGTGAGCCGTGTGCTACTGTCAAACAAAGTAAACTACTGGACAGGCAACGAGTGTCGTGAGTTCGAAAAAGAGTTGGCGGCATGGGCCGGTTGCGAATACGCGATTGCTCTTGGCAATGGAACGCTTGCACTAGATGTGGCATTGAAAGCCTTGGGCGTAGGCGAGGGCGATGAAGTGATTACCACCCCAAGAACGTTCCTTGCTTCCGCTTCGTCAATTGTGACTTCCGGTGCAGCACCCGTTTTTGCGGATGTGGATCTAAACAGCCAAGCGATTACGGCGGAATCGATACAAGCGGCACTCACGCCAAAAACAAAAGCGGTGATTGTGGTGCACCTTGCTGGTATGCCAGCAGAGATGGATGCCATTATGGCGCTGTCACAGCAGCACGGTTTTTACGTAATTGAAGATTGTGCTCAAGCACATGGCGCGAAATACAAAGGGCGTAGTGTCGGGACTATTGGCCACATTGGTGCGTGGTCTTTCTGCCAAGATAAGATCATGACGACAGGCGGTGAAGGTGGCATGGTGACAACCAATGATAAGACATTGTGGTCAACCATGTGGTCGTACAAAGATCACGGTAAAAGCTTTGATGCGATTTACAATCGCGAGCATCCACCGGGCTTTCGTTGGTTACACGAATCTTTCGGCACTAACTGGCGCATGACAGAGTTACAAGCTGTTATTGGTCGTATCCAGCTTGCTCGCATGCCAGCATGGACAGCGCAACGCCAAGCGAATGCAGCACAAATTGATGAAGCGGTTGCAGACCTAAGCGTGGTTCGCCGAGTGGAAGTGCCGGAATACAGTGAGCACGCCGAGTACAAACATTATTTGTTTATCGAGCCTCAGAACCTTGCTGAAGGGTGGACACGAGATCGCATTGTAGAAACCATCGTTGAGCGTGGTGTGCCAGCTTACCAAGGCAGTTGCTCAGAAGTGTACTTGGAGAAGGCGTTTGACAATACACCTTGGCGACCAGAGCAACGATTGAGCAATGCAGTGGCTTTAGGCGAAACAAGCTTGATGTTCCTTGTACATCCAACCTTAACAGCTGAAGAAGTGTCTAAAACGGCTCAAGTGATCCGAGAAGTACTTTTAGAAGCTCAGCGCTAAATATTGATTTGCAAATCTTATGAGAGTGCTTTTACTCTCGTCCTAGAACCTAGAACCT